>NZ_CP109017.1:3817500-4152500 GCF_036226765.1 Streptomyces sp. NBC_00670
CAGGGTGTCGGTGAGCGCGTCGTAGACCGCGCCCGCGGCCGGCTGCGAGACGTCGTCCGGCAGCCCGGAGAGGGTCAGCACCCGGCCGACGAGGACGGCGAGCGCCAGCAGCGCGGCGCCGAGCGCGGTGCCGAGCCCGACGGCGATCACCGCGCGGCGCCGGGACACCGCGACGACGATGCCCGCGACGGCGCACACCAGCGTGGCCAGCGGCAGCCAGAAACCGGCGAATTCGAGCACGTGGAACCCCTTCCGGAACAGGGTCAGACGGTCGGCGGGGAGCAGGGTGATACGGGTGTGTTCGACGGGGATGCGCTCCGCGAACGGCACGTGGTCGTCGACCAGTTGCTCCTTCAACTGCCGGGTCGCGGGGGCGAGGTCGAGGGTGACGGGGACGTCCCGGTCCCCGTCGCCGCGCAGGGCGTCAAGCACGGCGTCGTGGGCGGCGAGGTTGGCGGTGCCCCAGGCGGAGCGGAACGCCTCGGTGCCGGTGAAGGAGACGACGGCGTCGTGCACGTAGGCGTGCACGGGGGCGCGCAGCGGGGGTCCCACGTCGATCTCCCGCATGATGTCGTCCGTGACGGCCGCGGCGATGGCGTCGCGCACCTCGGTGTCGGTGGCCAGCGGCGCGGTGGTGGCGGCGTAGCGGGCGGTGTCCCCGATGCCGTGGGTGGCCCAGACCGCGAGGACGGACAGCGGGACGAGCAGGCAGGCGATGACGAGGAGGAGGGCGGCGATCGGGGGACGGGCGGAACTCCGGGACACGGGTCAAGCGAAGCGGAGCGGCGGGCCGGGGGCGAGCGGGAATGGGCTGATCGGGGTGGGCCGACTGCGGCCCCGGCATCGGATGTTCGCGCCCCCGACGCCCCCGCCGGGGCCCCCAGCGGGTTACCGTGCTGGACGGACGTACGCGCACCTGCGTGACCGACGCATACGGAAGGATCCGGATGCGTTCAGGTGCGTCGGGTGCGTTCAGATGCGTTCGATGCATTCGATGGGGGAGGGAACGATGCCCGGAACCGTGCTGCTCCTCGCGGCCTCACCGGCGGGCAAGGGGCGCCTCGTGGACGCGGCCTCCGTGCTCCCCGTCCTCGCGGCGGTCGCCCCGGCGGTGCTGTCCGGCACGGAGACCGCCAATGTCGTCGAGCTCGCCGACCCGCTGGAACCGCAGGCCGTGCTGACCCGGCTGCGGGCCGCCGCCGCCGCGCCCGCGCCGCTCACCGTCTTCCTCACCGGCCAGCTCCAGCTCGACCGGCGCCAGCACCTTCCGCACGTGGCGCTGGCCCGCTCCACGCCGGCGACCGTGCGCTACACCGGCTTCCCCTGGCAGTGGATCACCGAGGAGCTGCGGCTGCGGCCGCCGGGCGCCACGTCGCTCGTCGTCGACCTGCACGCCGACCCGGAGACCTGGCAGCACCTCGCCGCCCGGCCGCTCACCGCCGGGCCGGGCGTGAGCCTGTACGGGCGCCTGGCGCCGCCCCCGCCGCGCCGGTCGGTCGCGGCGCCGACGTACATGAAGGCGGTCGCCACGCTGCTGCGCAGCGGCCACCGGCCGCCGCTCCCCCAGCTCCACCAGCAGGCGCTGGCGCGGCTGGCGGAGGAGACGGGGGCGTACGGGGACGTCGTCCTGACGTGGGACGCGGGGGCGGGCGCCGGGGCGGCGGTGCCGGCACCGGTCGCGGCTCCGGTGCCCGTGCCGAGGCCGGCACCGGGTGCGGAGGCGGTGCCGGCGCCTGTGCCCGGGGCCGCGCCCGCCGTGCCCGAACCGGTGCCCGCGCCGGCGGAGCCCGATCCGCACGCCGCCCTCACCGCCGCCGTCCAGGCCGAACGGCACGAGGAGGCGGAGGCGCTGGCCGCGCGGTACGAGGAGGAGGCGCTGAGCGCGCACGGGCCCGCCTCCGAGGAGGCGTTGCACTGGTCCGAGGTACGGGCGGACCTCGCGATGTTCGCGGGGGACCCGGTGCGCAGCTGCCGTACCTGGCTCGCGGTGGCCACGACCCGGCTGTGGGCCCGGCAGGCGCCGGACGCGGTGGCGGTCGAGAACGCGGTGGATCACGCCCACCATCAGTGGGCGCGGATCGAGGACGTGGAGCACTCCCGCGAACTCGGGGCGCAGCTGGCCGAGTTGCGCGAGCGGGTTCCGGGGCGGCGTGAGGGTGCGCTCGCGCACGTACGGGAGCGACTCAAGCAACTCGACGGGGTGGACCCGACGAGCGGCGAGCCGTCGGTACAGCACGTTTCCTAGCTGCGGGTGCGTCGTGGCTTGTCGCGCTCACGCGGCGGAGCCGCACATCGACACAGCCCCGCGCCCCTGAAAGATCGGGGGCCGGCCCCAGTCTTTCAGGGGCGCGGGGAACCGCGCGAAACGGGGCGAAGCCCCGTGCCGGGTGGAGCGTCGCGGCCGAGAAACTCCTCAATGGGGTCGGAAGGGGCGAAGCCCCTCCCGTCTCGTACCCCCTGGTGCCATGATGGGGAGTCATGGCTGAGGGGGATGGCGTGGCCGACCAGGGGATCCGTGTCCGACTGTCCGGCACCGCCGACGACAGCGACATCGACGCACTGAAGAGCTGGCTGGAACGCGAACAGCCACTGGAGGCGCTGGTACGCGAGGGCAGGCTGCTCATCCAGATGCGCTCGGACACCACCGCGACCGTCGAACGTGGCAGCCCCATGGGCCTCGGCATGGAGATCTTCCTCGCGTTCGTCGGCGGCGCCTCCGGCGAACTGATCCGCCGGGTCACGGTCACCGTCGAACGGGCGTTCAGCGCCTGGCAGGAGAACCGCCGCGACGTCGAACGCGGCGATCCCCCCGACGGCCGGGTCGACGCGGTGACCCCCGACGAGGGGTAGCCCCGTGGACCCCTTCGACCCGCGCGGACACGCCAACCGCGCGCTGCTGGTCGGCGTGTCCGCGTACAAGTACACGAAGCCGCAGCCCGACGGCGTGCCCGGCCATCTCCCGGCCGTGGAGCACAACGTGGCGCGGCTGCGGGACGTGCTGCGCCGGGGCGGGGTGTTCGCGGACGGGGAGATCACCGTCGCGCGCTCGCCCTCGCAGGAGCGCTTCGGGCACGCGCTGCGCACGGCGGTACGGGACGCCGAGGGGCTGCTGCTGTTCTACTTCGCCGGGCACGGGGCGATCCCGAGCGCGGGCAACGAGCTGTTCCTGCAACTGCGCAACGCCCGCGTGGTCGCGGGCGAGCACGCGGTGTTCCCGGGCGCGGACGCGTTCAGCAGCGTGCTGACGGAGCTCGCGACGAGCCGGGCGCGGCACGTGGTCGTGATCCTGGACTGCTGCTTCGCGGGCAACGCGGCCCGGGTGTGGGAGACGCTGCCGGACAAGTGGCGGATCTCGCTGCTGATGAGCGTGCAGGCCAACCACCGCATCGACGCGGGCCCGGACACGACGCCGACCCCGTTCACCGAGCAGCTGGTCCACCTGCTCGGCAGCGGCGACCCGATGGCCTTCCAGGACCTGTGGGAGCCGCTGCACAGCCATCTGCGCGCCCACCACCGCACGCTCCGCGAGGAGCCCTGGGCCCCGCAGAGCAGGACGGCGGGCGAGGAGGACGTGCTGCTGGTGGCGGGGTCCGAACCGGGCCCGTCGGTACCGCTCACGGGCGCACCGAACCGGAACACCACCGGCACCCACACCGGCCCCAGCTCCGATCCCGACCCCAGCCCTGGCACCGACCCCACCCCCAAGCCACTCCTCCCCGCTCCCCGGCCGCCCGCCCGCGAGCCGTTCCTGCGGCGTCTGGGCACCGCCCTGCTGCGGACCGGCCAGGTGACCCTCGCCCTGACCGGCCTGGGCAGGGGCCTGCGGGACCTCGACGGGGGCTCGCGGCAGGACCCGGGAGGCTCCTTACGGGAGCCGGCCCCGGGCGGCGCCTCCCGGGGCCCGGCTCCGGACCGCCCCGGCCCCCACCCCCACCGCACCCGCCGCCGCGCCGCCGTCCTCTCCCTGGCGCTCGCCGTCCTCGCCACCTCCCTCGGCGGCTACGCCCTCTTCGGCCCCGGCGGCGACCCCTCCTGCGGCCCACCCCTGGAACTGCGCGTGCTGACCGACCCCGACCTCGAACACTCCGTGCGGGACGCGGCCGACGCCTACCTCACCTCCGACGCCAACACCGGCTCCGACGGCTGCCGGCGCACCGGGATCACCGTCTACAGCGCGGGCGCCGCCGACGTCGTCACCGCGCTGCGGCAGCGCACCGAGGACTGGCGGGACCCGCGCGACGAGGACACCAACCCGCAGCGGGACGTCGGCGCGCAGCCGGACGTGTGGATCCCCGCCTCCCGCGCCGACGTCGCCCGCGTCACCGCCGAGCGGGACACCGACTCGTACGCCGCCGTCCTGCGCACCCTCGGCACGCTCGCCCACTCCCCGCTCGTCCTCGCCGTCCCCGACCGGCTCGCCGCCCCCGCGGGCGACCGGTCCGGCCGTACCCTCGCCGCCCTCCTGACCGCCCTCACCGACCGCGACCGGGACGCCGAGGTGCGCCGCCCCGACCCGGAGTTCACCGACGCGGCACTGCTCTCCACGATCGGTCTGTACGGCCCGTCGGGGGACGGCGTCGCCGCCGGGGAGCAGCGCGTCGCCCAGGCGGGCCCGCCCTCGTCCACCGCCGTCGACCTGCTGTGCGCGCTGCCCGAGAGCGGCGCCGTCGACCGCCGTACCACCGCGCTCGTCCCCGAGTTCCTGCTGCGCAGCGGCGTCGGCTGCGCGCACACCACGCGGGTGGCGCGCACGGCCGAGTACCCCTCGGACGTCCCCGGCGTCGAGCCCGCCTTCGTGCATGTCCACTGGGACGACGCCGACCGCGACGAACCGCGCCGCACCGGGGCGGTCGAGGACTTCTACCACTGGCTGAAGGAACCGGACGGCGGGCAGCGGGTGCTCGGCGCCGCCGGGTTCCGCGCCGCGGCCGGCGGCCACGCGCTGCTCGACGAGGGCCGGACCGCGCACGGCGTGCTGCGCGAGCCCGGGGCGCTGCCCGGCGGGGCGGACCGGGAGCCGATGGAGTCCGCGCTCGCCTCCTACCGCGGCGCGCACGGCCCCGGCCGGGTGCTGTTCCTGCTGGACAGCTCCGGTTCCATGGGCGGGCAGTGGCAGGGCCCGAGCGGCGGCCCCGGGATACTGAAACAGTCCCTCGGCGGTCTCGGCGACCAGGACGAGTACGGGGTGTGGGGGGTCGCCTCCGAACCCGGCGCGAAGAAGCCGTACCGGCTGCTGCTCTCCTTCGGCCCGCACCGGCGCGCCGCGGCGGAACGCACCCTCGACCGCGAGGCCGCCGTGCGCGACGCGGAGTCCGACCCGTACGCCGCGCTGCGCGCCGCGCTCGACGACATGACGGGCCGCGGCACCGACGACGACCGGCCCGAGCTGATCGTCTATCTCACCGACGACGAGGACGACGACCGGCTCACCGGCGCCCGCCTCGACACGCTGCTCGACAAGGCGCGCACGGCCGCGATCCCGGTGGTGATGGTGTCGCTGACGAACGGCGGCTGCGCCCCCGCGCGCCCCGACGCCCGGATCTCCGAGGCGAGCGGCGGCCGCTGCCTGGACGCCGGCGGGGACGTCGGCGCGGGTCTGAAGGACGAGGTCGCGCGGACGGGAACGGGGGAGGACGGATGACGGGAGCGTGTACACGCAAGGCGGCCGCCCTTGTGGCGCTGCTCCTTCTCGGCGTCCTCGCCGGCTGCACCGGCGGGGGCGGGCCCGGTCCCGAGACCGCGGGCGCCACCGCGCACGACGAGCCCGGCGACATCGTCGTGGCCAGCGGCCGGGACGTGACCGGCAGGGACGGCGTCCGGCAGCAGCTCATCGAGGCCTGGAACCGCGTCCACCAGGACGACGGCTTCCGCGCCCGGCTCGTCGAACTCCCCGGCTCCGCCGACGCGCAGCGCAGCCAGCTGCTCGGGGCGCTGCAGTCGGGCAGCGCCCAGTACGACGTCGTCAACCTGGACGTGACGTGGGTACCGGAGTTCGCCGCCGCGCGGCTGATCCGGCCGCTGCCCGAGGACATGATCGAGAAGGATGTCGTCCCGTCGGTGGCGGGCACCGCCCGCTGGGCCGGGAAGGTGTACGCGGTGCCGTTCAACAGCGACGTCGGTCTGCTGTACTACCGCCGCGACTATCTGCGCGCGGCCAACGTGCAGCGGCGCGACCTGGACCACCGGCATCTGTCCTGGGAGCAGTTGCAGGGTCTCGTCCGGACTGTCGGCAAGAAGCCGCCCAAGGGCTACGAGAAGGGCTGGACGACGCAGCTGGACGACTACGAGGGCCTTACGGTGAACGCGCTGGAGGCGTTCGCCAGCGCCACGAAGGACTTCTCCCTCACGGACGGCGGAGGCCGGTACGACGGCACCGTGGACGAACTGACCGCCGGGATCGTCGAACTGGGCAAGCGCACCGACGAGCTGTACACGCTCGGGAACGCCGTCCGCTCCCGCGAGGACACCTCGCTCGCCGACTTCGCGGCGGGCCGCACCGCGTTCCTGCGCCACTGGCCGTACGTCTACCGCACGCTCCACCAGACGTTCGACGCCGACCAGGTGGGCGTCACCCGGCTGCCCGGCCACGCGGTGCTGGGTGGGCAGGACCTGGCCGTGACGGCGTCCTCGCCGCGGGCCCGCATGGCGCGGGAGCTGGTCGCGTTCCTCACCAGCGAGGAGAGCGAACGCTGCCTGCTGGACGCGGGATTCGCGGCGACGCGCGAGTCGGCGTACACCGACGACGACGTCACCTGCCGCCTCGCCGACGCAGGCGGCGCCACGCCCACCCCGTCCCCGACCGGCGAGGGCGCCGACCGCATGCCCCGCGACCGCGCCGGCCGCCCCGCCTACGCCCGCGACACGCTCCTGCCCGCCCTGAAGAGCGCGGTACAACGCCCCCGCACCCCTCTGTACGGCGCCTTCACCCAGACGTTCACCAAGGAGCTCGGCCCCCTGTTCGGCGACTCCCCGCCGAGCGACGCGACCCTGGCCCACCGCCTGGACGCGGCGCTGCGCGAGGCGTTGGGGGACTGAGGGGGCCGTCCGCTACGGCTCGGGGAGCGCCGGCAGCGGCGGGTCCCCGGCGCGGTGGCGGACCACCGCGGCCCAGGACGCCTCCGGTTCGGTGGCGAGGGCGGCACGGGCGCCGGTGAGGTGGTCCACGGCGCCGTCGGGCCGCCGCCCCCGGGCCACCGTCACGGCCGTACCGGTGAAGGTGCGCAGGAGCGTCGCGCCGAGCGCGAGGTAGGCGCGGACCTGGGCGACGACACGGGCCGTCTCGTACTCGTCCGGCGGTACGGCGGGCACCCGGCCCAGCGCCGCCTCCCAGTCGTCCGCCGCCGCCGGTCCCTGCGCCACGTCGGCGATCCAGCGGGCGACGGCGGGCGCGGTCGCGCCCTCCAGGCCGGCCGCGTGCCGGGTCTGCGCGGAGAGCACGGCCCGGGCGTCGTCCTCGATCATCCGCTCCGCCAGCCGGGGAAGCCCGGTGAGCTGGTCGAGCGCGCGGTGCGTGGCCAGGCTCATCACCGCGCGCAGCAGATCGCGGGGCAGCCCGCCGGAGAGGATCTGGCACAGCCACAGGAACGGGTCGGGCAGCCAGACGCCCCGCAGTTCGAGCAGTTCCCGGGCCTGCGCGAGGTCGAGCGGACGGACGGCGACGACCCGGTCGAAGGCGCTGTCGAAGACGGTCCGCACGTCGAGCAGGTGCCGGCCGAAGGCGGTGAGCGCGTCCTCGGAGACGGCGACGAGGAAGTGGCAGCCCCGGATGCCGAAGACGGCCTTGAGGTCGTTGAGGAAGCGTTCGGCCTCCTGCGCGCTGCCGACCTTGTCCAGCTCGTCGATCCCGATGACGACCCGCCCACCGAGCGCCCGCCGCTCCAGCGCCACCTGGTCCAGCAACTCCCGGAACCGGCTCACCAGTTCCGGGTAGGTGAGCAGCTGCCGGGTGTGCTGGGTCTGCCCGGCGTCGGAGACCTGCAGCCCGCCGGGCAGGGCGAGCTGTGCGGTGCGGCCGTGCTGGTACGTCAACTGGTAGTGCAGCAGCCGGAGATGCGCGGCGGCCGAGGCCTCGGCGCCGCCGCGCGGGGTGCCGCGGCGGCGGCGGTCGGGCCCGGTGAACGGGGCGAGCGACCAGCCGACGCCGACGGCGACGAGCAGCACGCCGGCCGCGACGAGCAGGGCGTGCGGGTGGCCGGTGACCCGGTGGGCGGCGGAGGCCAACTGCGGCCGGAACAGTGTGCCGAGGACGACGGCGAGGCCCGCGAGGGTGGTGACGGCGGCGCCGATCCGGTGCAGCAGCGCGGCGCGGCGGCCCGGGACGGGACCGGGGCGCCCGTCGGCACCGGGCGCCTCCCCGGTGATCGCGCGGCACACCTCGGCGAACAGGTGGATGAGGAACTCGCGGGGGTCGTACGAGGTCGGCGCGGGCACGAGGACGAGCAGGTCGTCGGCGGCCGAGGTGGGCCCCGGTGTGCAGAACCGCTGCATCAGGCTGGACTTGCCCGCGCCGCGCGGCCCGCTGATCCCGATGCTGGCGCTGTCGAGTTCGCGCAGGTGGTAGTCGATCTCGGCGGTGGCGGAGGTGCCGACGAACTGGTCGGAGCGGCGGCTCCCGGTGAGCCGGGAGGGATCGACGGTGGGCAGCACGGGCACGGCGGAGGTGTCGTCCCCGGCCCGCAGCGACCCCCGCAGCAGCGGCATCAGCCCGTCCCGCGCGACGGCGGTCAGCCAGTCCTGCCGCGCCTGCCGCGCGGCGTCCCGGTACCGGGGCTCCGACGCCTCGGGCCAGTCGTCGGGGTCCTCACTGCGGGCGGCGCGGGCGCGGGTGGCGTAGGGGCGGGCGTAGAGCCAGGCGAGGGCGAGGAGGAGGGCGAGGGTGCCGGCGGTGTACAGGACGTAGGGGCGGACGTGGTCGGGTACGAGGGGCGGCAGCAGCGCCAGCCCGATGAGGCTAAGGCCGCCGAAAAGCATCAATCGTTCACCGATCGGAGGGGCAGTCGACCGGGTCGGCACGTGGGGGACGACCAGCCTCCATCTGGGTAGGAGAAGGAAATCCCCGATACGCCCGACCAGTCCAAAGAAGGCCACCGGAATACCCAGCGCGATAAGCGCTGATTGGGACATGCCGCCGGGGGCCCCTGCCCCGGGGCCGGTGGAGAAGGCCACAACTGCCGCAACCATCGAGCCGGCTTCGTACCACCCTGCGGTGGCCGGCCGCGCCCACCGGGGCCCGCGCAGCGACTCGGTCATCCGCCGGCGCGCCTGCCGGTAGCGCTCGTACGCGGACCGGCCGGCGTCCGCGACCGTGCGCAGCTCGTTGTCGAGGACGGAGCCGACGCGGTCTCCGAACCGGTCCGCCTCCCATTCGTACGTCTCCGCGTCACCGTCCGCCGTGTAGGTC
The DNA here is from genome assembly GCF_036226765.1 of Streptomyces sp. NBC_00670. Classification (NCBI taxonomy): domain Bacteria; kingdom Bacillati; phylum Actinomycetota; class Actinomycetes; order Kitasatosporales; family Streptomycetaceae; genus Streptomyces; species Streptomyces sp. NBC_00670. The sequence continues at coordinate 3,826,901 of NZ_CP109017.1, forward strand.
AGGTAAGCGACGGCCTCCGGCAGGGCGACGGTCTCCGCCCGGATCTCCGCGGCCGCGAGCTGCACGGCCCGTACGTGGGGCAGCCGGTGCGCACCTCCGGTGGCCAGCGCGGTGCGGACCAGGTCGTTGCGGAACGCGTGGCAACCCCGGCCGTAGCCGTCGGCGCGGGCGAGCAGGCCGTGCGTCTCCGCCGACGCAAGGAACCGGCCCAGGAACACCGGGAGGTCCCCGCTGAGGACGAAGCGGAGATGGGTCAGCCGGTACCGTCCCCAGGCGGTGCCGACGAGGAGGGTGAAGGCGAACACGCCTGACGGCAGGGCGATACGGACGTACCACGGCAGTGTCTGCCAGCCACCACCGTCCGTGGTGAGGGCCGCGGGGAGGCAGAAGAGCACGGTGAACGCGCAGGCATTGGCCAGTGCCACCCGTCCGTTGACGCGCAGGTCACCCGTTGTCCGGCCCGTGGCAGGTTCGGTGTCCGAGCGCGTGGCGACGACGACGTATCCGGCGCACAGGCAGGCGGCGACGAGGACGAGACCGGAGGGCGAGGACAGCACCGGGGGCCGGGCACTCGGGAAGTCGGCCAGGGACGCACCCCACACGCACCCGTACGCCACCGCCGCCGCGCCCACGGCACGGAGCACCCGGGGACGCAGCAGTCGTACGGGTGCGCTGCGCACGTGCGGGGTGAACAGCAGGAAGGACACGGCCAGCAGTGTCCAGGCGAGCCGTCCGCCGAAGCGGCCGTCGGCGACGAACGTCAACGACAGCGGAACACCCACCAGCACCACCGCGAGCGCCGCCCACAGCTTCCGCGAGCCGTACTTCTGCGCCATCCGCCACCACAGCAGCAGCCCGTCGTCCTCGCCGCCCATTGCGTCGGTGAGAAGTTCCAGGCGCTGCCGCCGGTTGCTGCCGCTGTCGCCCTCGATGGTCGCCGTCGGGTCGGCGGTGTCGAGGACCCGTTGCCGAATCGCGTCCTCGTCGGGGAAGCGGTCGCCGGTCAGTTCGGCGGGGTCGCGGAGGCTCGGGTCCGCGTAACCGCTGACCGCGAGGGAGAGCAGCCAGGGGGAGGAGAGGGCGTGGGCCAGGGGGCCGTCCGGGTGTGCCCCCAGGGCGCGCACGACGGGCGTCCAGCGGTCCCCGCCCACGGTGGTGAGGTGGCTCGCGACCGTGGGGGCCGGGAGCGGACCCAGCTCCACCGCGAACCCGATGGTCCGCTGCCGCCTCACCTCGGGCGCCTCCCCGCGGGAGGTCACGACGTGGCCCTCGGAGCGGGACAGCCACCCCCGCAGCTGGGTCGCGGCCGTGTCGCGCTGCGGCGCGGGGATCGCGTCGAACCCGTCGAGGACGGGCAGGATCCGCCCCAAGGTCACCAGGGGCCGTACCTCGCTCTCCTCCAGGCGGTAGCGCCCGGCGAGCGCGGAGACGAACCACTCCTGCACGCCCGTGGTGGCCGGGTCCCAGGTGGAGAGGTCGGCCAGGACCGGCACGGGTTCGCCGTCCTGGTGATTCTCCGCCCGGTCCAGGACGAAGCGGTGGGCGGCGGTGGTCTTGCCCGAGCCGGGTGGCCCCACGAGGACGACCCGCCTGCGGCTTCGGGTTCGGTGCAGTTCCGCCAGGCTCCAGTACACCGTCGTTCCGGAGAGGGCATTCGGCCGGCCGTCCGGGCCCGGGACGATCAGCGGCGGGGAGAGCACTCCCTCCAGCCGCCGCAGCGCGTCGGACTCGACGACGCGGACCTGGGACAGGAGGTGTGCGTCCAGCTGGTGCGGGAGCGAGCGGCGCATGAGGAGCGGGGCGGACCTCCGCCGGAACAGGCCCCGGAACAGGAGGGTCCCGGACACCACCGCCCCGCCGAGCGCCGTCACCGCGACGACCGTGCCCACCGACGCCGACAGCCGGGGTCCGCTCAGATACAGCGCAGTCAATCCGACGACGACCAGCGCCGCCCACCCCGCGACCAGACCCCGGCGCGAAACCCCGCGCCCCTCCCCCGAGTTCACCACCGGCGCATCATCGCGCACCCGGTGGCCGAAGGCCCAGGAATCCGGGCGGATTCAGTGCCCGGCGGCGGTCACCGGCCCGTGGCCGAGACCCCCGACACGCCCGGCACCCCCGACACCCCCGTGTCGTCCACCTGGTGCACCGTCGTCGTGCCGTCGTCGCCCGCGCGGGCCGGGCCCGCGTTGGCGGCCAGGAGCAGGGCGGTGACGGCGATGAGCGCGGCGCCGAGTCCTCTGACGTATCGCGCGGACGTGCCTCGGGTCATGGGGAACCTCGCAAGGTCGGCGGGCGTACGGCGGGCGGCGGCGGCCGGACGACGGCGCTGGCGTCGGCGTCGCATGACAGTGCTTCGTTAAGCGTGTTTAATACGGCGCTTAACGTAGAGCCTGTGGGAGCCTGACCACAAGGGATCCAGGGGGAGTTGGGGCTGTGGGAGAACACGCGGCGGGGGAGCAGGAGGACCGTGACCGGCCGGAGGTGATCGGCCGCCGGGTGCAGCGGCTGCGCACCGCGCGCGGGCTGACCCAGCGGCAGCTCGCGGAGCCCGCGTACACCCCCGCGTACATCTCCACCCTGGAGGCCGGCCGGGTGCGCGCCTCGGACCCGGCGCTGCGGCACATCGCGGAGCGGCTGGGCGTGGCCTTCGAGGAGCTGGCCACCGGACGCCCGCCCCACCTGGCCACCGATCTGCGGCTGCGGCTGACCGACGCGCAGCGGGCGCTGGCCACCGGGGAGGCGTCGGTGGCGGCCGAGCGGTACGCCGCGCTGCTCGCCGAGGCGGAGGAGCACGCGCTCCCCGCCGAGCGGGCCGCCGCACTGCTCGGGCTCGGCGAGTGCGCCATGGACACCGGTGACGTCACCGAGGCGCGCGAGTTCTTCGAGCGGTCCGAACGGTGTCTGACGGACGCGGGGGCGCCGTTGCCGGCCCGGGTCCCGGCGGTGCGCGGCCGGGCGGTCGCCCACTATCTGGCGGGTGAACTGCGGTATGCCTGCTATCTGTTGGAGACGACTCTCGACGAGCTGAACCGGTCCGGGCTGCACGATCCGGACGCGCTGCTGCTGCTGTACGCGAGCGCGATCGGGCCGTACATGGACATGGGCACGCACGCGCGGGCCGCGCAGGCCGCCGAGTTCGCGCTCGCGCTCGCCCCGCAGGTCGAGGACCCGGCGCTGCTCGCCCGGATGCACCGCTCGGTGGCCCGCACGCTGATCGCCGAGGGCCGTATCGCCGAGGCCGACACCTCGCTGGCCAAGGCCGCCGAGCTCTACCGTCAGCTCCAGATCCGCACGGAGCTGGCCAACTGCCACTGGATGCGCGGGTATCTGTACGCGCAGGACGGCAGGCTGGAGCGGGCGGAGAGCGAGCTGCGGGAGGCGCTCGCGATGCTGTCGGAGAAGCGGGCCGCGCTCTACAGCAGCCAGGTCGCGGTGGAACTGGCCGACGTCCTGCACCGGCGGGAGCGGTCCGAGGAGGCGTCGGAGCTGCTGCACGGCGTCCTCGGCGGCCTCTCCCCCGAGCGCGGCGCCGTGCACGCGGCCGCCGCGCACCGGCTGCTCGGCATCATCGCGGAGGACGCCCGCGACACCGACACCGCCGAGGAGCACTACGTGCGCGCACTCAGCCTGCTGGAACGCGCGGGCGCCGCCGGCGATCTGGCCGACCTGTGCCGCCTGCTGGGCGATCTGCTGCGCCGCACCAACCGTGTGGAGGCCGCCCTGGACGCCTATCGCACCGGCCTCGGCCACCGCACCGCCCCCGGCACCACCACCCTGGGCCCGGCCCCGGCCCAGCCCCCGCTGTAGCCGGGCGGAGGCCGTCGCCCGGCTGTACGGGGCCTGTGACGCGTGACACGTGACGGTGCTGCGGATTTTGCCTGCTCTTTAGGCGCTTCCGCGCGACGCGTCCGTATCTCTGGGCGTCCGGCTCCGCCCGCGGTGGAGCGATGACGCGAGCAGGAGAGGTGCCATGGGCATTTCACGTAGCGCGGCGGGAACCCTCTTCGTCGGAGGTGCCCTCGCCCTCACCATGGCGGCGATCGCCTACCCCACCATGCTGGGGTTCCAGACGACGGCCTCCCAGTCGAGCCGCGTGATCGCCAACCCCCCCAGCGGGCCGCTGACCGAGGCCGACCGGGACTTCGTGGTGAAGGTGCGCGCGGCCGGGCTGTGGGAACTGCCCGCCGGTGAACTCGCCCTGCAGAAGGGCACCACCGAGGCCGTACGGACCGCCGGTCAGCACCTGGTCAACGGGCACGCCACCCTCGACGAGGCCGACCGCCGGGTCGCCCAGCAGCTGAACATCGCGCTGCCCAACCAGGCCAGTCCGCAGCAGCAGGGCTTCGTGGCGACGCTCAAGTCCGACAAGGGCAAGCAGTTCGACTCCGACCTCGCCAACATCCTGCGGGTCACCCACGGGCAGATCTTCTCGACCATCGCCAAGATCCGGGCCAACACCGAGAACACGCTGGTCCGTCAGCTCGCCAACCAGGCCAACATCACCGTCCTGGACCACATCACGATTCTCGAGGCGACGGGGCTGGTCAACTTCAACCAGGTGCTGTTCCAGGAGACGACGCCGCCGAAGCTCTCCCAGGACCAGCTCACCCCGCCGCCCGCGCAGCCGGGCACGGCCGTGCAGCCGCTGACGCCGCCGCCGAATTTCACTCCCCCGGCCACGGTCATCCCGGCGACCCCGGGCGCCGGGAACGTCACCAAGCCGGCGGGCTGAGCCGGGGAATGAGCCGGGGGCCGGTGTCCTCGGCCCCCGGCGTCTTCAGGAGCCGCTCGCGTTCGACGGGCCGAAGAACTCGATCTCGGCCAGCGCCACCTGCTTCTTGCTGGAGAACGCGTACGACGACTCGATGGTGAAGCGGACGGCGACGACGTCCCGGGCGCGGAAGGCGCGGCGCTGGGCGCCGGCCGCCTGGTCGAGGTTGAGCGTCCGGGTGGTCGTGCGCCCGTCGGCCGTGGTGATCCGGGCCTCGACGAGGTGCGGCAGGGCGGACTGGTTGAGCTGGTCGGCGTGGGTGGAGACGCCCGAGGTGATGAGCAGGTCCAGCAGCCGCGTGGGCTGCGCGAAGCGCGCCTCCACCCACTCGCCCTTGCCGGACTCCACCACGCCCGGGCCCCACCAGGTGTTGTTGAGCTTGTCGAAGACGAGCTCCGGCTTGTGGCCCGGGTACGAACGGGAGGCGCGGACACCGTCCGGCGAGAGCGGGGCGCGCTTGGCGAAGTGGTCGCGGGTGGCCTGGACGCCCTTGGGGATCTGGAAGCAGGCGAAGACCAGACCGGTCAGCACGAGCGCGGCCACCACCCAGGTCAGGACCCGGTCGAAGGTGCGGCGCAGGCGCGGGCGGTCGCCCGCCCAGGGTGCCTCGCGGTTCTGGAAGTCCGTGATCCGGCGCCACCACGGGCGGTGGGCCGGGGCCGTGTGGCCGTCGCCGGCCAGGGGCATGGCGCAGCGGACGCAGTAGTGGCGGTCCGGGTGGTTGGGCGTGGAGCACCAGGGGCAGGGCGGGCCGCCCTGTGCGCCGGGGGCGTGCCCGGGGGCGCGCACCTCGGGGCGGTCGGCCACGGGGACGCCGGGCAGCACCGGGGCGACGTTCGGCTGTGGGGCGGTGCGGGGGCCGGGGTCGTCGACGGGGACCAGCAGCGAGCGGGCCCGGTCGGACAGGGCGTCGGGTGCGGGGGCCGGGGCTGCCGGGGTGGGGGTGGCCGGGGTGGGGATGGTGTCGTAGATGTCCTCGACGTCCCCGGTGGAGCCCGTGCCGCCGGTGGCCCCGGGACCGCCGGTGTCCGCGGAGTCCCCGGCGTCCTCCCCGTCCGGGGAGCCCGGGATGGGCGGCCCGTCCAGGTACTCGGGGGCTCCGGGGGCCGCGGCGGCCGCCCCGGAGGGCTCGGCGGACTCGGGCCTGCGGGTCAGGAGCGGGTCGGCGGGGTCGGCCCGGGAGAAGGCGTCCCAGGTCGGGTCGCCGGAGCGGGTGTCGGTCGCCGCGGCGCCGGCCGCCGGTGCGGGGCGGGCGTCCGGTGCGGGGCGGGTCGGCAGCGCGGGGCGGGCCGGGCGGGCGGTGCCGGCCGGGCGTGCGGTGGCGCCGGCGCTGTCCGTGCCGGCGCGGTCGGTCCAGCTCAGTACGGCACCGCAGCCGTCGCAGAAGGACTGGCCCGGTTCCGCGCGGGTGCCGCACTCGGCGCAGTTCTGGGTGGTCATTTCTCCGGTTTCCTTTCGGCGGCGGTCACCTGAACCGTGTAGGGCATGTGGGCGGGGCGCGTGGCCGCGACGAGGGCGTCGAGGCGGTGCGCGTCCGCGGGGGTGGGATCCGGCAGCCGCAGGTGGACGTGGAGCCGGGGGCGGGGGGCGCCGGGGACGGGGCCGAGGGGGCGGGCGCTCCACGCGGCGGCGCCGCTCTCGGTGATCTCCGGCTCGGCACCGAACGCGAGCCGGACGGCTTCGGCGAGGCCGCGCCGGGTGCCGCGGACGCGGTGCAGGTACGCGGCGGCGGCGACGGCCGCGCGCAGCCGGGGTTCCGGCTGGGGACGGCCGGGGTCGGTGCCGTCGGTCTCGGCGCCGACCCAGCCGGCGAGCCAGCCGACGAAGTCCACGGGGGCGAGGGCCGGGTCGAAGTAGGCGTCGAGGCAGTCGAGGACGTTGAGGATCGGGGCGAGGACTTCGTCGAGGCCGGCGACGAAGCGCTGGGCGAGGTCGTCGTCGGCGAAGACGGCGGGCAGGTTGAGCCCCAGCGGAGCGGACGACCCGAGCCCGTCGACGGACCCCCTCATGGGGTACCTCCCCGTGACACGGCCCGTGCGCCCTCCGGGCAGGGGACTTCTGCGCGTGCGCGGCTGCGGGTCCGTTGTGGCTTGTCGCGCCCGCGCGGCGGAGCCGCACATGTCACAGCCCCGCGCCCCTTTGGGTTGGCGTGCTCGCCGTTCTCCTGGAGGGGCGCGGCATGCAGGGCGCGCCCCTTGAGGCCGGCGCACTCGCCGTTCGTCGGGGCAGGCGCCGTACGCCGGGCGCCGTCGGCCTCGGGGCGGCTCATGACGCGTCGCCGATCACTCGGACGCGGTGGTCGTACGAGAAGACCAGCGACGGCCGGCTCAGGTCGATGCGGTCCGTGGGGTCGCCGCGCTTTCCCGTGAGGGGGTCCGCGGGGTGGAGGGTGACCTCGTCGACCAGTTCGACGCCGGGGACGCGTTGCAGTACCGCGAAGATCTCCCCCGACTGGACCGGGCGGCCGAACGGCCAGCCCTTGCCGTCGGCGCCGCCGGTCAGCGGGTCGAGGTGGCGGTAGAGCGCGTCGTGCGCCTGCCGGCGCACCCGGTCCGTGTCGACGCCGCGGAACGTGTGCACCGTGGCCACCACCGTCACCCCCTGGTAGAACGGCGGCCCCACGGCCAGCCGGGTTCCGATCAGCCGGCGCTCGTCGAGGTGCCGGGTGATGCGGGACAACAGCGCGTCCCCGGGCACGAGTTGCTCGAAGCGCAGCCGCCCGCCCGGGTCGGGCACGGCCTGGGGGACGACGAGGACCCGGATCGCGTAGGAGCCGTAGTCGCTCTCCTCGCCCTCCAGGCAGGTGATGCGGGCGGTCTCCGGGGCGGCGCGCCGGGCGAGTTCCTCGTAGTCCCGCAGGGTCACCGCGCGCTCCTGGGCGCGCAGTGTGATGGGGGCGCGTACCTTCGCCTCCTCGACGGTCTCGCCGTCGACGCCGCCCCGCGCGGCCTCGCGGTTGACGACCTCGCTGACGAAGGGGATGGAGGTGCGCAGCACCCGGACCGCGCCCCGGGCGACGTTCCCGGCCCGCCCGCCGCCGATGCGGTAGCGGCGGGCGCGCAGCACGGCGCCCTTGGGGGCGACCATGCCGTACTGGCGCAGGCTGCCGTCGGCCTCGCGCACCGAGGGGCCGAAGGCGATCTCCCCGGTGGTGGCGTCGAGGGTGAGGTGCCGGTCGTCGGGGCGGGAGGCCGCGAAGTGCGGGACGACCTCCCAGTCGACCCAGCCGTCGTGCTCGGCGCTCTGCACGAGGACCGGCGGGGTGTCGCCGACGACGGGGGCGTGGGCGAGGCGCAGCCGCTGCCCCGGCAGGCCGGTGGACTCGCCGAGCGCCTCGTCGTGGACGGTCTCGGCGTGGACGGCGCCGGTGGTGCCGCCGATGGTGCAGGCCTCCACCGAGCGGACGGTGGGGGAGGTGGTGTAGAAGGGCTGGTCGGGCAGCGGTTCGGTGACCCGGCAGCGCAGCCAGCCGGCCTCGTGGCCGCCGGTGCGCGAGAGCACGTGGCTGCCGGGGACGTGCAGGACGACCTCGCCGGGCCGGTTGAGTCCGCCGGTGCCGTCGCGGTCGACCTCGCACGGCTGCCAGCCGTCCTCGGACCAGGCCTCCCAGACCAGCGGCGGCTGGCGGGGGTCGACACCGACGCCGTCGACCCGGCTGTCGAGTTCGAGGACGACGGCGCAGTGCGGCGCGGCGGCGGTGAGCCCGACCAGCATGCAGTCGCCGGGGCGCGGCGACTCGGCGAAGCACCCGATGTCGGTGCCCTCGGCGAGATCGTGCGTGTGGTCGGTGACGGTCTCGCCGCTGTGCTGCACGACCAGGTGGCGCAGCGCGCTGGGCACGATGCGCAGGTCCCGTTCGACGGCGAAGACGACCGCGTCCTCGCTCTCCGTGCGCGGGGTGGCGACCTCGGTGCCGGCGGGCACGGAGACGGCCTCCTCCTGCGGCGCGGACAGCCAGAAGGTGACGTCCGTACGGGCCGCGCTGGGCGGGAAGAGGGTGATGCCGACCAGGTCCAGGAAGGCGAGGTGGTTCTTCTCCGGGACCCGGTTGAGCCGGTAGACGATCTGGTCGGCCATGTGCGCGACCGTCTCGACGAGCGTGACGCCGGGGTCGGAGACGTTGTGGTCGGTCCACTCCGGGGCGCGCTGCTGGATGTAGCGCTTGGCGTCGTCGACGAACTGCTGGAAGCGGCGGTCGTCCAGGTTGGGGGAGGGCAGGGGCATCAGAGGTCGCTTTCGGGGAGGTGGCCGGGGCCGTCGGACGGCGCGGGTGCGCCCGGCTCCTCGTGGGAGGGGATGACGTAGAACGGGAAGACGAGGCTGCGCGGGTTGTTGGTGCCGCGGATCGAATAGCTCACGTCGATCAGCAGGGTGCTCTCCTCGGCACCCACCGACACCTCCACGTCCTGCACCTCGATGCGGGGCTCCCAGCGGTCCAGGCTGAGGTGGACCTCGTGCTGGATGCGGCCGGCGGTCTGTTCGTTGACCGGGGCGAAGACCAGGTCGTGGATGGCGCAGCCGAACTCGGGGCGCATCGGCCGCTCGCCCGGCGCGGTGGAGAGGATCAGCCGGATGGACTCCTCGATCTCCTTCTCGCCGCTGACCAGGGCGATGCCGCCGGTCGGCCCGATGCGCAGCGGGAACGACCAGCCGGAGCCGACGAACTGTTCGGCCATGAGTCAAGCCACCTGCCTTGTGCGGGAGAGGTTCATGACGCACCCAGCATCGGGATCATGGCGACCTTGAACGAGGGTGACAGGACCGAGAAGCTCGCGCCGACGACCCTGGTGGAGGCGGAGTTGAGCTGCAGGGTGCCGCCGCCGGTGATGTTGGTGGCGCCGCCGCCGGTCAGGGTCGCGGCGCCGCCCGCCACCATGTTCAGGGCGCCTCCGGTGTTGACGGCGATCTGGCCCGCGCTGCGCATGTTGATCATGCTGCCGCCCTGGATGCTGATCGGGCCGCCGCTCTTGATGCTCAGGGAGCGCCCGGCGCTGAGCGACAGGCTGGTGCCGGCCTCGACGGACACCGAGTGGCTGCCCCTGATGCTGACCGTGCCCTTGCTGTCGACGCTGATCTCGGTGTTCGTCCGGTCCAGGTTGATGACGAGCTTGTCGTCGCCGGACTGGATGCGGACGCCCTGCTTGCGGGCCAGCTTGGCGCTGAGCAGGTCGACGCGGTTGCCGGTGCGGTCGGAGAGGGTGTGCCGGGCGGCCTGGTTGCGGGCGCCGTGGTAGAGCGGCACGTCGTTCTTCGTCTCCTGGTTCCGGCCGTTGTACAGACCGCCGAGGACGAAGGGGTGGTCCAGGGCGCCCCGGTCGAAGGCGACGAGCACCTCGTCGCCGACGTCGAGCGGGAAGAACCCGCCGCCGTTCCTGCCGCCGAGCTGCACCGAGCGCGTCCAGTCGCTGACGTAGGTGTCGTCCAACCACGGGAACGTGAGCTTGACCCGGCCGCGCCCCAGCGGGTCGGTGACGTCGGTGACGACGGCGTTGGCGACGCTGGGCAGCCGGGGCGCGCTCTCGGTGCCGCCGGAGGCCAGCCCGTACAGCGAGCGCCACTGGCGGCCGCTGACGGTGAGCGCCGACTCGTAGTGCTGGCCGGCGCCGAAGCCGTGCCGGACGGAGGTGACGGTGTACTTGCCCTCGAAGGGGGCGCCGGTGTCGGCGAGCGCCACCGGGACGCCCGGCCGCAGCCTGGGGTTGCCGCGGACGGTGACCTCCACCTCCGCGAAGGAGGCGGAGACGTCGTCGGCGAGCGCCTTCGCGGCGTGTGTGACCTCGGCCTGCTTGTCGTAGGGCGTGGCGGTCTGCACCAGCTTGGTCGGCCGGAAGAAGCGGGCCGCGCCGCCGGGGGTGGCGCCGATCTCGAAGCCCGGGTTGGTGGTGGCCGGGGCGGTGGCGACGATCTCCTTGGCCAGGTTGACGTCCCAGCCCCGCGACTCGACCTCGGCGACCTGGTCGGCGGCGGTGACGCCGGTGCGCAGCCGCAGGATGTCGTGCCGGGCCTGGAGGACGAACGGGCTCTTGTCGCCGTCGGTCTCCGGGGACGGCGCGCCGGAGGACGGCTCGGGCGAGACGAAGTTGAAGTTGCCCCTGGCGTCCAGGGACATCACCATCTCGTTCTCGTCGGCGAGCCGGGCGAGGAAGTCCCAGTCGGTGACGTTGGACTGGCTGATGAACTCGTACTGCGCCTTCGTCGACTCGATCCGGCCGACCGGGACGCTGTTGAGGCCGACCAGTTTGCGGACGATGGAGGAGGCCGTCTCGTTGGTGTACGCGGCCACGCGGCGCCGGCGCAGCAGCCGGTGGCCGAGGTCGTAGCCGCGGATCACGGTGAAGGAGCCGGTGCCGTCGTAGTCGGCCTCCAGGGCGGTCACCTCGCCGGTCAGCAGCGGATCGGCGGCGCCCTTGCCGCCCGCGACGGGGGTCAGGACGACGTCGGTGCCGAAGGTGACGCCGAGCCGCTTGAGCAGGGTGCGGTTGGGGTCGCGGAAGGTGAGGCGGAACGCGGCGGGGACGCCGACGCCCTGGTCGACCCAGCCCTCCACGAGCAGCGGGGCGATCGTCTTGCGCAGCTCCATCCCGTTGAACTTGACCTTGATGATGTTGGAGTACGTCAGCGGCGGCATCAGCGGTGCACCTCCTGCGTGGCGGGCAGCAGCAGATCGGTGCCGTTGGCCAGCCGGGCGGGGTCGTCGATCCCGTTGGCCTCGGCGATGTCACGCCAGGCGGAGGCGTCGCCGTACTCCTGCCAGGCCAGCGACTGGAGGGTGTCGCCGGCGACGACGCGGTGCACGCGCTGGGCGGTGAGGGCGCCGGAGGTCGGGTTCTGCCCCGGGGTGGCGTGCGGCAGTTCGTGCAGCGACACCTGGCAGGTGGCGCGGACGGGGACGCCGGAGGTGCCGAACAGCGTGTACGACGCCTCGACGGAGCTGACGTAGGAGATGAACCGGGCCGTGGCGAACGAGCCCCACTGGAAGATCACCCAGGGCGGCGAGGGCTTGTCGGCGGCCTTGCTCCTGGCCGTCACCACACAGCAGTCCATCAGCGCCTCGACCTGCTTCAGCACGGCGTTGCTGCCGGGCTTGTCGGAGGAGTCCAGGAAGACCTCCACGGTCATCTCCCGGGCCACCGGGCCCATGAACTCCGGGATCGAGCCGTCCCGGGTGTTGGCGGCCGGGGTGTTCTTCCACTCGGCCTGCCGGGACAGGGTCAGCTGCGCCGGGTTGAACTGGAGGGTGAAGTTCTTGATGAGCGCGCCCGGCGAGGGGCTGTCGCCGATGGGCGGCTCGTGGATGGCGAGGGTGGCGTGGACGAGGCTCTTGCCGGCACCGTTGGCCATGTGCCGCTCCTTTCGTTCCGGTGGGGTGCGCCGGCGTTGCCGGTCTCCCTGCTGGTGGCGGGGGATCAGTCCGTGAAGCCGTGGTGGGCGATCTCCAGGACCTCCGTGGCGACGGCCGGGCTGCCGGCGTCGAAGGACGGGCCCTGCCAGCTCACCGGCAGGACGTCGAGCAGCCCCCAGCGGGCGATCTCGGAACCGTCCGCGCGCCGGGCCACGATGGTCCCGGTGGGCCGCTTGATCCCGGTCTGCACGGAGGAGATCCACTTGGCGACCTTGGTGGTGTCCGGGGTGAGCGGACGGGTCAGCCGGACGTGGGAGAAGGTGATGCGGGTCGGCAACTGCCAGACGAAGCCGTTGTTGCCGCCCTCGGGGCGCTGCTCCACCTCGACCTGGGACGACAGCCCCTCGCACCCGTTCCAGTAGCCGAGGCTCTGGCCGTCGATGGACAGGGTGAACCAGATGGTGGAACCGGGGTCCGTGCGGGACATCGGGGGCGGCCTTTCGCGTGCGTTCGGTGCGTTCGGTGTCTTCGAGGCGGAGGGGTGCGTCAGCGGCGGTCGTCGCGGAGCCTGCCGATCCGTTCGCGGTCCATCCGCAGCTCCGTGCGGAGCATGCGGGTGACGCGGCCGATGATCCGGTGCGCCAGTTCGTCGAGCTGGAAGTCGGTCAGGTCCTTCGGGTCCAAGGACCCGGCCGGCACCCGGGTGTACGCGGGCGGCGGGTCCGCGGGGGGCCGCTGCTCGTTCCCGTCGAGCGGCACCGCGGTGTAGGCCGGCGGCGGTTCCTCGTCCCGCGACGCCGGGACCCTGCCCAGCGTGGAGGCGACGGTGGCCGCCGCGGCGGCGGCGAGCGCACCGGTGGCCGACCGCGGCTGGGAGCGCTGCACGGCCGCCGGCTCCCCGGGCGGGGCGGGCGGGGTGAGGGAGGTCAGCGGGAGCGCGGAGAGCGTGCCGGACGCGGCGGCCCGCAGGGGTACGGGGCCGGCGGCCGCGTCCCGCCGCACCTGCGGCGCCCCGAGCCCGGCGCGCCGGGACGCCGCGCCGTCGGGGCTCCTCGTGCCGCCCGGCTCCGGCCCGGCCGGGGCGGAGGGCAGCGGCGCCCCGAGCCCGGCACGGCGGGCCGGCCCCGGGGCGGCGAAGGCCCGCTGGACGGGCGCGGCACCGGCGTCCGAGGCGCCGGGCCCGGCGGACGCCGTCGCCGCGGACGCCGCACCCGCGGGCTGCCGCTGCACGGGGGTGGGCGGGGGCGGTGTGCCGGGGCCGTGGGTGAGTGGCTGCGCGGGGGTGCGCGGTGCGCGCGAGGGTGCCGTCGCGGGGTCGGCGGCCAGGCGCTGCACGGCGGACGTACCGCCCGGGGCGGGTGCGCCCGCCTCGCGCGGGGACGCGGCCGGGGCGTCGGTGACGCGGCGCTGTACGGCCTGCGCCGCGCCGGGGTCACGCACGGCGGACGTGCCGCCCGAGGCACCCGCGACCGGCAGCACGGGGTCGGCCGTCCGGCGCTGCCCGGGGGTGGACGGGGGCGTCGTGCCGGGATCGCCCGCGAGTTTCACGGGGTCGACGGCTCGGCGCTGTACGGAGGCGGGTGTGCCCGCCCCGGGCGAGGGCGCCGTCGCGGGGTCGGCCGCGGGGCGCCGGACGGCCGGGGTCGTGCCGGACGCGCCCGCGTCCCGTGCGGTCGGCGTGCGGTTGGGGTCGCGCGTGAGCGGGACGGAGGCAAGGGCTTGGCGCTGCACGGTCGGAGTCGCGCCGGGCGCGCTTGCGTCCCGTGCGGTCGGCGTGCGGGACGGGTCGCGCGTGAGCGGCACGGGGGCGGCGGCCCGGCGCTGTACGGGGGCGGGTGCGCCCGTCTCCCGCGAGGCGGCCGTCGCGGTGTCGGCGGCCAGGCGCTGGACGGCCGGCGTCGCGCCGGGCGCGCTTGCGTCCCGTGCGGTCGGCGTGCGGGACGGGTCGCGTGTGAGCGGCACGGGCTCGACGGCCCGGCGCTGTACGGGGGCGGGTGCGCCCGTCTCCCGCGAGGCGGCCGTCGCGGTGTCGGCGGCCAGGCGCTGGACGGCCGGCGTCGTGCCGGACGCGCCCGCGTTCCGTGCGGTCGGCGTGCGGGACGGGTCGCGTGTGAGCTTCACGGGCTCGACGGCTTGGCGTCGGCGGGTGCCCGTCTCGGACGAGGGCGCCGTCGCGGAGTCGGCAGTGCGGCGCTGCACGGTCGGCGTCGTGCCGGGCGTACCCGTGTCCCGGGCGCCCGGCGGCGTGCTGCCCGGGCCGCCCGTCACCGGCTGCGCGGGGTCGGGGGTCCGGCGCTGCACGGGGGTGGGCGGGGGCGTCGTCCCGGGGTCGCGCGTGAGTGGCTGTGCGGGGGTGCCGCGCCGGCCCGGCGTGGGGCCACCCGTCTCACGCGGCGACGCCTGTGAGGCGTTGTGCGCGCCGGTGTCCCGTGCGGCCGACGTGCTGTTCGCGTCGCCCGTGACGGCCCGGCGCTGCACGGCCGGCGTCGTGCCGGGCATACCCGCGTCCCGCCTGCCCGACGACGTGCCGGCGGGGTTGTGCCTGCCCGGCTGCGCGGGGTCGGGCGTCCGGCGCTGCACGGGGGTGGGCGGGGGCGTCGTCCCGGGGTCGCGCGTGAGTGGCTGTGCGGGGGTGCCGCGCCGGCCCGGCGTGGGGCCACCCGTCTCGCGCGGGGACGCCGTCGCGGCGTCGGACGCGCGGCGCTGCCCCGCGGGCGGCGTCGTGCCGGGCGTGCCCGCGTCGCGCGCGCCGGGGTTCGACGGCACGGGGTCCGCAGTCCGGCGCTGCACGGGGGCGGGCGAAGCCGACGTACCGGCGTTCCTCGTGACCGGTCGCGTGGGCGCGGTGACCTGGCGCTGCGCCGGGGCGGGTGCGCCCGCATCCGGTGAGGGCGTGCTCGCGTTCCGCGCGGCCGACGGGCCGCCGGGGCTCGGCGGTGCGGGGTTCGCCGTCCGGCGCTGCACGGGGGCGGACGGGAGCGGCGTACCCGGGTCGCGCGTGACCGGCCGCGTGGGCGTGGCGGCCCTGCGCTGCGCCGGGGCCGGCGCACCCGCCTCCGACGAGGGCCCGGACGACAGCCGGCGTTGCGTGCCGGGCGCGCCCGCGTCCCCCGCGGCCGGCGGGCCGCCGGGGTTCGGCGGTGCGGGGTTCGCCGTCCGGCGCTGCACCGGGGCGGACGGGAGCGGCGTACCCGGGTCGCTCGTGACCGGCCGCGCGGGCGCGACGGCCGGCGGCGTGCCGGGCGTACCCGCGTCACGCCCGGTCGACCCCTCGGCGCGCCGTACCGGAGGCGCCGGCGCGGCGCCGCCGCCCGGGGCGGGTGCGCCCGCGTCCCGCACGGCTCGCTGTACCGGCAGGTGGGCGTCGGCGGTGGCCGGGGAGGTGCGCGGGGGAACGGCGCCGGGGGAGGCGGGTGTTCCGCCTCCCCTGTCGTCCCCCTTGCCGCCGCCCCCGCCGTCGCCGTGCGCCGGCCGGGGCGCGGTGGCCGGGGGCGTGGACCGGCGCGCCGCGGGCAGGGACCGGCGCTGCACGGCCGGCGCGGCGGCCGGCGCCTTGAGCAGCGGGCTGGTCCGGGTCGGCGCCGGGGCGGGCGTCACCCGGACGCCCTGCGCCGGTGCCGGCGGCGACACCGGCACCTCCGTGCCGAAGGACGGCACGGCGGCCCGCCGCACGGGCAGCGCGGACTCCCCGCCGGCCCGCCCACCGCCGGGACCGTCCGGCGCGGCCGTCGGAACGGCCCGCAGCGGCACGGCAGGCGCGCGCTGCACCGCCGGACCGGGAGCCGCCGTCCGGGAGGGGGCGTTCGCCGTCCGCTCCAGACCGGTCACCGGACCGCCGGCGCCCGTCGGCTCGGGCGACGGCGGCAGCAGCCGTGCCGGTGAGGTGCTCAGGACACCGAGGGACGACGACGCCGTGAACGACGGGTTCTGCCACGTCGGCAGGCGTCCGCCGAAGCCGCGGTCGGCGACCCCGGAGGGCCCGGCCGCGGACCGCTGGATCGGCGGCAGCCCCGGCCACCCGGCCGGCCGCGCCGCCGGTACGGGCACCGCGTCGGCGGGCGCGGGCGCCGGGGACGCCGACGGTGCGGACGGCGCCGTCGCCCCCGCCCCCGACGGAGCCCCGGCGGATCCCGCGGAGTCGGCCGGGCGTTCGCCCCGGCCACGCAGACGGTCCAGGAGACCCACGGCTCAGCCCTCCACCGCGGACCGCGTCACGAAGGACGCGATCCGCTCCGTGTACCCGCGGCGGTCGTGGTGCTCCAGGTCCAGGATCGCCTCCAGGCTCCAGTGGAAGTGGTAGGCGACGTACGCGATCTCCTCGTGCAGCCGGTCGGTCGCGTACGTCACGATTCCCCCAGGCGGCTCCCGCCGAGTTCCACCTCGAACGACTCGGAGCAGTGCGGGCACTGAACCGCCGCCCGGGTGTGGCCCTCGGCGTTGATCTGGCGGTAGAAGTCCTGGAGGAACGCCAGGTCGGAGGCGAACATGCTCTCCACGATCCCGTCGTGCACGTTCGGCAGCGTGCCCAGCTGGGTGATGACCCGGCCGAGCAGCACGACCGACAGATACGCCGGGTTCTGCTGGACGCGCACGTCGCGCAGCGGCACGAGTTCGTCCCGCGCCGTCGACAGCCGCATCACGCCCTCGCGGTGCACGGTGCCGGCGTCGTCCACGTAGCCGCGGGGCAGCTCGAAGGGGAACTCGGTGCGCAGTGTCTGCCGCGGTGCCACGTCCGCCGGCGGGGCGGCGGCGGGAGCCTGAGGGGGGACCTCGGCTCCCGCCGCCGCGGACCGGTCGGCCGCGGCCGCCTCGGCAGCCGTGCGCGCACGCGGCGCACCCACAGCCGAACGTCGCATTACTCGATGACCAGGTCTTCGAACACGATGGTCACCGTCTCGGTGACCGGCGAGGTGTCGCCCGCCTTCAGCGTGCTCATCACGATCTTGCTGCACCAGGCGTTGCGCAGGTTCCAGCGCTTGACCGGGTTGTCCTCGTAGTCCATGAGGATGATCGTGGCGTTCTTGCGGGCGACACCCATGTTGCCGTCCAGCGAGTCCTTGATCCACTGGGTGAACGCGTCCGACTGGCTCGCGCCGCGCTCGATGTCGACCTGGCCGTCCTTGCCCACGCCCGGCATCAGGGTGACGTTGCTGCGGCCGGTGGTGCCCTGGTTCTGCTGGTACTTGATGACGTCCTGTTCGACCTGGAGGCCGTTGACCGAGTTGAGGTACTCGATCATCACGCCGTCGATCTGGATCCCGAAATTCGGTGCGACGAGGACGTCTTCTGCCTTGGGGAGAGCCATGAGTTCGCTTACCTGTCCTTCTGGTCCTTCTGAAAGGGCTTCTCAAAGGGTGGGCAGGGGCCGGGGAGGGCGGTTCCGCCCGCTCCCCCGCTCCTCTACTCCTCCAGCTCGCCGCTGCCGCTGGAGAACTGGGCCAGCCGGAAGATCACGAACTCGGCCGGCTTGACCGGCGCGATGCCGATCTCGCAGATGACCCGGCCGAGGTCCACGGACTCCGGCGGGTTCGTCTCCTCGTTGCACTTGACGTAGAAGGCCTGCTCGGGACTCTGGCCGAACAGGGCGCCGTTGCGCCACTCGTTGACGAGGAACGCCGAGACGTTGCGCCGGATACGGGCCCAGAGGTTGTGGTCGTTCGGCTCGAACACCACCCACTGGGTGCCCAGCAGAATGGATTCCTCCAGGTAGTTGAAGTACCGGCGGATGTTCAGGTAGCGCCAGGCCGGGTCGGAGGAGAGGGTGCGGGCGCCCCAGATGCGGATGCCGCGGCCGGGGAAGGCGCGGATGCAGTTGACGCCGATCGGGTTGAGCAGGTCCTGCTCGCCGCGGGTGATCTGGATCTCCAGGTCCACCGCGCCGCGCACGACCTCGTTGGCGGGCGCCTTGTGCACCCCGCGCTCGGAGTCGTTGCGGGCCCAGACGCCGGCGACGTGGCCGCTCGGCGGGATGACCCGGGACTGGCCGGTGGCCGGGTCGAACGCCTTGATCCAGGGGTAGTACAGGGCCGCGTACTTGGAGTCGTAACCGGCCGTCTCCTGCCGCCAGACGCGGATCTGACGGGCGTTGAGGCCGGGCGGCGGGTCGATGACGGCGACGCGGTCGCCCATCAGCTCGCAGTGGGCGATCAGACCGAGCTGGACCGCCTTGACGGCCTCCAGGTCGATCGCGCCGCGCTGGTAGGCGGCCATCAGGTCGGGCACCGCGACCATGGAGATCTCGTCGACGGCCTCCAGGCCGCCGAAGCCGGTGCGGTCGGCGGAGTCGCCGAGGTACTGGGCCGGGCCGGGGTGGGCCTGCTCCGCGCCGTCCGGGACGGCCGGGGCGGCGGTGGCCGCGGCGGGCAGCTCGACGGTCTGGTTCTCGGGCCGGACCAGCTGCGCCGCGGGGGCCGCCTCGGTCACGGTGATGAGCTTGGAGCGCTCCTTGACCTGCGTGACGACGTAGGTGCGGCCGCCCTTCTTCGCGCTCACGTCGAAGGACTCGACGGGCTTGCCGCCGTCCTTGACGATCAGCTTGAACCGCTCGGCCGGGCCCTCGCCCTCCGGGTCGGCGACCTCGACGCTGAGCGCGCCGTGCCGGCCGGGTGCGACGGCGGTGACGCTGAACGTGCCGAGCTGCCGGGGCTCGCCGGGCGGCAGCGCGGCGGGGGCGGCGGAGCCGGACACGGCGGCGGGGGCGGTGTCGCCGGTCGTCGCGGCGTCCTCGGCGGACCCGCCGACCCGTACGACGTAGGCGGCGGAGCCGCCGTTGTTGAAGAAGCCGTACACCGAGTGGGCCAGGTAGTACCCGTCGGTGAAGTCACCGAACGCGGTGACGTACTGAGTCCAGTTGGTCACCAGCGTCGGCTCGTTGAGCGGGCCGGTCGGAGCGAGCCCCACGAAGGCCGCCACCGAGGTGCCCACCCCCTCGATCGGGCGCGAGCCGCTGGCCACCTCCTCGACGTAGACGCCGGGCGACAGATAGGACGGCATGTTCCGCGCTCCTTGGGGGTACGAGTCAGAGTGCCCTCCACCCTCGCGCGCGGAGCACCGGCCGAAAACGCCTGGCGGTGCAGAAGCGGGGGCACTCGAGCTGCCCGAAAGTGCGCGCGCCGCCTCTCCCCGGGGCAGTGCCACCTCGACGGTCCCCCGACGCACGGGCGTCCGGGCCGGCCCCGGCCGCCCCCCGGCTCACCGGCGCGCGGCCCCGGCGGGTCCGTGGCCGCCGCCCCACGTGCCGCCCGGCACGGCGCCGTTCGGGGCGCGCGGTCCCGGCGGGTACGGGGAGAGGGCGCCGCACCGGTCGCCGCGGACCGGCTGAACGGTTCGGAGCGTTCGCACGGGTGCGGTCGTGCTCGGTCACCCTCCTGTCCTTGTACCGGCGGCCCCCTTCCCGGGGAAGGGCCGCGGGGGCACTCCCGGGGGTCCCGTCGAGGGCCGGGCGGCCGGTGCCGGCCGGCCCTTCGGGCACGCGGCCCGCCCCTGTCCGCGCCGTGCCGTTTCGCGGCTGTTCGTAGCCTGGCCGCATGAGTCTGTGGACTTCCCTGGAACCCGCCTCGGCGACCGTGGACCCCGGGGGCAGCACCCGGGTACGGCTGCGTCTGCGCAACACCGGTGACGTCGTCGACGAGTACCGCTTCGAGGCGGTCGGCGAGGTGGCCCCCTGGGCCGTCGTGGAACCGGCGACCCTGCGGCTCTACCCGGGCACGACGGGCACCGTCGAACTGACCTTCGCCCCGCCCCGCACCCCCGACGCCCCGGCCGGGCCGAACCCGTACGCGGTGCGGATCACCCCCACCGAGCACCCGGAGGCCACCACCGTCCCGGAGGGCAACCTCACCATCACCCCGTTCACGGAGCTGCGCGCCGAACTGGTGCCGCCGACCGTGAAGGGGCGGTTCCGGGGGCGGCCGAGGCTGGCCATCGACAATCTGGGCAACACCGAGGTGACGGCGTCGGTCAACGGCCATGACACCGGCGACCAGTTGTCCTACACCATCCACCCCGGCAACGTACGGATCGGGCCCGGCCGCGCCGCCTTCGTGAAGGCGACGCTGAAGCCGCGGCGCCTGATCTGGTTCGGGTCCAAGGAGCAGCGGCCGTACACGCTGAACGTCGTGCGGTCCGGCACCGATCCGCTGCCGGCCGAGGGGACGTACGTCCAGCGGGGATTCCTGCCCCGCTGGCTGGCCACCGCCTGCGGCCTGTTCCTGGCCCTCGGCCTCACCTTCCTCATGCTGTGGATCGCCTACCAGCCGTCGGTGCGGACGAGTGCCGCGGAGAAGCCGGCCGAGGCGGGCGCGGCCATGGCGCCCCCGCCGGCACCCTCCGCGCCGGCCCCGCCGAAGTCGTCCGCCCCGCCCGGGTCCGACGGCGACAAGGACACCGGCGACGGTGGCGACGACGGAGGCGGCGGGGGCGGCGGGGGCGGCGGCGGGGGCGCCAAGGCCCCGGAGCACAAGGTGAAACCCGTGGTGCCCGCGACGAGGATCCTGCTGCGCAACACGACCACCTCCAAGTGCGCGGACATCCCCGGCTTCGAGAGCGGCACGCAGGACGGCCAGGTGGAGGAGTACACCTGCGACGGCACCGACGCCGACAACCAGCTGTGGAACCTCGAGGTGATCGACCGCAAGGGCGGCCCCGCCGGCACCGACCTCTTCCAGATCCGCAACGACAAGGACCAGCTCTGCATGGACCTGCCGGGCGAAGGGGCGGCGCCGGTCCCGTCAGCGATCACCGAGTACCCGTGCGACGGCACGACCGCCGACAACCAGCTGTGGTGGCTGGACCGGCAGGACAGCGGCGCCTACTGGATCCGCAACGCCGCGAGCGACGACAAGTGCCTGGACGTCGCCGGGCTGAGCGACGGGGGCGACGGCACCAACCTCACCCTGTTCGACTGCTCCAACGACGACGACCAGGAGTGGATGATCATCGACCCCGCCGAGCAGGAGTGAGCCGGGCGGGTCCGGCCCCGGTGGAGCCGGACCCGGTCACGGGGGCGGGCGCTACCAGGAGCCCTCGCCCGGCACCAGCCGCCCCGCCTTGCGGTACTCGCGCCGCGCCCCCTCCAGCAGATCCGCCGGGGTGACCACCGCGTCCCGCCCGGCGGCCAGGTACGCCGCCGTCACCACCGCGCTGCGGATCGATCCGCCGGCCAGCTCGAACTCCCGGGCGAGCGCGCCGAGTCCGGAGTGCGTCCCGTCCGCCACCGGCACCCGCTCCAGGCCGTGCCGCCACAGCGCCATCCGCTGCCCCGCGTCGGGGAACGGGAAGTCGACGACCAGGTCGAGCCGGCGCGTGAACGCCTCGTCGATGTTGGCGCGCAGGTTGGTGGTGAGCAGCGCGATCCCGTCGAACGACTCCAGCCGCTGGAGCAGATAGGCGCTCTCCATGTTGGCGTACCGGTCGTGCGAGTCCTTGACCTCGGAGCGCTTGCCGAAGACCGCGTCGGCCTCGTCGAAGAGCAGCACGGCGTCGGTGCGGTCGGCCTCGGTGAAGATCCGCTCCAGGTTCTTCTCGGTCTCGCCCACGTACTTGTCGACGACGGAGGAGAGCTGGACGACGTAGAGGTCGAGGCCGAGTTCGGCGGCGACGACCTCGGCGGACAGCGTCTTGCCGGTGCCGGACTCGCCCGCGAACAGGCCGAGCACGCCCCGGCCCCGGCCGCCGCCCGCGCTGAGCCGCCAGTCGCCGAGGACCCGCTCCCGGTGCCGGGCGCGCAGGGCCAGCTCACGGAGCTGGGCGAGCGGGGCGGCGGGCAGCACGAGGTCGCTCCAGTCGACGTCCGGGCGGATCCGCCGGGCGTGCTTCTCCAGGCCGGAGGCGGACTGCTGGCGGGCGGCGAGCCGCAGATGACCGGCGGTCAGCGCGGCCCCGTCGAACGCGGCCAGGCCGTGCGCGGCCCGCGCGGCCCGCTCCAGCCGCTCCCCGCCGAGCCGGTACGGGGCGACGGTGGCGGCGAGGTCGAAACCGGGGGCGCCGGCCGGGTCGCCGAGCGCTGCGGCCCAGGCCGGGAGGGTGCCGGTGCGGCGGCGGGGCGCGTCCAGGACGAGGGGGTCGCGCGGGCACCAGTGCGGGTCGTACGGGCGGGTGTCCGCCAGCAGCACCGGCACGTCGGGCGCGGCGGTCAGCTCGCGCAGCAGCGGGCCGGGGTCCGCGGGCAGCGGGGCCACGAGCAGCGCCCGGCCGCTCAGCCGGGCCTCGCGCAGCAGCGCGGCGACGTGGTCGTCGGGTCCGCCGAAGCACAGGGCGTCGAGCCCGGCCGCGCGCAGGGCGGCCGCCGCGCACGCGGTCCCCTCGCCCTCCCGCCGCTCGCGCAGATAGACGGCGCCGGGGCCGGGTGCCGCCAGGCGGGCGGCCAGCCGGCCGGTGAAGGAGGCGAACTCCCCGTCCTCCGCCGCCTCGTGGTGGTCGTACGGCAGCGGGCGCAGATGCGGGGTGAGCTCCGGGTCGGGGGTGTCGTCGCCGAGGAGATGGGCGACGACCCGGTCGGGCACGCGCAGCGACCGGGTCAGGAAGGGCCGCTCCGCCTCCTCCACCACCAGCAGTCCGCGCGCGGTCAGCGGCGCCGCGGGGTGGAACCGGGCCCGCGCCCCGGCCCGGTGGGCCGGCGCCCCGCACAGGTCGAGCGCGAGGCCCACCGTGGCGCGGCGGCGGCCGACGTCGTCGTTGAGGTAGCCGTAGAGCGGCTCGAAGGAGCGGTCCACGTCGGGCGCGAGGGCCAGGAGCAGCACGGCGGCGTCCAGTTCGCCGAGGCCCAGCCGGGCGGCCAGCCCGGTGAACCGGTCACCGGGCGGCGGGGGAGCGTCGGCGGCGCGTCCGGCGGGCGCCTCGCCGCCGCCGGTCTCCGCGGCGAGCAGCAGGTGCCGTCGTACGGCCTCCTCCGACAGGTACAGCCCGCGCAGCGGATCGTCGGCCGTGGGGTCGTCGGCGGCGCGCCGGTCGACCAGCAGGGCGACCCGCTCCCGCAGCCGGGCGAGCCGGGCGAGCAGCGCTCCCGCGGGGTCGGCGGGGTGTGCGGCGAAACCGGGATCCGTGGAGCCGTGGACGGGTGCGGTCACCGCTCGCGCTCCGTGCGCGCCGCGATCCGGTGCGGGCGGTGGCCCCGTTCCTCCAGGGTCCGGCCCGTCCGCTGCGCCGTCTCCATGTCGGGCTCGCCCGAGGTGTCGCGCACACGGACCACGGCCCCTTCCGTGACCGGCGGTCCGGCGTCGTACTCGGGGACCGCCGGGAAGGGCACGGTGACCACGAGGTCCACGGACGGCTTCAGTTCCCCGCCGAGTGCGGACCAGATCTCCGCCAGCGAGCGCGCCTCGGTCTGCACCCCGGCCACCGACAGCGGCACCGAGAGCCCCAGCGCGCGCAGCGGGCCCGGGAGTTCGGCGGGGAGCAGCGTCTCGCGGGGCAGCAGGGTGGCCAGTACCGCCGAGAGCAGCCGGTGTTCGTCCTGCGGCCGCTTGGTCCACGCGGTCACCAGGTACGACAGCCGGAACCAGCGCGGCGGCTGACGGTGTTTGACGACGACGTCCCGCTCGTCACGGACGGAGATGTGCCCGCGGTGCCGCCGGGTGACGTCCTCGCGGATGTCGTACAGATAGGCGTTGAGGGTGGGCGCGTTGCGGCGGGCGGCCCAGTCGCGGGTCGGGGCGTCCAGGGCGATGTCGACGCCGGATCCCGCGAGCGCGCCGCCGCCGAGGAGGTCCTTGAGGACCTCGTCCACCTCGTGGATCACCGTCGCGCTCCCGCCGTCGTACCTGTTCCGGCCGCTGCCGGCCGTTTCCATCGTGCCTGCCCGCTCCCGGTCGCCGCCGGGTCCGCGGGGACGGCGTGCGGGCAGAGTGGAGTGCCCCGGGGGGCCGCCCGGGGGTGCCCTTTTCGCCTCCGCGTCCTCCGGGGGCGTCGGATTCCGGGCCCGTCAGATGTAGCCCTCGCGCAGGGCGTAGGCGACGGCGTGCGCGCGGTTGCGCAGATGCAGACGTGTGGTCAGACCATGCATCACGTTCTTGATGGTGCGCTCGGAGTACGACAGCTTGCCGGCGATCTCCGAGGTGTCGAACCCGTCGGCGACCAGCCGCAGGACGTCCACCTCGCGCGGCACGAGGCCGACGGAGGGGGTGGCCGGGTGGCCGGCCGCGCCGCGGTGCAGGGTGCCGACCTGGTCGATGAGCCGGCCGAGCAGATCGGCGGGCAGGTCGCCGTCGCCGCGGGCGGCGGAGAGCACGGCCTGCACCAGCCGGTGCGCGGTCGCCTCGTGCCGCCAGACGATGGCGCCGACCCCGCACTCGATCACGTCCAGCAGCTCCGCCTCGCGGATCCCGCCGACGACGAGGACCGCGCGGGCGCCCTCGCTGCGCACGATGCGGCGCAGCCGGGTCAGGTCGGCCTCGTCGAGGGAGTCGTCCACCAGGAGGGCGACGGTGCCGGGGCCGCTCTCCGTGCGCAGGTCGATCTCGGGGTGCCGGCGGAGCTGGCTGAGCACGCCCTCCCGGGAGATCGGGTCCGGGGCGTGGACGATGACGGGCACCCGGTGCACGGGTCCCCCCGGACCGTCGTCCGTCGTACCGAATGAGCTGCGCATCCCTGACTCCCCTGTCGCGTGGTCCGCCGCTCTCCCGGCGGATCCTCCAGGCTTCCCGGCAAGGGATGCGGGGGCAATCGTGGAGTACCACGAGGCACACCACGAGAACGGGCGTGCCGTCGTGCCGTCGTGGTGGCGCGGTGCGCCCCACCTCACTGGACACCGGCGCGACCCGTACGTCCATGGGCCCCCGGGACAGGAAAACGGACCGCCCGCCCACGTGATGTACGGCACGTCCGGGCACCTCGGCCCCCGGTTGCTCGTCCCCTTGTTCGGGAGTTCCCCCCGAATCTCCGGAAGTTCCGCCCGTGTTCCCGCCGTTCTCCGGTGGGCTTCGCGGAGTTTTCCGAGGCTGTCGGGGGAGCCGTTCACCGAAAGGAGGCGCACATGCCCGGACCGCTGACCGAGCGCGGGGACGTGAGCGAGCTGATCGCCACCGAGGCGGCCCGTGCCCGCGCCGGCACCGGCCGGCTCGTCCTGCTGCGCGGTGCCACCGGCACCGGCCGCACCGCCGTGCTGGAGGCCGCCGCCCGGGACGGCGCCGCGCACGGCATGCGCGTCATGCTCGCCCGCTGCTCCGCCGTCGACGGTGCCCACCCCTTCGCCTCCCTGATGCGCCTGCTGAGCCCCGTGCCCGACGTCCCCGGCTGCCCCGAACCAGGCCAGTACGCGCCCTTCCGGGGTGGTGACGAACGGGTCGTCACCACCCGGCTGCTGCACCGCCTGCGCGAGTTCGCCGAGCACTCCCCCGTCCTGATCGCCATCGACGACGTGCACCTGGCCGACGGGGCCTCCCGCCGCTGGCTGGTGGAGGCGGCCCGGCGGATCGACCAGTTACCGGTCCTGCTGCTGGTGACCGAACGCAGCCAGTACGACATCACCCCGCCCGCCCCCGGGCTGGCCCACCCCCTCCCGCCCGACCTGGTCCGCACCCACACCCTCGCCCCGCTGTCCGCCCGCTCCACGGCGCTGCTGGTGCGCTCGCTCGCCGAGTGCGGGCGCTGGTCGTGCGCGGAGAGCTGCGTGCGGGCCTCGGCGGGCCATCCGCTGCTGCTGCACGCCCTGTTGGGGGACCTCGGCGACAGCGGGGCCGTCGCCGTGCCGGACTCCTCCGCGCTGCTGTACCCGGGGGCGTACCGGGCGGCGGTGTCCTGGTGGCTGGAGTGCGCCGGGCCCCGTACGACCGAGGTCGCCCGGGCGCTCGCCGCGCTGGAGGAGACCTGGACGGACGGCACGGACGGGCCGCCCGTCCCCGCCTCGCCGCACGGCTCCACCCGCGCCCACGCACCCGCCCATCCCGCGTTCACCGCGCAACTCGCGGAGCTGCTCGCGGGGATGACCGGTGCCGACGCCGCGCGGGTGGCCGGCTGGCTCACCGCCATGACCGGGCTCGGCCTGCTGCACCCGGACGCCTCCGGCCGGCCGCGCTGGGCGCACCGGCTGCTGCGGGACGCGGTGCTCGACGGCTGGCCCGCCGGCCGGCGCCGGGCCGCGCATCTCGCGGCCGCCGACACGTTGTGGCGCCGGGGCGACGACACGGAGGCCGTCGCCCGGCAGCTGCTGCGGACCGACACGGCGGACCGGCCCTGGATCGTCAACGTCCTGCGGGACGCGGCGCACGAGGCCGCGCGCGACGGGCGCGTCGAGGACGCCACGGACTTCCTGCGCCGGGTCCTGCGGGAACCGCTGTCCGAGCCCGTACGGCAACGGGTCCTCACCGAACTGGGCTCCCTGGAGTTCGCCGCGGCGCAGTCCGGGGGGTGGGCCGGGGGTCTGTCGTCGGCGTGGTCCGGGGGCCCGTCTTCGGCGTGGTCCGGGGCGCAGCCCGGCCTGCCGCCGGGGCTGCCGCCCGTCGGACCGGCCGGGACCCGGTCCGACGGGCGGCCCGCGGCGGTCCGTGCCACCGGCGTGCCGCGGCTCACCGAGGCGCTCTGGCTGCCCGGCGAGCCGGCCGACCGGGTGCGCGCGGGCGTCGCCCTCGGCACCGCGCTGGCCCGGTACGGCCAGACCCGGGCCGCCGTCGAGACGCTGCACGGCCTCGACGACGACGGGCTCTCCGACCGTCCGGAGCTGGTGCGCGCCGTACGGGCCACCGCCGTGCTGCTCGCCGAGCGGGACCGGGGGCTGCGCCGCGAGGCGTACGCCCGGCTGGCCGAGCAGGACCAAAGCTGTCCGGAGCCGGCCGGCACGGCGGGCCGCGCCCTGCTCGTACGGCACGCGGCGGCGGCCGGGCTGATCTCGGCGGAGGAGGCGCGACGGCGGCTGCGGCTGCTGCTCGAGAAGCCGGCCGACCCGGAGGGCGAACCGTTACTGGTCGCCGTGGCGGCGGTGGTCGCCCTCTGGGCGGACGACTTCGACTCGGCCGGCCAACTCGTGGAACACGGCCTGGCCGGCCAGTGCGCGCACCTGCTGCACCCGGTGCACGAAATCCTCCTGACCGTCCGCGCCGACCTCGCGGCAGCCCGCGGCACGTACACCCTGCCGCGCCACACGCCGAACGGTCCGGCGGGAGACGACCCGCCGGGGCACGGCCCGGCCGGACACGACCCGACGGGGCACGAGCCGGTGGGGCAGGGGCCCACGGGGCAGGAGCCGGTGCGGCAGGGGCCCACGGGACAGGAGCCGGTGGGGCAGGGGCCCACGGGACAGGAGCCGACTGGGCAGAGGCCGACGGGACACGGACCGGTGGGACGGACGGCGGCGGGACACGTGTCAGCGGGGCACGAGCCGGTGGGGCAGATGGCGGCGGGACACGAGCCGGTGG
This sequence comes from Streptomyces sp. NBC_00670, assembly GCF_036226765.1. Classification (NCBI taxonomy): domain Bacteria; kingdom Bacillati; phylum Actinomycetota; class Actinomycetes; order Kitasatosporales; family Streptomycetaceae; genus Streptomyces; species Streptomyces sp. NBC_00670. The sequence continues at coordinate 3,854,364 of NZ_CP109017.1, forward strand.
GACAGATGCCGGACCGGCACGTGCCGATGGGTCAGGTGCCGGGCAGTCAGGCGCCGGACCGGCACGTGCCAATGGGCCACGGCCCGGCGGGCCACGGGCCGGCGGAGCACGGGCCGGCCGGACACGACCCGGCGGAGCACGTGCCGCCGGAGCACGAGCCGGACGGGCAGGTGCCGCCGGAGCACGAGCCGGACGGGCAGGTGCCGCCGGAGCACGCGCGGGCCGGAAACGCCCCGAGGGGCGCCGGGCCGTACGCCCCCCCGCTCCGCGAGGAGTTCCCCCCGCCGTCCGAGGAGTTCTCCCCGCGGGCCGGGGCGTCCCCCGCGTCGGCCGGGGCGTATCCCGCGCCAGCCGGGGCGTATCCCGCGCCGGCGGGGCCGTTCCCCGCGCCGGCGGGGCCGTTCCCCGCGCCGGCCGGGGCGTTCCTCGCGCCGACGGGGGCGTCCCCCGCGCCGGCGGGGGCGTACCCCCCACCCCCCGGTGCCCACCCCGCGTCGGCCGACGGCCGGCCCCGGCAGCCGGGGGTCGCCGACGCGCACGCCGTGCTCGCGCTCGTCGCGGCCGGGCGGGTGGGGGAGGCCGGGCGGTTCGTGGCCGCCTTCGATCTGGACCGGACCCCGGACTCCCCGGAGCGCAATCGCTTCCTGTACGCGCGGGGCGTGCAGCGGGCCGCCGCGGGCAATCCGGCGGGCGCGGTGTACGACTTCCTGGAGTGCGGACGCAGCCAGGCCGCGCGCGACGAGGTCAGCCCGGCGCTCACCCCGTGGCGGACCGCCGCCGCCGAGTGCCATCTGGCCCTGGGCCGCCCCCGGGACGCGCTCGCCCTGGCCGAGGAGGAGCTGCGGCTCGCCCGGGTGTGGAACACGCCCCGCACGGTGGGCCGCGCCCTGCGGGTGCTGGCCGCCGCGACCGGCGGCCGGCGCGGTCTGGACCTCGCCGAGGAGGCCGTCCGGCTGCTGCGGACGGCACCCGTCGACGACGAGCTGATCGCCGCGCTGATCTCGCGCGGGCGACTGCTCATCACGGCGGGGGAGCGCTCCCAGGCCCGTGCGGCCCTGCGCGAGGCGGCCGACCGCGCGGTCCGGCGGGGCGCGGTCCGGCTGGCGGCCGCGGCCGAGGCGGCCCTGCGGGAGGGCGGCGCCCGCCGGCCGGCCGCCGTCCGCACGGGCTCGGACGCGCTCACCGGCAGCGAACGCCGGATCGCGGAACTCGCGGCGGCGGGACACACCAACACGGAGATCGCCGGCCTCCTCCACGTCGCCCGCCGCACGGTCGAGACCCACCTGACGAGCACGTACCGCAAGCTCGGCATCCGCCGCCGGGCCCAGCTCCGCACCGCCCTCGGCAACGCCGCCGCGCGCCCCCTCGACAAGGACTACTGTCACGACAATGGCCGCCCCTGACGCCCTCACCACCACCCGCGACGCCTACGACGAGGTCGCCGCGACCTATGCGGAGATGTTCCGCGACTCGCTGCGCGACCACCCCCTGGAACGCGGACTGCTGGCGGCCTTCGCCGAGCTCGTCCGCACGAACGGCGGCGGCCCCGTCGCCGACCTGGGGTGCGGCCCGGGTTACGTCACCGCGCACCTGAGCGGACTGGGCCTTCAGGCGTACGGCGTCGACGCCTCCCCCGCGATGATCGGCCTGGCCCGCCGGGCCCACCCCGCCCTGCGCTTCGACGTCGGCTCGATGGCCGCGCTCGGCCTCCCCGATGGCACGCTGGCCGGCGTCCTCTCCCGCTGGTCGATCATCCACACCCCGCCGCCGGAACTCCCCGCCCTGCTGGCGGAGTTCGCCCGAGTCCTGGCACCCGGCGGCCACCTCCTGCTCGCCTTCTGGGCCACCGAGGACCCCTCCGTGCCGACCCAGTCCTTCGACCACACGGTCACCCTCGCCCACCGCTGGTCCCCCGACCACCTCGCCGCACTCCTCGGCGACAACGGCCTGACCGAGCTCTCCCGCACCATCCAGCGACCCCGCCCCACGGACCGCCGCCAGTTCGACAGCGTTCACCTGCTGGCCCGCAGGGCCCCGTCCGCCTGAACGGGCGGCTCACGCGGGCGCGGGCTCCTGCCGGGGCGCACGGACGCGCGGGGGCCTGCGGTCGAGGTGGACGGCGACATGGGTGCAGAAACGGTCCACGGAGTCGTCGACACTGCGGATGAAGCCCGACTCGGCCGTGCCCCTGGTACTGCCCATGCCGCGCAGCAGCGACAGCCGGAACCCGGTGATCTGCGCCCCGTTGCGGGGCAGCAGGTCCGCCGGTTCCGGGCGCAGCCGCTCCAGTGTGCCCCGGGGGCCGGACGCCCCGTCCGCCACCAGGGTCTCGACGTGCGTGTCGGCCGGGGCCTCGGCGAGCTGCCGGATCAGCCGTTTCGCCCAGCTCAGCGGGTAGCCCTGGTCGGGCGCCCCGATCTCCATGGAGGTCCGGATCCTCCCGGTGCGCAGGTCCGCGCAGAGGGCGAGGACCCCCGGCAGCCCCTCGACGCGGAGCTCGGCGTCCAGGCGTCCGTCGTGGCACAGCCGGTCGGCCAGGGCCGTGCGGCGGGTGCGGGCGTCCGTGCCGCGCCGGGCCCGCTGCACGGGCAGCACCTTCTGACCCAGCTCCCCGCCCAGCCGCAGGCACACCTGCCGCACCAGCCGCTCCCAGCTCTCGACCACCTGCACGGCGCGCGGGTCGCCCTGGCACAGCGTCTCGTCGTCGATGCCGTTGCGCACGGGGACCCAGGCGGGGCCCATGTTCTGGAAGCCGTGGCAGCCGGAGTTGTCGTGCTGGAGGTAGTGCAGGAGCTCCTGCAACAGCCAGGCGTGGGCCGCGTCACCGACGCCCTCGTGCCGGATCAGCAGCTGCGCCTGGTGCGCCACCTCGGCCCACGACAGGTGCCACAGGCCCACCTTGTGCTTGCGCCGGCGGTCCGTCTTGATGTCGACGAGCGGGCTGCCCTCCAGTTCGACGTCGTTGGAGAGGGTGATGACGGCCTCGTAGCCGCGCCGGGCGGCGATGTCGGCGTAGGCCTGCACCTGCTCGGACTTCAGCGGGTTGCCGTTGGTCTTCGTCTCGACCAGCGCGGTCCACAGTTTGCCCGCGCGCTCGACGCGGATCACCCCGTCGGGGCGGCGCGGGGCGTCCCCGTGCGGGAGGGTCACCTCGGTGAACGTCTCCATGCGGCCGGCCGGCGCGCCGAACGCGGCGGTCAGCCGGCGCCCGAACTCCGGCACCTGCGCCATCACCGACAGCAGTACGGAGGTCGCCCGGGTCTCCCGCTCCCGGTCGCTCTTGAGCGCCGAGGCGGGGAAGAGCCGGGCCGTGCGCCAGGACTCGTTCTCGGCCAGCGACTTCCTGGCCACCTTGGGCAGGGTGACCTTCTTCTTCGCGGTACGGGGTCTGCGCGCGGGCGGGGCGGCGGTGGGCGCCGGGGCGAGGGCCGGTGCGGGGGCCGGTGCGGGGGCCGCCTCCACCGGGCGCTCGGCGACGGCCTGCGCGGGAATGGACGGGAACGGACCGGGGGCGGGCGCCGGCTGGGCGCCTGGTGCGGCGGGCGCGTTCCCGACGTCCTGCACGTCGCCGGCGGGGAGCCCGTTCGCGTCCTGGCCGCCCGGGCCCTCGTTCGCGTCGTCGTGCGCATCGTCGTCGATGTCGACGCCGAAGTCCGTCGCCAGTCCCGCGAGACCGGAGGCGTAGCCCTGGCCGAGGGAGCGGAACTTCCACTCCCCGCCGCGCCGGTACAACTCGCCGAAGAGCAGCGCCCCGACGTCCTCCGCGCCCTCCACGCAGTAGCGCAGCAGCCGTTCCCCGGAGGCGTCCGCCAACGTCAGCCGTACGTCGTGCAGTTCACCGAAAAGGGCTCCCTCGTCCCGGCTGGCCGCGACGACGACGCGCTCGATCTCCGCCGGAACGGCGGTCAGATCGAAGGTGATGCGGTCCTCGTCCCCGTCCTCCGTCGGGGACTTGCCCAGCAGCTGCACGCTTCCGTCGGCGGCCACCGGGTTGTTGTAGAAGTAGAAGTCCGCGTCACTGCGGACCTTGCCGCCCGAGTCCAGCAGCAGTACGGACACGTCCGCGTCGCCCTCCCCCGAGGGGCTGCTCCAGCCCAGACTCACCAGTACGGAACCGATGTCCTCGCTCAACGAGCCGAGACCGACGTTGGCTCCCTTGACCATGTCGTACACGATGCGCCCCCCACGGTGCACGGCCGCCCGGACCCCCCGGCGACCCCTTGCCTCCCCTGTGCGTAGCGCTGAGTGATGTAGGACACACGCAACGCTCCGCAGGCACCATAGCCCTCACGGGCCCCGCCGGGGTGGCGGAGTGCGGAAATCGGTGTGGGGGACATCCACGTCAGGAGCCGTCGCCGCGCACGGACGCCGGCACGGGCTCCTCGGGAGCTTTGGAGACTCCGGGAGTCTCGGACTCCCCGGGTTCCTCGCGCGTGGTCCTGCCCTTGCCGCCCTCCCCGGCGAGTGCGCCGAGGAGGGCGGCGAGGGCGAGCACGGCGGCCAGGGCGGCGGCGAGGGCGGCGCCGTCGCCGCCGGTGGCGAGGACGTCGGCGAGCAGGGGCGAGGCGAGCCGGCCCGCGGTGAGATGCGCGACGGCGAGCAGCGCGGGGAACAGCACGCCCGCCGCCAGCACGGCGACGGTCGTCCTGCGGACGACCAGGGCGGCGCCGAGCAGCAGGCACAGGGTGCTGATCCCGAGCGAGATCCCCGGCGCGTACGCCGACGGCGCCCCGGCGCGCAACGGCAGATGCACCACCCCGCACACGACCAGCCCGAGCGCGGCGATCCACCCCAGCCAGACGGCCGCCCCGAACCCGCCTACGGCACGAAGCCACCGCGTGAGCCACCCGCGCTCCCGAGGCCCGTTCGGTCCGTCGCCCCGGCGTCCGGGGCGACGGCCGTCCTGGCGCCCGCGCCCGGTGTGCTTCTCGTCCGTGCCGGACGGCGCCCGGCGCTCCGGTGTCCGGTACCCGTTCCGCGCGGCCCACTCCTCGTCGAGCCAGTCGAACTCGGGGGTGGCGTCCGGCGGTTGCTCCCGGTGCGCGTCCGGCCGCACCGGTCCGGCCGGGAGCGCACCTTCCACGGCCCGGCCGTCTGCGGAAGGGAGCGCGGGGTCGGCCGTCGGGCCGTCCGGCCGACCGGTCGCGGGGACCTCCGCCGCCGGGCTGCTGACCGAGCCGTTCGCCGAAGCGGTCACGGGTCCGTCCACCGGCCCGTCCACCGGCCCGTGTGCCGGGCTCGTCGCACGGTCGGCCGCCGGGCTGTCCGCAGGACGGGGTGCGGGTCCGGCCGCCGGGCCGGCGGGGAGGCCGTGCGCCGGGTTGCCGGTCGAGCCGTTCGCCGGACCGGCCTCCTGGCCGTGCGCCGAGCCGCTCACGGGCCCGGCCACCGGGCCGTCCGTCGGGTTGGCCATCCGGCCGTTCGCCGGGGCCGTCGCGGGAGTGTGCGCCGGGCCGATCGGGGCGCTGCTTGCTGGGCCGCTCGTCCGGTCGGCCACCGGCACGTCGGCCGGACCGGTCGTGGGGACGATTGCCGGGACGTTCACCGGGCCGGTTGCCGGGGGCGTGGCCGGTGTGTGCACCGGCCCGGGGAGCGGAGTGCCCACCGGCGCGGCCGCCGGGCGGGCCGCGGGTCCGGCCGCCGGGCCGGCTACCGGCCCGGCCGTCGGACCGGTCACCGGCCCGTTCGCCGGGTCGGTCGCGGTGGTGTCCGGGGGGCCGCCGGGCGGGCCGCTCCCCGGGCCGCCGGTCGGGCCGGCCGCCGGGGTGCTTTCCGGGCCGGCCGTCGGGCCGCTTCCTCGACCGGCCACCGGGCCGGTCGTCGGAGCCGGTGTCGGGCGGGGTGGGTTCGTCAGGTGGGTTATGAGGTCGGCCAGGTCCTCGACCGGGCGGTCGGCCGTGGCGGCGCGTACGACCTCGCGGGCGGCCCGGTCGCCGTCGGGTCTGCGCTCCAGCAGCGCGATCAGCGCGAGCACCTCGTTCATCGAGCGCGAGGCGACCGCGGCGTGCACGAGCGCGCGTACGGGCTCGTGCCCGGAAGGACCCGTGCCGGAGGAGTCGCGGAGGTCGCGGGGAGGGTTCATCGTCATGGTCGCCGGTCGCCTTCTACTCCGATGCACACACAGCACGACATGACCGTTTCTAGGCGCGCCCCCCACCCCCCGCCACCCGAGCGCGGACGGACGGGTCACTCACCGGCCCCGCCCGCGCCCGCGCCCGCCGCCCTACGCCGGTTCCTCGACCGGCAGGTCACGCGCGGCGGCGACATCCTGCCGTGCGACGGGGCGGCGGCGGGACGGGACGGCGAGCGTCGGGTGGGCGACGCCCCAGGCCGCGCCCCGGCAGACGACCTCCTTGTAGAGCGCGGCCGGCCGCCCGGTCAGCGCCGCGCTGACGGCGCGGTCGTCGGCGGTGACGTACTGGATCAGCCCGTCCCGCCGCCCCAGCGAGACGCACTGGTTGAAGTAGCGCAGCGACGTCTTCGGGAGCTTGCCCCCGGTCAGCCGGGCGGCGAGCGCGTCGGCGGCCTGCCAGGCCATGGGGACGCCCGTGGCGCAGGACATGCGCAGCGGGCTGCCGCCGTCGCCCATCGCCATGGCCGCGTCCCCGACGGCGTACACGTCCGGATGGGAGACGGAGCGCATCGTCCCGTCGACCACGATCTGCCCGTCGTCGGTGACCTCGAGGCCGGTGTCCCGGGCGAGCGGGTGGACGGCGAAGCCGGTGGTCCACACGGTGACCGCGGCCGGCAGCCGGGTGCCGGCGGCGGTGCTGACGTGGCCGGCCGCGACGCCGGTGACGTCGGTGTGCTCGTGCACGGTGATGCCGAGCCGGCCGAAGACCTTGCGCAGGTGCCGGGCTCCCTTGGGGGAGAGCCAGTCGCCGAGTCCGGCGCGCGCGGCGAGGGCGACGTCGAGGTCCGGGCGGGCCTCGACGATCTCGGTCGCGGCCTCCACCCCGGTGAGGCCGCCGCCGACCACGAGCACGGGCTGCCCCGCCGTCAGCCCGGCCAGCCGGGCGCGCAGCCGCAGCGCCCCGGCCCGGCTCGCGAGTTCGTCGGCGTGCTCGGCGACCCCGGGGACGCCGTGGTCGGTCCAACCGCTGCCGAGGGCGTAGACGAGGGAGTCGTAGGCCAGTTCCTCCGTGCCGTCCGTGCCGTCCGTGCCGTCCGTGGCGGCCACGGTGACCGTCTTGCGTTCGACGTCGATCCCCGTCACCCGCCCGAGCCGCAGCTCGACGCCCGTGCCCGCGAACATCTCGGCGAACGGCCGGGGCCTGAGCTCCTGCCCGGTCGCGAGCTGGTGCAGCCGGACGCGCTCGACGAAGTCGGGTTCGGCGTTGACGAGGGTGAGGGCGACGTCCTCGCGGCGCAGCCGCCTGGCGAGGCGTCCGGCGGCGATGGCCCCGGAGTAACCGGCTCCGAGGACGACGATGCGGTGCTGCATGTCCGTACTCCTGTCTCGCGCGCTCCTGGCGTCCGGGCGGTCCCGTGTCGGACGTCCGCCGGACGTCGTGGTGTCGCCCCTTGAACCGGACGGCCCGCCGTTTCCTGACAGGACGGCGGTGTGAAGCACCTCACAGCACGGCCGGACGGCCCCGGGCCGCGGCCCCACGGTCCTCAGAACGCGTGGAGCAGCGGCTCCCCGTGGTCGCCGGCCGCCCACCGCCGGCTCGCGCGGACGAGCTTGTCGGGGTTGGCCTGGGAACGGAACGCGGCGATGCCGTCCGCCGTGATCTCCAGGCACAGCACGCCCACGATCCGGCCGTCGACGGCCGCCACGAGCGCGGGCCCCCCGTTGGCGGTGGTCGCCCAGATCCCGGGCGAACCGCCGACCAGCGCGCGCTTGCCCTTGCCGGGCTTGAACAGTCCCCGCAGGAACGTCGCCACCGCGAGCGCGCCCTCGAACGCCTTGGTGCGGGCCGGCACCTTCCCGCCGCCGTCGCCGATCGCGACGGCGTCGTCCGTGAGCAGCCGGACCAGCGGCTCGGTCCGGCCACTGGTGGCGGCCGCGAGGAACTCCTCGACGACCCGCCGGGCGGCGGCCGCGTCGACCTCGCTGCGCACCCTGCCCTCCGCGAGGTGCTTCTTCGCCCGGTGGAAGAGCTGCTGCCCCGCCGCCTCCGTGATGCCGAGGACCCCGGCGATCTCCCGGTACGGGTAGCCGAACGCCTCCCGCAGCACGTACACGGCCCGCTCCTTCGGGGCGAGCCGCTCCAGCAGCGCGAGCACCGCGTACGACACCGACTCCCGCTGCTCGGCGGTGTCGGCGGGCCCGAGCATCGGGTCCCCGTCGAGCAGCGGCTCGGGCAGCCACTGCCCCACGTACGTCTCGCGCCGCGCGCGGGCGGAGGTGAGCTGGTTGAGGCAGAGGTTGGTGAGCACCTTCGTCAGCCATGCCTCGGGCACGTCGATCCGGTCGGCGTCGGCCGCCTGCCACCGCAGGAACGTCTCCTGTACGACGTCCTCGGCCTCGCTCGCCGACCCGAGCAACCGATAGGCGAGCGCCCCCAGCCGGGACCGACTCGCCTCGAACCGTTCCACGTCGCGCGGGGTCAGGACCATGAACGGATCCTAACCGCCGGAGGGTGCCCGGTTCGACATCGCGTTGCGAGGGCAACTCCGGGCACCGGGTTTTTCTTTATGCGATGAGGTGGGCCGGTCCGCTTCCAACGGTAACCGCATACGCTATGCACGTCATTGCGACAAGCAAATGGGGCAGATACTTCTTGAATTTGGGCATGGGGTGCTTTCTGGTGCTTGTGTCCGGGAGGCGGTCCATGGCGGCTCCACCGGACGAAGTTATATCATTACTCGTCCGGGGTGAGCAGCAAAGGCGGAATCAGCCGGCGGTCTCGCCCCGCAACTCCCCCCGCGCCCGAACCGCCCGTTCCTCCTCCGCCGTCGCGCCCAGGCGCCTGCTCGCCGCCGCCGCGGCCTCCAGGTGGGCCGCGGCTTCGGCCGTGCGCCCCGCGTCGCGCTCGGCGAGGCCGAGCTGGAACAGGGCCTCCGCCTCCTCGCCCGCCGCGTGGATGTCACGCAGCACGCCAAGTGCGGTGCGCAGGTGGCGTATCGCGTCCTCGACGCGACCCCCCGCACGGTACGCCGCACCGATCCGCGTGAGCGCGATGCCCTCCGTGCGCCGGTCCCCGACCTCGCGCAGCACCGGCAGCGCCGTGCCGTACAGCGTGAGCGCCTCGCCGGTCCGGCCGAGCGCGTCCAGGACGGAGGCCAGGTTGATGTGGAGCGTGGCCCGGTCCCTCGGATTCCCGAGTCCTTCGGCGACCGTCAGCGCCTCTCGATAAGCGCTTTCCGCCGATTCCATGCGCCCCGACTTCCTGTGCGCTTCCGCGATGTTGTTCAATGCGCTGTATCGGCCCCGCTCGTCCCCTATTTCCCGGAATTCGGCCAGCGCGGAGGTGAAGCACGCCAGTGCTTCGTCGTGTTCCGCGAGATGGAGGTGGGCTATGCCGAGCACATTGCGGCAGCGCGCGATCCGTAATGCGTCTCCTGTTTGCGACAGGAAATCGAGAGACTCCTGTTGAAGCGCTCTGGCCGGTGCGTACCGCCCCGTCTGCCACAGGGATATCACGATGCGGTGCACGCACTCGGCCTCCAGCAACCGGTCCCCCACGGACCGTGCGGCCGCACGTGCCGTCTCCGCGGTCGCGATCGCCTCCTCGTACCGGGAGCCGTGGGTGTACACCGCGCAGAGGTCGAGCAGGGCGCGCGCCTCGGCCGCCCTGTCGCCCGCCGCCTGCCAGTGGGCGACGGCACGGCGCAGCAGCGGCTCGGCCGCCGCGAGGTGTCCCTCCATGTCCAGGAAACCCGCCAGGACATGCACGCCGAGGGCGAGTTCGCGCTCGGTGCCCTGGCTCGCCAGCCGCGCGGCGAGGTCCAGGAGATTGGCCGACTCGGTGATCAGCCACCGTTCCGCCGAGCGCGCGTCGGTGATGTCCGGGTGCGGGGGAGGAGGAGTGGGTCCGCCGTCCTGATCCGTGCGGGGACCGTCCGGATCCATCCGGGAGTCGTCCGGATCCATCCGGGAACGGAACGGGTACGCCAGCCGGTCCGCCCGGTCCGCCGCGTGCAGGTAGTGATCCACGAGGCGGTGCTCGGCCCGCCGTACCTCCGCCGCGGAATCCGCCCCACCGGTGGCGACGAGCGTGCGCGCGTAGTCGCGCAGCAGGTCGTGCATGGTGAAGCGGTGCGGGAGCGGTTCGGAGACGAGGGACTGCGCGAGGAGTTCCTCGAGCACGCGTTCCACCGTGGCCGGGGGGAGCCCGGTGAGCGCGGCGACCGCGTGCGGCGAGAACCCGACCCCGGGGTGCAGTCCGCTGCGCCGGAACACCAGCCGCTGGTCGGCGTCGAGCGCGTCGTACGAGACGGCGAAGACGTGCGTCAGGGACCGCTCCGCGTCGCGGAGCTGGGCGAGGCGGCCGTCGGCACCGGCCAGCCGGCGCAGGAGGTCGGACGTGGTCCAGGAGGTGTGGGCCAGCAGCCGGCTCGCGGCGATCTCGACGGCCAGCGGGAGGTGCCCGCAGCTCCGGACGATCCCGGCGACGTCCGAGGCGTCGGTGCCGGCCCGCGGGCCCAGCCGTCGGGTGAAGAGCGCGGCCGCGTCCTCGGGCGGGAGCACGTCGAGCGAGACGGGCCGCACCCCGGGCAGTCCGGGCAGCCGTCGCCGGCTGGTGACGACGACCGCGGTCGGGGAGGCACCCGGGAGCAACGGGCGCACCTGGGCGGAGGAGGTGGCGTCGTCGAGCACGACCAGCATCCGGCGGTCACGCGTCGCCGCCCGCCACAGCGCGACCAGTTCGTCGAGGTCGCCCGGCAGCTGTGTGGCGGCCGTGCCGAGCAGCCGCAGCAGTTCGGTGAGCGCACGGACCGGGGTCCGGGGGGTCCGGCCGGTGGAGTCCCCGCCCAGGTGGAGGAAGAGGCACCCGTCGGGGAAACGGTCCCGCAGCCGGTGCGCGAGGTGGACGGCCAGGGCGCTCTTGCCGACGCCGCCCATGCCGTGGATCGCCTCGACGGTCACGACGTCGTCCGCGGCGCCCCGCTCCTCGCAGAGCGAGGCGGTGAGCCGCCGCAGCTCCTCGCGCCGCCCGGCCCAGGGGACGTCGCGCGGCAGGTTGTCCGGGACCCGGCGCGCGGGCCGGGGGGCCGGTCTCTCCTCCGGCACGGCGCGGGGGAACAGGACCGCGGCGGGGGTCCCGGCCAGGATCCCCTGGTGGACCCGGTGCAGCCCGCGCCCGGCGTCGAGTCCGATGTCCTTCACGACCCGCTGCCGCGCCCGTTGGAGCAGCCGGGTGGCCTCGGCCGTCCGGTTGCTGCCGTACAGGGCGACGGCCAGCCGTTCGGCCAGCGCCTCGTCCACGGGGCGCGCCTCGACCAGCGGCAGCAGCACGGGTACGGCGTCGGTGTACTTGCCGCCGTCGAGCAGGATCTCGGCCCTGGTCAGCGCGGCCACCAGCCGGGTCTCGCCGGCGGCCGCGCGCAGGTGCTCGGCCCAGGAGCCGGTGATGCCGGCCAGCGGCTCCCCGTGCCAGTGGTCCTCCGCCCGGTCCAGCAGGCGCAGGGCGCCCTCGGCGTCGCCGCCGTCCCGGAGGGCGCGGGCCCGTTCGACGGCGGTGGTGTAGCGGCGCAGGTCGACCCGGTCCGGGTCGGTCTCCAGGGAGTACAGGTTGGTGCCGCTCCGGAGCGTGGGCGCGTCCTCCCCGAGGGCCCGCAGCGCGGCGCGGACGCGGGAGACGTGCGCGTGCAGCGCCTCCCTGGCCTTGCCGGGCGGGTGGTCGTCCCAGATGCGGTGGATCAGGGTGTCCACGCTCACCGTACGGCCGGCGTCCCAGGCGAGGGCGGCGAGCGCGACCCTCGTCTTCGTCGACCGCAGATCGCCGCGCCGGCCCGCCGCGCGGAGTTCCACGGCCCCCGAAATCCTGATCTCGAACTCCACCAGCGTCCTCCCCGCCGGTAGGACATGTGATTGCCGAGCATTCGAGCGTGGCATAGACCTGGCAGCGACGACCAGAAGGGGACGTTGTGCGCTCAAAGTTGACCGGTAAATAGTCGCAACCGTTCACATCCTGACCGAAGAGGGAGTACCGCTGCCGGCGGCGGAGGTGACTCCCGGGGACGGAAAGGGGCCGCGCACGTGCGTGCTTTCTCCCCCGGCGCACCGGACGGGCCCGGCGGATCCGAGGCCCTGCTGTCGGCGATGGCCGCGTGCGGGACCGGACCGGAGTCCGCGGCGTGGCGCGAACTTGCCCGCGTGGTGGACACGGCGGGCCGCGCGGAGCCGTCGGTGACCCGGCTCTGGCCCCCGCGGTCCGGCGGAGCACGGCCGGACGGGACTGACGGGGCTGACGGGGCGGAGGGGGCGGAGGGGACCGACGACCGGGCCGACGGGACGGAGTCCTGGCGTGGGCTGGCCCGGGCGCTCGCGGCGGTGGCGGCGCGGGACGCGCCGACGCGGCACGCCCTCACCGCCTGGCTGAGCAGCCACCCCGGCCCCGCGCCGACGGCCAACGTTATCGGCGGGGACTCCGTGCTCCACGGACCCACCGTGCAGGCCCGGGACGTCCACGGCGGCCTCCACTTCCACACGTCGCCCCCGGTGCCCCCGCCCCGCCTCCCCATCCCCCGTCAACTCCCCCCGGTGACCGCGCGGTTCACCGGACGGGAGGACGACCGCCGGGCGCTGGACGCCCTGCGTGCCCAGTGGCCCGCGCACACCCCGCAGCTCCTGGTGATCAGCGGACTCGCCGGGGTCGGCAAGACCACCCTCGCCGCCCACTGGCTGCACGCGCACGCCGACGACTTCCCCGACGGCCAGCTCTACGCGGACCTGGGCGGCAGGACCACCGAGGAGCCCGTCCCCCCGTCCGTCGTCCTGGAGGCCTTCCTGGTCGCGCTCGGCGCCCCCTCGGTGCCCGCCCGGCTCGCGCAGCGCGGTGCGCTGTGGCGGTCGCTGACCTCGCGGCTGCGGCTGGCCGTCCTCCTGGACAGCGCGTTCACGGCCGCCCAGGTGCGCCCGCTCCTGCCCGGTTCGCCGGCCGGTCTCACCGTGGTGACCAGCCGGTCCAACCTGACCGGTCTGCGCGTCGACGGCGCGTCCGTGCACCGGCTGGACGGCCTCCCCGCCGACGCGGCCGTCGCACTCCTGGCCGCCGGCGGCGGGGCGCGCGTGACGCGGGAGCCGGCCGCCGCCCGCGAGGTGGTCCGGCTGTGCGGCCGGCTGCCCCTGGCGCTGGCCCTGGCCTCCGCCCACCTCGCCCTGCGCCCGCACCGCTCCGTGGCCGCGCTGGCCGGCACGCTGGCCCGGGCGCGGGGCGACGTCGAGACGCTGCGTGTCGAGGGGGACTCCGTGCTGCGTACGGCGCTGGACCTGTCGTACGGGGCGCTGCCGGACGAGGGCCGGGCCCTGTACCGCCGCATGGGCCTGCTGCCCGCCGACCGCTACGACCTCTCGCTCCTGACCGCCCTCGCGGACGACGGGGCCGGGCCACCGGGCACGGGGTCCGGTACCGGGAGCGGCACCGGGAGCGGTAGCGCGGCCGGAGCCGCCGCCACGACCGCCGCCGCCACGACCGCCGCCGCCACGGCCGGCGCCGCCGACGCGGCCGATGCCGCCGTCCACGCCCTTCTGGAGGCGAACCTCCTGGAGGAGACGGGACCGGGCACCTACCGTTTCCACGACCTCGTCCGGCCGCACGCCCGCCGGCTCGGCGAGGCGGACGAGGACGCCCGCACGCGGGAAGGCGTACTGCGCCGTTTCCTCGACTGGTGCCTCGTCACGGCGGCGTCGGCGGAGCACCTCCTCAGCCCCGGCCACCGGCTGCCCGGCCACGACCTCCCCGCGACGGAGGTCTCCCCGGCCCCGCTCGACGGCCCCGAGGAGGCGCTCGCCTGGCTGGACACGCACCGCCACGGCCTGATGGGCGCGGTGCGGTACGCGGCCGACGCCGGACTGCACACCTCCTGCTGGACCCTCACGGATCTGCTCTGGCCGCTGTTCCTGCGGCTGCGGCCGTCCGGGATGTGGATCGAGGCGCACCGCCTCGGCCTGGAAGCGGCCCGCCGGGCCGGCGCGCGGCGGGGCGAGGGCCGCATGCTCACCTCCGGCGCGATCGGCCTGCGGGACGCCGGCCACTTCCCGGAGGCGGCCGACTGGTACCGGCAGGCGCTGGAGCAGGCCACGGCCGACGGCGACGTACGCCAGCAGGCGCAGGCGGTGAACGGCCTCGGCCACCTCGCCCTGCTGACGCACCGCCTCGACGAGGCCCGCGAGCACTTCACGCACGCCCTGCGGCTGCGGGAGTCGACCGGGCAGCGGCGCGGGGCGGCCCTGTCCCGGCGGCGCCTCGGCGAGACCGCGCTGGCCGCGGGCGACCTGGCCACGGCCGCCGCGCACCTGGAGCGGGCCGGCGCCGAACTGCGGGCGCTCGGGGAGACGTACGAGGAAACCCGCGTCCTCGCCCTCCACGGCCACGTCGTGGACCGCGCCGGCGACCACGACGCCGGCGCCCGGCGGCTGCGCGAGGCGCTGGGGCGCTTTCGCGCGGGGGAGGCCCGCTCCGTGGAGTGGGAGGCCCGCTGCCTGGAGTGGCTCGGCCGGTCCGCCGAGGCCCGGGGCGACCACGAGGAAGCGCTGCGGCACCACGCGGCCGCCCTGGACCTCTACCGGACGCTGAACCCGGAGGACGCGGCCCGCCTCGAGGCCCGGCTGCGGCGGGAGTGACCTCCGGAGGCCCGCCCGGCGGCGTCCGGCGTCCCGTACCGGGTCAGCCATGCGTGGGCGAGGGAACCGGCCAGGTGCGGGGAGGGCGGGGCCCCGCCCGCCGTGAGCGGCCGCACCCACCGCACGGCGCCCGTGCGGTCGCGTACGCCGACGACCGGCGTCGCGGCCCGTACCGGCACCGCGACGGTCCGGCACCCGGGATGCCGGGCCAGCAGCGCGAGCGCCCGCAGCCGGGCCGCGCCCGGGGGCAGCGGCACCCGGCTGACCAGGACGTCGGCGAGCTCCCTGAGCCGGGAGTGTCCCGTACCCTCCGCCGCCACCCGCAGGTGCACGTCGCACGGGAACGGCCCGGGCGCGTGCCGGCAACCGGACGGTCCCGGGCACGCGCCCGGCGGCAGCGGGACGGTCCGCACGACCACCGGGCTCCCGGCCGGGCCGACGGAGCACACCGTGACCCACGCGCCGACCGCCGTCGCCGGGCCGCTCACCGTGCCGTCCCGTCGCCGGCGGTGACCTCCCACCGCGCCAGTGGCGGCGGGGGCGGGGGCGGCGCGACGAACGGCGGGTGGGCGGGCTCGCCCAGGCCGAGCAGCCGGTAGACGGCCGTCCGCACCCGCCGGTGGAAGTGCCCCGGCGCCGACGACAGCGACGCGGCCACGTGGTCGTACTGCCCCGGCCGGCGCAGTTCCGCCGCGTACCGCAGTTGCTCCGCCAGGGGGTGCAGCGGCGAGAGGACCGGGGCCACGGCGGACAGCAGGGCCGCCGGGGAGGCGGCCGCCATCTCGCGCCGGGGCCCCGGGGTCAGCAGCAGCGTCGCGTCCGTGAGGGTGCCGTACGCGGTGAGCGAGCCGTGGTCGCCGATGATCCAGTCGGCCGCGATCAGCGGCGCCTGCCAGTCGGCCTCCGGGGGCAGCACCGCGATCGCCCGGTCCCGGCGGCCGGACAGCCAGCCGCGCACCTGCCGGACGCCATGTCCCGCGTACACGTTGGGGTGGACCAGCAGCGCGACGCGGTGGCCGTCGCCCGGGAGCCGGCCCAGCAGCTGCGGCAGCAGCGAGTCGAGCCGGGCGAACGTCGAGGCCGGCCCCCAGGTGGAGGTGACGACGACGAGCCGCTGTCCGTCCTCGATCCCCAGCGCACGGCGGTAGGCCGCGCGGCGGGGCCGGCCCGCCAGGATCCGGTCGACGCACGGATCACCCGCGACCTGGGCCGCGGGCAGGGCCTCGGGGCAGGACCGGGCGAGCTCCTCCAGGGCCCGCTCGTGGGCGTAGACGAGGGCCGCCGGGACCAGCCGCCCCTCGTGCAGCAGATGCCGGGGACTCAGCATCCCGGGCGCCCTCGGCTCCCCGGGGGCCAGGCCGGAGACGTCGGTGAGCGGTTTGATGTGCCCCGCCCCGTGCGCGATGCGGACCACCGGGGCGCGCAGCTCGTGCACTCCGCGCAGGCCGGCCGCGAGCACGAGGTCGAACTCGGCCCGCAGTGCCTCCTCCCAGGGCACGGTGGAGATGCCCAGGCCGTGCAGGAACTCGGCGGTGCCACTGCCGAAGGCGTGCGGCGCCACCGTGAAGATCAGCTGGACGCGCAGATCGGCCTCCAGCAACTCGAAGACCTCGCGCAGCCGTTGGGCGAAGGTCACCGTGTGGGCGACCACCAGGACCCGCTTGCAGTCCCGCACCGTCAGCCAGTGCCCCTGCTCGATCAACGCCGTTCTCGTCGTTGGTACGGACATACGAACCCCCGTGACTCCGTCACTGCGTACAGCGGACGACGGGGAGCTGCCCGGCGGTTACGGCGCTTTCCTTGCACTCTCCTTGCAACGCCCTTGCCGTGCAAGGGAATGGGGGGGCGCGAGGCGGCGCGGGCGGGCTCACGCGTGGAGCACGACCTTTCCCGCCACCGTTCCCGACTCCGCGAGGCGCAGGGCCTCGGCGGCCTCGGTGAGGGGGAGGCGGGCGGCGACCTGGGCGGTGATGTCGCCGCGGCGGAGGGCCTCGAAGACCTGGGTGAGGTCGGCGCGCAGACGGGCGCGGAAGCGGGCCTCGTTCCTGCGGCCGGCCCAGATGTTGTAGAAGCGGGCGCGACGGCGGTTGGGCAGGGCGTTCCACAGCCAGACCCGGGCGAGCAGCTTGAGGACGGGCAGTTGCTTGGAGCCCTCGTCGTCCCGGGTGGAGGCGGTGCCGTACGCGACGAGCGTGCCGCCGGGGGCGAGCAGCCGCCAGGAGTCGACGATGCCGGGGCCGCCGACGTGATCGAAGACGGCGTCCACCCCGCCGGGGGCCAGCTCGCGGACGCGTGCGGCGATGTTCTCCGTGTGGTGGTCGACGGGGGTGACGCCCCGGTCGCGCAGCACCTGGTGGTGGCGGGCGGAGGCGGTGCCGATCACCCTGGCTCCGGTCGCCCGTGCCAGCTGGACGAGGACCGAGCCGACGCCGCCGTTGGCGCCGAGCACCAGCACCGTCTGCCCGGCGCGGACGCGGGCCGTGCGGTGCAGCATCTGCCAGGCGGTGATGCCGTTGACGACCATGGTCTCCGCCCGGTCCGCGTCGACGCCGTCCGGGACCGGTACGGCATCCGCCGCGTCCACGACGACATGGCTGGCCCAGCCGCCGATCTTGACCATCGCGGCCACCCGGGTGCCGGTCAGCGCCGGGGTGACGCCCTCGCCGGTCGCGGCCACGGTGCCGACGAGGTCGTAGCCGGGGACGAAGGGGAACGGCGGCTGGTCGAAGTACTTGCCGCGGCGCATCTGCTGCTCCGCGAAGGAGACGCCGGTCGCCTCCATCCGGATCACCACCTGGCCGGGGCCGGGCGCGGGTACCGCCCCGCGCCGGATCCGCAGCCCCTCCGGCTCGACCTTGCCCGGCAGGACGACCTCGACGAGTTCTTCGGTTTCCGTGGAATGCATGAGGGCCTCCGGTGTGCGTGACTCCGTTGTTGGCGTTATCCGCTGTCTGCTTCGTTAGAAGTTGTAACTCTCTCGCCCGCGTAGTGTCAATAGCGTTCGTGATAGCTTCTAACTGGAGTGAGGCGGGGCGAGGATCGTGCGCGGGGACGGGCACGGGAAGGCGGCGGACATGCGGCAGGAGACGGCGGGGAGCGCCGCGGGCGCGGCGACACCGCGTGAGCGCTACCGCGCGCAGGTGCGGACCGAGATCAAGGCGCACGCCTGGGAACAGATCGCCACCGCGGGGGCCCCCGGGCTCTCCCTCAACGCGATCGCCAAGCGCATGGGCATGAGCGGGCCCGCGCTCTACCGGTACTACGCCGGCCGGGACGAGCTGATCACCGAGCTGATCAGGGACGGCTACCGCAGCCTCGTCGACGCCTTCCGCGCGGCCTCCGGGGCCTTCGCGGCCTCTGTGGCCTCCGAAGCCGCCGCGTCCGGCGCGGAGGCGCGCGCGCTGGCGCACGCGATGCGCGGGTGGGCGCTGGCCGACCCCCAGCGCTACTTCCTCGTCTTCGGCACCCCCGTGCCCGGCTACCACGCGCCGGACGACACCACCGACCTCGCCAGGGAGACCATGGCGTTCGTGCTCGACGCCTGCGCGGCGCTGCCCCAGGCCGCCCTCCCCGGCTCCCCCGGCTCTCCCGGCTCTCCCGAGGTGCCGTTCGCCGTGCACCTCGGGCAGTACAGCGCGTGGGCGGGCGACCGGCCCGCCCCTCCCGCCGTGCTGCACCGTGCGCTGTCCTTCTGGACCCGGCTGCACGGCGCCCTCTCCCTGGAACTCGCCGGGCAGTTCACCGGGATGGGATTCGACCCGGCGCTGTTCTTCGAGGCGGAACTCGACGCGCTGGTGGCCGGCGGCTGAGGAGCGGGAGCGCCCGAAGCGGCTTACGGGCACCCGAAGCGGCTTACGGGCGGCCGGGATTCGCCTACGGGCGACCGGTCAGGCCGTCACGTGCGCCACCACCGCGCGCATCGCCTCCCGTACCGCCGCCCGCCACTCGTCGGCCGGGTCTGCGGGGCCGCCCCCGTGGTGGCCGTGGGGGACGTCCACCACCCGCACGTCCGCCTCCCGCTCCGCCGCCGTCCGCAGGAACTCCGTCACGGTCGCCGCGATCTCCGGCGACTCCAGGCCCACCCGGAGCAGTACCAGCGGCGGCAGCGCGTGACCGGCGTCCGCGACCGCCCGCACCGGATGGAACCGGTCCTCCGCCGGCATCCCCCAGTTCGGCAGCGGGGCGAGGACGGGGTACGCGGCGCCCAGGCAACGCAGCCACGCCGGCGGCTTGGCCAGCCACTCCGCCATGAGGGGGCCGCCGCCGGAGAAGAACCACAGCGCGATCCGGCCGGCGTCGACGCGCGGGTCCGAGCGGACCAGGTCCACGGCCGCCGCGACGTCCGCCGCGGCGCGCGCGTAGTCGGCCACGTCGTGCAGCCGGTGCGCGACGACCGCGCCCACCACGCCCTGCCCGGCCGCGTACCGGGCGTGGCCCGTCAGGACCGGCCAGTCGCGCGGGGCCGGCTCGGCCCCGGCGGGCACCGGCCCGCCGTGCACGAACAGCACCGCGGGGCGGGGACCGTCCGGGGTGGCCGCCGCCGGGACGTACAGGTCCACGTTCTCCCGCCGCTCGCGCGGCAGTTCGGGTGCCTGGAGGGGGAACGGGTGGAGATGCGCGGGGGTTTCCGCCTCGCCCGGCGCGGTGAGCGCGTGTCCCTCGCCCGCGGCGGCCCGCAGCAGGACGTCGGCCAGGTCGGCGGGGCAGGACAGCATCGGCCAGTGGCCGGTGGGGAGTTCGAAGAACGTCACCCCGGGGGCGGTCAGCGCGCGCAGGGCCGGGTCGCCGAGGTCCACCAGTTGCTGGACCATGGCGATGCCCACGCCGCTCGCGGTGCACAGCACGCCCGTGGTCGGTACGGCGGCCGCCGCGCCGGTCAGCCGCAGCGGCTGGAACAGCGTGCCCAGCGGCTGGGGCGCGGCCCGGGCGGTGAGCCGGTCCAGGGCCTCCTTGGGGACGCCCGCCGTGCTGCCCCACCGCGTCCACTCCTCGCGCGCCGGGGGCGGCAGCTCGCCGTCGGATCCGCCGGCCGCCGCCCGTTCGGCCAGCCGGGCGCGCAGGGACTGGTCCGGCACCGCCGCCAGCGGCGGGACGCCGTCCCGCGGCATCCCCGCGTCCAGGAACACGATCCGGGTCACCCGGCCCGCCCGCCGGTCGGCGGCGCCCAGCACCGGGTGGATGCCGTAGTCGTGCCCGACGAGCACGACCTCCCGGCCGTCCGGGGCGCCGGCCGCGTCGATCGCCGCGCACACGTCCCGGATGTGCGCCTCCAGATCCACCGCCGGGCCGGCAGCGCTTCGTGCCCGCCCGGGTCCCGCGAGCGTCACCGCCCGCACCTCGGCGCCCGCCGCGGTCAGCCGGCGGGCGGTTGCCTCCCATACGTGCGCGTCGGTGAACATGCCCGGTACCAGGACGAATACGGGGGTCACGGCCCTCTCCTCACACTGTCGTCGTACGCCGTCGGCGGCGCCCGGAACCATCCGCCCGGCCGCGCCCGCCGGTACGGTAGGGGCTCCCCCTGGGGGAGGTTCAACCCGTAAGGCGCCCCTGCGCGCGGGCTCCTGGGGAGCCGGAGGGAGGCCCACCGCCGTGCCGTACGACGACGGACTGTGGAGCATCGGCGAACTCGCGGAGCGCGCGGGCGTCACCGTCAAGACGGTCCGCTTCTACTCCGACCGCGGACTGCTGCCGGAGACCTCCCGCAGCGCGGGCGGCCACCGCCGCTACGGCCCCGCCGCGCTCGGCCGGCTGGCCCTGATCCGCGCGCTGCGCGGGCTCGGCCTCGGGGTGCCCGAGGTGCGGCGGGTGCTGCCGCGGGGCGGCCCGTCCGACGGCGTACCGCAGGACGAGGTGCTGGCGGAGGGGCTCCTTGAGGACGCCGTCGACGGGCAGCTGCGGGAGCTCGGTTCGCAGTTGACGGCGCTGCGCTGGCGGGAGGCGGCGCTGCGGCTGGTGCGGGAGTGCCCGCCGGGGGAGCGCGCCGACCGGCTGCGCCTGGTCGGCGCGGTGACGACGCCGCCGAGTACGGCCGCGATCGCCCGGTTCTGGCGCGGCTGGCTGCCGGCCCGGATGCCGGCCCGCGCGGTCGCGGCGTTCCTGGACGTCGCGGTCCCGCAGCCGCCCGCCGACCCGGAGCCGGCCCAGGTACTGGCCTTCGCCCGGCTGCACGCCCTGACGTCCCGCCCCTGCACGGGCACCGAGCAGCCCCAGCCGGAGGCGCACCGGCGGGCCGGGGGCGCGCGGGCGGGCGTCCTGTACGCCGGCCTGGCCGAGGCGTACGACCTGGCGGCGGCCCCGCTGCGCGCGGGCCGCGCACCGCACCCGGGCGAGGCACTCGACGGCTTCGTCTCCGCCTACGCCCAGGCCTACGGCACCCGCGACACCCCCGCCTTCCGCCGCGCCCTGGCCCCCCAACTCGCGGCCGACCCCCGCCTCGACGAGTACTGGCACCTGATCACCGCCCTGGACCCCCACTCCGCCCCCACCCCCGGCACCGCCCACGACTGGCTGCTGCGGTCCCTGCACACCGAGACCGCGCCGACGGCCTGAACCCACAGCCCCCGCCAGGAGGGGCGCACCGTCCATGAGGAGATTCCGTACGGAGTCCGGGAAGCTTCCGCACGGGGGGTTGCGGGGGCAGCACAGTGGGGCCGTCTCTGTTCCGCCCGGAAGGCTCCGAGTGATGTTCCGAACCCCCCACGGGTCCGCCGTTCGTCGTCGTGTCGGCACGGTCGCCGTGACCGCCTCGGCCCTGTTGGCCGGCGGTTGTGGTGTCGTCGACGCAGGCAGCAGCGGTGCCGCGGCACCGAGGAAGGGCGACGATCTCACCGTCGGCCTTCTGATGCCCGACCACAAGACCGCCCGCTTCGACGACTTCGACCAGCCCCTCATCACCAGGCGGATCGCCGCCCTGACCCACGGCAAGGGCAAGGTCGTGGCCCATAACGCCGGCGCCAGCGCGTCCCGGCAGAGCGAACAGTTCGCCGGACTGATCGCCGACAAGGTGGACGTGATCCTCGTCGACGCCGTCGACTCCGGGTCGATCGCCGCGCAGGTCGAGAAGGCCAAGGACGCGCACATCCCGGTGATCGCCTACGACCGGCTCGCCGAGGGCCCGATCGACGCGTACGTCTCGCACGACAACGAACTCGTCGGCCAGGTGCAGGGCCAGGCCCTGCTCAAGGCGCTCGGCGAGCACGCGGCCACCAGCAAGGTCGTCATGATCAACGGCTCGCCCAGCGACCCGAACACCGCCCGCTTCAAGAAGGGGGCCCTCGACGAGCTCAAGGACAACGTCGTCATCGCCAAGTCGTACGACACCCGGGAGTGGCTGCCCGAGGTCGCCGCGGAGAACATGCGCAAGGCGATCAAGGCGGTCGGGCTCGACGACATCGACGCCGTCTACTCCGCCAACGACGGCATGGCGGGCGCCACCATCGACGCCCTGAAGAAGGCCGGGGCCGACCGGATACCCCCGGTGACCGGGCAGGACGCCGACCTCGCGGCGGTGCGGCGGATCGTCTCGGGGGAGCAGTACATGAGCGTCTACAAGCCGTTCCGGCGGGAGGCCGAGAGCGCCGCCGAGATGGCGGTGACCAAGGTGCAGGGCCGCTCGATCGAGTTCGACGCGCTCACCCGCGACTCGGTGGACAGCCCGACGCGCAAGGGGATCCCGTCGATGCTCGTCCCGGTGGTCGCCCTCACCAGGGACAACATCGCGCAGACGGTGATCCAGGACGGCGTCTACACCGTGCGGGACATCTGCACGCCCGCGTACGCGGCGAAGTGCGAGGAGATCGGGCTGACGTAAGTCAGGAGCGCGTCGCCGGCTCCGGTTCAGCGGGTGGTGGGGTCCGTGGCATCCGTGCTCGGCACCGCGCCGGAGGAGTCCTGTGAGCGGTCCGCCGCCTTGGACCGATCCGCCTGTGCCGACCGCTCCTTCGCCGCGGTCCGCTTCGACGTCCCGGTCCGCGCCGACGGCACCAGGAGCCCCGACTCCGACTCCCCCGGCACCAGCGGGCTCGCCGACGGGCCGGCGTCGGAGGCGTCCTGCCCGCCGGGGGCGTCGGTGCCGGACGTCGTGGGTTCCTCGGTCGGCCGGGGCCCGGTCGTGGCCGTGCTCCCGCCGGTCGCGGGCGGCGGGGCGAGCGGCACGGTCGGGGAGGCGGGCCCCTCGGCCGTCCCGAGCCGCAGCGGCAGGGCGACGAGGACGGCGGCCGCGCAGGTCAGCGCCGCACCGATCGCCGCGCGCAGCAGCCGTCGGCGGGCGGCGGTGCGGCGGATCGCCTCGTAGCGGCCGGGCGGCGGACCGAGCAGGTCGGCACGGTCGGAGAAGGGCCGGAGGATCACCGTGAGCGGATCCTCGGCCCCGTCCGCCCCCGCCCCGTTCATCCGGAACACGTCGTCCGGCCCGCCGGAACCGCCCGTGCCGCCCGCCGCGCCGCCCCCGCGGAAGCCGTCCGGGCCGTCCGGGTCGGCGTCAAAGCGTGTGGTCAAGGCTTCTCCTCAGATGGACGCGGAGCAGTTCGCGGGCCGCGTGGAGGTCGGCCTTGACGGTTCCTTCCTTGCGCCCGGTCAGCGCGGACACCTCCCGGATCGGCATGTCAGCGTAGTAGTGCAGCAGGATCGGCACCCGCAGCCGTTCCGGCAGCGCCTGCACGAGCAGCCGCACCGACGGGTCGTCCTGCTCGGCGTGCGGGCGCAGCGCCGCCTCCGTGGTGACCCGGCGCACGGCGCGGCGCTCGCGCTCCAGTTTGCGCCAGTGGTCGCGGACGAGGTTGGCCGCGGTGACGTAGAGGAAGCCGCGCGGCTCGTCCACGGACGTCCAGCGGGCCCAGAGCCGGGTGAACGCCTCGGAGGCGATCTCGTGCGCCGTCCCGTCGTCGTCGACGAGACGGCGGCACCAGCCGGCCAGGCGCGGGTAGAGGGCGGCGAACAGTTCGGACGCCGCCCTCTCACGGGACCGTTTCAACGCTCTCCAGGGTCGTGGGGGCACGTGAGGGAAGATGCCGGGCGCCCGGCGGGAGTTGCCCGGACGCCCGGCCTCCGGGAGGCTCGGCTCAGCCCCCGTCGAGGGCCGCGAAGACGATCACGTTGTCGCGGTAGCCGTCGCCGGAGCGCGGGCCACCGCACGTGATGAGCCGCAGCTCCGGCCGGTCGACGTCGCCGTACACCTCGTCCGTCGGGAAGTCCGCCTTGTCGACGGTCCGTACCCGGGTCACCGTGAACGCGGCCGTCGTGCCGTTCTTCCGCCCCGCCGTGATCCGGTCGCCCCGGCGCAGTTCCGACAGATGGCGGAAGACGCCGTCGCCGTACTGGCCGACGGTGACGTGGCCGAGCAGGACGGACGGTCCGGTCTCTCCCGGGGTCGGCGACTTGTCGTACCAGCCCGCCCGGTCGTGCGCCGTGAGGGGCGGCACCTCGACGGTGCCGTCCGCCTCGAGGCCCAGCCGGATGACGGGGGTGTCGACGCCGATGCGCGGGATCCGCAGCCGTACGGGGGCCGAACGCGCCAGGGGGCGCGCGGCGTCGGCCGGAGCCGAGGAGCCGGCGTCGCGGCCGGCGGAGCTCTCGCCACCCGCCGCCGTGCTCCGGGCCGGGCCGGCCGCCCCTTCGCTGCGCACCCCTTCGCCACCGCCGCCGCAGCCCGCGAGCAGCAGGGCCGCGGCCGCGCTGGCGAAGGCGCGCCGGGAGAGCGCGGTGGTCATTCCCCGGTCGCCCGGCGGCGCCGCACCACGAGGAAGGTCGCGCCGCCCGCGGCGAGGAGCGCGGCGGCGCCGCCGCCGACCAGCGCGTTCTGGTTCGACGACCCCGAGGACGACGAGTCGTCGGCCACACCGGTGTCGGCGGCACCCCGCGGCTTGACGGCGACCTGGGCGTTCGCGTCGTCGGTCGGCTCCGCCTTGACGGCGTCGTGCCCGTCCCGCTCGGCCGGCGCGGCGGTGGCCTCCTTGCCGGTGCTCGGGGTCGGGGTGGCGTCGGCGAACGCGGGCTGCACGGTGCCGGCCAGTACGGCGGTGCAGGCAAGTGCCATGACACTCAGGACAGTTCGGCGCATCGATCGCTCTCTTCCGTCGTCCCGCCCGGCAAGGACCGGACGGGTTGTTTCACGAATCGAGCGGAGAGACGACGCACCCCGGCGCCGGGTTGTAAAGAGCCGGCAAAGGCGCGCGGGGGTGTGTTTGGGGCGCCGTGGGGCGTGTCCGAGAGGCCTTGGGTGAGTTCAGGACGCCTTGCCGCCGGCGCCGGCCCACTCCTCGACGAGCAGCCCGAGGACGACCTCGTCGGCGAAGCCCCCGTACACCCACGCCGCACGCCGCAGCGTGCCCTCGACGGTGAACCCGGCGGAGCGCGCCGCCGCGATCATCGGGGCGTTGTCCGCCAGGGTCTCCACCTGCAGCCGGCGCAGTCCGCGGGCCGCGAAGCCGTACTCGCACAGTGCGCGGACGGCGTCGGTGCCGAGCCCCCGGCCGCGGAAGGCGGGGCGCAGGGCCATGCCGAGGTGCGCCGACCGGTTGTGGGTGTCGATGCCCCACACGGAGGCGGAGCCGGCCAGTTCGTCCGAGGCCAGTTCCACCACCGAGAACCGCGCCGCGTCCTCGGACGGCTCGACCACCGCGAACGGGGAGTGGCCCGAGTCCGCCGCGATCGGCTGCCAGGGCTGGTCGTCGGCACGGGTGCGGTGCACCACGTCCTCGTACAACTCCCGGTGCAGCAGGGCCACATCCGCCTCGGTCCGGGCCCGCAGGCCCGTCTTCGCGCCACGTATCACCCGGCATGGGTATCGCGGGCCCGGTGGACGGCACAACCGGATTGTTTCCGGCGGGGCTTCCGCGACAGCCTCTACGAGGACGCCTCGCCGGCCGGGGTGGCGGTACGGGAACCGGTGTCCGGGGCCGCGGGGCCCCCGGCCGGTCCGGTGGCCCCGCCGTCGCCACCGCCGCCGTCGATCCGGCGCTGCTGGGCCGCCGTGAGGGCCCGTACGACCAGGATGCCGGCCACCGCCGCGCCCACCACGGCCGCGTCGGCGGCGAGCAGCGGGGCGAGGTTGTCGTAGGCGCGCTCGATGACCTTGTCCGTCGGGACGGTGTACATCAGGCCGGTGCCGGTCAGGGTGCCGATCAGCCACAGCCCCCACCACCAGTTCACCACCCGCGGCAGCCGCTCGCCGGGCGCGCTGCGGCGGTGGATGTCGGCGACGATCCCGCGCGGGATCCACAGGTTGGCCACCGGCAGCACCCAGCCGAGGTAGACCCAGACCCAGGAGTACCGCGGCGGCTCGCCCGAGAGGGCGCGCGCGTTGTCCCGCACCGCCCACAGCCAGGTGAGGAACGCGACCGCGCACAGCAGCGTGACCATGTCGCCCGCCGCGCTGACGAGGTGGTACCCGTCCTCCAGCGAGGTCAGCCCGCGGTGGCTGCCGCCGCCCTGGTCGGGCGGGCCGGAGTCCGGCATGCCCGCGGCACCGAGCCGGAGCTGCCAGACGGCACGGGCCGTCCAGGCGGCACCGGCGACGGCGAGCGCGCCGACGGCGAAGTGCGCCGCGCCCCGGGTCGGGCGCAGGACCGGGGTACGCGTGCTCTCATCGTTCACGCGGCCATCCTCGCACCCCGGCCCCGCGCGCATCCGCCGCACACAACGGCGGGCACACAAAGCTCACTTGATCCCTCGGAAGGGTGAAACGCCGGACGCCCTCCGCGCGATGCCCCCGGAGAACCGACAAGGGGAGAGGGACAGCCGCGTATGACCACGGCCCGCAGCACACCCACCACAGCCGCCACCCCAACCACCCCCGCCACCCACACCGAAGCCGCCCCCTACGACCCCGGCGCCGAGTTCGACCGGCAGCTCGCCCGGCTCACCGCGCTCGGCCACCCCGCGGCGGCCGGACACACGCCGGAACGTTTCGCCGAACTGCTCGCCCCGCTGCGCCCCGCCGCCGTGGCGACCGCGGGTGCCGGCACGCCGTACGCACCGGAGGCCGGACGCGTCCCGTTCGTGCTGGTCGTCACCCGGCAGCTCGTCCCCGTCGACGAGCTGATGGCACGCACCACCCTGTCCGGCGGCAGGCTGCCCGGCTTCGTCGACCGCCTCTTCGAGCCCGGCTCCCTGGACCGCTTCGTCGCCACCCCGGAGGTCGGGCTCCCGGACGGCCGGGCCCATCTGCTGCACGACGTCGAACGCGGCGAGGAGTTCTGCGGCGCCGTCCCGCGCGACGCGATGGCGGAGATCGCGCGGCGGGGCCGCACCCCGCTCACGATCGAGGAGGGGATCGCCCTGCTCACCCAGTTCCCGGGGACGCTGGCCAAGAACAAGTGCTACTCGCTCGGCGGCTCCCGTTGCGGCGACCGCCGCGTGCCCGCGCTGTGGATCAGCAAGCGGGCCCCGAAGCTCGGCTGGTGCTGGGAGGGCAACCCGCACACCTGGCTGGGCATGGCGTCGGCGGGTGGGCGTACGGGCCCGCACCCGGTCGCTCCCTGACCGCCCCGCCTATGGGTTTCCCATGAAGCCCGGCCAAATTGTTGACGATTTTGGTGACGTCTCCCTACGTTCGCGAGTGCAACACCCCGCAGGGGTTCGCCGTGCCGCGAAGGGAGATCACACCGTGAAGCACAGGGCAGTGAAGCGAAGGTCGGTCGTGCTCGGGATCGGGGCGGGGGCCGGAGCCGTGGCGGTCGGGGGCATCACCCTGAACGCCCAGGCGTCGACCACCGCGTCGACCGCCGCGGCGTCCACGTCCGCCGGTTCCACCCCGGATTCCCTGGTCTTCGACCCGGACGCCTACACCGAGCTGACGGCCACCCTCACGGACGCCGACGGCGCCGACCACGAGGTGACGTACCACTTCTGGAAGGCGCTCACCTACGTCGCCAAGCCGGTCGACGAGAAGTACCAGAGCCTCAACGTCAACGTCCCGGTGAAGATCGACGGCAAGAAGGTCGACGCCTCCCGCGCCCCGATCCTGTTCGCCAACTCCGTCGGCGGCTACATGCCGTCCTCGGTGGCGGACGCGACCGGCGTGGGCGGCGGCGGCATGACGGGCATGCCCACCGGGGGCGCGAGCGGCAGCCCCGCCCCCACCGCATCGAGCAGCGGCGGCACCGGCACCGGCGAGGTGCAGTCCGGCGGCAACGCCATGGTCAACGGCGGTGAGATGGTGAGCCTGCCGAAGCTCGCCCTCGTCGCGGGGTACGTCGTCGTCGAGCCGGGCGCCCGCGGCCGTACGCTCAAGAACTCCGCCGGCGAGTGGTACGGCACCGCCCCCGCCGCGATCGTCGACCTCAAGGCGGCCGTCCGCTACGTACGGGCCAACAAGGGCCGTATCCCCGGCGACACCGCGCGCATCGTCTCCTGCGGGGTGAGCGCCGGCGGTGCCCTCTCCGCGCTGCTCGGCGCCTCCGGCGACAGTCCGCTCTACGACACCCACCTGAAGGAGATCGGCGCCGCCGACGCCTCCGACGCGATCTTCGCCAGCGGCGACTGGTGCCCGATCACCGACCTGGAGCACGCCGACGGCGCCTACGAGTGGAACTGGGGCAGCAACGAGCTGAGCACCGGCAAGCAGGTCGACCAGACGGTGTCCAAGCAGCTCAGGGCCCAGTTCGCCGAGTACCAGGCGGGCCTCAAGCTGCGCGGCAGGGACGGCTTCGGCCCGCTCACCGCCCGCAACTACGACGACTACCTGCTGAAGCAGTACCTCCAGCCCTCCGCGACCACCTACCTCAAGAGCCTCTCGGACTCCGCGCGCACCGACTACCTCGCCGCCAACCCCTTCCTCACCTGGGACGGCGAGCAGGCGACCTTCACCTGGGCCGGTTTCCTCGCCCACGTGGGCGCCCGGAAGAAGACGGTCCCCGCCTTCGACGCCTTCGACCTCTCCGCGGGCGAGAACAACGAGTTCGGCGCCGGCACCACCGAGGCCCGCCACTTCACGGCGTACAGCCTGAAGCACGACACCAGCGGCACCACCGCCAAGCGGCTCGCGGCCGACATCCCCGAGCAGCTGCGGCTGATGAACCCGATGCACTTCCTGGTGGGCAAGGCCAACCCGCAGCGGGCCAGGCACTGGTGGATCCGGCTCGGCACCAAGGACTCCGACACCTCGCTGACGGTCTCCGCCAACCTCGCCGCCGCGCTCGCCGGCCTCGGCGACGACGTCGACCACCGCTACTACTGGGACCAGGGGCACGGCGCCAACACCGACCCCGGCGACTTCATCGCCTGGATCGCCAAGGTGTGCGGTGCCACGCGGAAGTGAGGCCGTGTGATCCCGTCCGCACCTGTCGGGATCATGATCCAGGAGCGCTCCCGGGCCAGTAAGGTTGGACCGCTCCGGCACCCCCACCATCGTCCCGCGGCCCCGCGGCGTCATGGCCGGCGGCGATCGAGTCGTCCGACGGACGGTCGGTCCGCGGGCGCGCCCCCAGACCCTCGGCGCGGCCCCGCGGACACCCGTGTGCCGGTACGGCGTCTCACGGGATGAGGTTGGAACACAGGTGCTGATAGCGGGCCGGTACCGGTTGCACACCGCCCTCGGGCGCGGCGCGATGGGCGAGGTCTGGCGGGCGTCCGACGAGACGCTCGGCAGGGACGTGGCGGTCAAGCTCATGCTCGGCCAGGACGCCGACCCGACCGCCAGTTCCCGGTTCCGGCTGGAGGCCCAGACCGCCGGCCGGCTGCACCACGGGAACGTCGTCGGGGTCCTGGACTTCGGGGAGTACGAGGGCGGGCTGTTCCTGGTGATGGAGCTGGTCGCGGGCGACAGCCTGGCCCGGATCCTCAAGGACAACGGGCCGCTGCCCGCCGACCGGGTCGCGCGCATCGCGGCCCACACCGCCGCCGGGCTCGCGGTCGCGCACGACCAGGGGATCGTGCACCGGGACATCAAGCCGGGCAACCTGCTCGTGGACGCCGACGGCACGACGAAGATCGCCGACTTCGGCATCGCCCGCTTCATGGACGACCCGGGCGCGGCCCTCACCCGTACCGGGCACATCGTCGGCACCAGCCTGTACCTGGCGCCCGAGCGGGCGCTGGGCCAGTCCGCCGGGCCGGCCAGCGACGTCTACTCGCTGGGTTGCGTGCTCTACCAACTCCTCACCGGGGGCACGCCGTTCAAGGGCGAGAGCCCCGTCGCCGTGCTGCACCACCACCTCGACACGCCGCCCGTGCCGCCGCGCGACCTCGGCGTCGACCTGCCGCCCGCCTTCGAGAACTACCTGCTCGGCCTGCTCGCCAAGCGGCCCGAGGACCGGCCGACGGCACGGCAGGTCGCGGAGTGGTTCGGCGGCGGTGCGTGGCAGGGCCGCCCGGAACCACTCCCGGCGGTGACACCGAGCGCGGCATCGCGGACGCCGGGCGCGCCCCGGACGCCGGGCGCGTCGGGGACGGGACGGCGGGCGGCGGGACGGTCCGAGCGCGCGGGGCGACCCGAGCGCGCGGGACGCTCCGACGGCCCCGGGCGGTCCGGCCGGGCGGAGCGGTCCGGCCGGGCGGAGCGGTCCGGCCGGGCGGAGCGGTCCGGACGGTCGGGGCGGCCGGAGCCGGGGGCGTTCCCGCAGCAGCAGGCAGGGGCGCGGGCGCCCAGGCGTACGCGCCGGGCGGTGGCGCGGCGGGCGCGGGCGCGCGTACCCCGGCACCCGCGGCCGGGCCCCGGCGCGGAGGGCACGCCGCGGCGCACGGCGCCGGTCCGGGCGCCGCGCCCGCGTACCCCGGCCCGCCGTCCGGCCCGGGCGGCTCCGCCGAGACGGGACCGCCGACGACGTACAAGCTGCCGACCGCCACCGCGGGCCCCGCCTCCTCGGCCCACCGGGGCCGGCGCGGCCGCCAGCCGTCCGTGGCGGACACCCTGGCCGGCCGGCGCACCCGGATCGTGGCGCTGCTCGCCGGCGTGGCGCTCTTCGTCGGCGCGATGCTGCTCGGCATGGCGTGGTTCGGCGGGGACGACGACACCACGTCCCCACCGGGCACGGACGGCACGGGCACGGCCTCGTCGACCCCGACCCCCGGCGACGACTGAGGCCGCGAAACCCACCGCCGACGCCCTCGCCCGCCGCAACGGCCCGGCCGGGGCGCCGCCGCGCACCCGGAGCGCCCCGGCCGCCGCCGGCCCGGAACCGACGGAATCCCGACGGCCCCGCGCGCCGAGCCCCGCAGGCGTCCGCGTCCGGGGGCCCCGCGCCCGGGTGGCCCCGTGCCCGCCGGGGGTTCGGCCGGCGGCTCGGGAGTCGTCGGTCCGGGACCGGCGCGGCATCCCGACCGCCCCCGCCCGTGCGCGCCGAGCCCCGCAGGCGTCCGCGTCCGGGGGCCCCGCGCCCGGGTGGCCCCGTGCCCGCCGGGGGTTCGGCCGGCGGCTCGGGAGTCGTCGGCCCGAAGCCGGCGAGGATCCCGTGCGCCCCGCACCCACCCGCGCCCGACACCCGCGGCAACGGTCCGGGACCGGCGCGGCATCCCGACCGCCCCCGCCCGTGCGCGCCGCGCGTTGCGGGCGTCCGGGCCAGGGTGGTCCCGCGTGCGTCCGCCCGCGCATGCCCCCGCGCGGGACTCAGTGCCGCGGCGGGTGCGGTGGATGCGGCGGCGGGGGCGGCATCGTCTCCAGACCCGGTGCCGGGGTCGGCCAGACCAGGAGGACCGCGCAGGGCGCGTGGTCCACGACGAACCGTGCGGCCGGGCCGAGGCTGTGCGGGCCGAGGCGGTCGCGGTCGCCGTCGCGGGCGACGACGAGCAGGTCGGC
Source organism: Streptomyces sp. NBC_00670 (assembly GCF_036226765.1). Taxonomy (NCBI): domain Bacteria; kingdom Bacillati; phylum Actinomycetota; class Actinomycetes; order Kitasatosporales; family Streptomycetaceae; genus Streptomyces; species Streptomyces sp. NBC_00670. Next base: position 3,885,830 of record NZ_CP109017.1, read on the forward strand.
CTCCTCGGCGGCGTGCACCACCTCCCGTTCGATGCGGCCCTGCCGCTCCCGGCGCACGCACGGCCGCCCGAGCCGCTCGGCGGCGGCGTCCAGCAGCCGCCCGGCGGAGTCGGCCCCGAGTTCCGCGACCCGCGCGCCCGGATCCTGGCCGCCCCGCCCCCGCCCGAGCAGCCCGGCGAACGCCCCGTGCGCGACCCCGGACGCGTCGCCCCCGCTGACGTGCAGCAGTACGACGTCCTCGCCCTCGTCCGCATGCCGGCGCGCGGCATCCACGCAGGCGGGCCAGCTGCCCTCGACGATCCACGCGAGCACGGTCATGGTCACCAGCCCCTTCCGCAGCGATGGCCCCCCACACTCTGCCAGGCGGGCCGCTCCCGGCGTGGTGCGCAGGCACCAGAACGCGCCGTCGGCTGGTCCGCTCGCACCAGGCGGAGTCGGGGTCGGCGGACGATGCCCGGCCGGGGGGCCGGCGGCGAGTGTGGACAGGCGCGGGAATCCCGCGCGTTCCCTTGCCCGACGGTGTCTGGAGTGAGCACAGGTGGCGACGTTTCTTCATCGGATCGGACGGTGGGCGTTCCGGCGCCGGCGCCGGGTGGCCGTGCTCTGGCTGGCGGCCCTGGTGCTGGCCATCGGGGCCGCCGCCACGGCGCCGGCCGGCGAGGACGAGGACCTCGCCATGCCCGGTACGGAGTCGCAACAGGCGTTCGACCTGCTCGACGAGCGGTTCCCGGACGCCAACGCCCAGGGCGCCGAGGCCCGCCTGGTCTTCCGGGCCCCGGACGGGCAGCGGATCACCGCAGAGGAGAACAAGGCGGCCGTGGAGGAGGCGCTCGGCTCCCTGGACGGCGGCACGCAGTTCGCGTCGGCCACCGACCCCTTCACCACCGGCGCCGTCAGCGAGGACGGCACGATCGCGTACTCCACGGTCACCTACACCGTGGACGCCGTCGATCTGACCGACGCGACGAAGGACGCCCTTCAGGACGCGGCGGGCGACGCCCGGGAGGCGGGGCTGACCGTGGAGACCGGCGGCTCGGCCCTGGACTCCGAGGAGGAGCCCGGCGGCACGACGGAACTGGTCGGCGTGGCGGTGGCCGCGGTCGTGCTGGTCCTCGCCCTCGGCTCGCTGGTCGCGGCCGGACTGTCGCTGCTCACCGCCCTGCTGGGCGTGGCCATCGCCTTCGGCCTGGTCACGGCGTTGTCCGTGCCGCTCGGCCTGTCGTCCACCGTGGCCATCCTGGCGCTGATGCTGGGACTGGCCGTCGGCATCGACTACGCCCTCTTCATCACCTCCCGCTTCCGTGACGAACGCGCCCGGGGCCACGCGCCCGAGGAGGCCGCGGGACGCGCGGTCGGCACGGCCGGCTCCGCCGTCGTCTTCGCGGGCGCGACCGTCGTCATCGCCCTGGCCGGGCTGTCGGTCGTCGGCATCCCCGAGCTCACCAGGATGGGCCTGGGCGGCGCCGGCGCCGTGACGCTCGCCGTGCTCGTCGCCCTGACCCTGACGCCCGCGCTGTTCGGCCTTTTCGGCATAGGGGCATCCCCTGCTCGAGCGAAGCCGAGAGCTTGGGGAAGGGTCCTGCCCCGCGCGCTGCGCAAGGCGATGCGGCCGGGTGCCGCGCGTCCGCACACCGCGACCGACAGGAAGGGGTTCGCCACCCGCTGGGCGCGGTTCGTACTGCGCCGCCCGGCGGCCGTACTGCTCACCGCCGTCCTCGGCCTGGGCGTCGTCGCCGCGCCGGTGCTGAGCCTCGAACTCGGCCTGCCCGGCGACGAGTCGAAGTCCGTGGAGACCACCCAGCGCCGCGCCTACGACCTGCTCTCCGAGGGCTTCGGCCCCGGCTTCAACGGCCCGCTCACCGTGGTCGTGGACACTTCCCGGTCCGAGGACCCGGCCGCCGCGACGGACCGGGTCGTCAAGACCGTCGAGAAGGTGGACGGCATCGCCTCCGTCGGCGACCCCGTGCTGAGCAGGACCAAGGACACGGCACTGCTCACCGTCGTACCCAGGACCGCGCCGAACAGCACCGAGACCAAGGACCTGGTGCACGCGCTGCGGGAGAAGGCCTCCGGCGCCGGGGCCGAGTCCGGCGCCGACGTCTTCGTCACCGGGAAGACCGCGCTGAACATCGACATCTCCGAGGCGATGGCCGACGCGCTCCTGCCGTATCTGACTGTGGTCATCGGCCTGGCGGTGCTCCTGCTCCTGGTCGTCTTCCGCTCGATCCTGGTCCCGGTCAAGGCCGCGCTCGGCTTCCTGCTGTCGGTGGGCGCCGCCTTCGGCGTCCTGGTCGCCGTCTTCCAGTGGGGCTGGGCGGCGGACCTGCTCGGCATCGAGCAGACCGGGCCGGTCATGTCGCTGATGCCGATCCTCATCATCGGCATCGTCTTCGGCCTCGCCATGGACTACGAGGTCTTCCTCCTCTCCCGGATGCGGGAGGCGTACGTCCACGGCGCGGCCCCCGACGAGGCGATCGTCGGCGGGTTCCGGCACAGCGGGCGGGTGGTGGCCGCGGCGGCGGTCATCATGATCAGCGTCTTCGGCGGCTTCGTCGGGATCAGCACCCCGACCATCCAGACGATGGGCGTCGGCCTGGCCTCCGCCGTCGCCTTCGACGCCTTCGTGGTCCGCATGGCGATCGTCCCCGCCGTCATGGCGCTGCTCGGACACCGTGCCTGGTGGCTGCCCCGTACGCTGAACCGTGTGCTGCCGAACGTGGACATCGAGGGCGAGGCCCTGGGCGGGCACGGCCCGGCGCCCGTCGGGCCGGGAGCGGACGCGGTGGTGCGGGGGCCGTTCCCCGTCGGCCGGGGCTGACCGGGAGATGGCACACGCGAGTGGCGGGAGCCGGGCCGGCCGCGGGCGCGGCGGCCCGCGCTCCCGCGGCGCGTGGCGGCGGGAGGCGGCGGTCACCGCGACCGCCTTCGTGCTCTGCCTGCTCGCCGGGGGCATCCGGACCGACGACACCGCCTCCCTGCCGCCGCCCCTGTACGCCTGGGCCGTCGCCCTGGTGTCCTGCGCCCCGCTGCCGCTGCGGCACCGCAGGCCCCTGGCGGTCCTGGCCGCCACCACGGCGGTCGCGCCCCTGGTGCAGCCGCTGACCCTGCTGATGACCCCCGTGATCATGGCTCCCGCCCTGATCGCCACCTACACCTGCACGAGCACGGTCACCGCGCGCGACGAACGGCGGGCGGTGGCCGTGGTGTCGCTCGCCGCCGGGGTGCTGCTGGTCTCCTCGATCCCGCTGTCCGACGGGTTCTCCTGGGCGGACGCCAGCAGGATGGCCGTGGCGGCCGCCTCCCCCCTGGTGGCCGGTCTGCTCGGGCAGGCGGTGCGCCACCGGCGGGGCTACCTCGCGGCCGTGGAGGAGCGGGCCCGCCGGGCCGAGGAGACCCGGGAGAGCGAGGCCCGCCGCAGGGTGGACGAGGAACGGCTGCGCATCGCGCGGGAACTGCACGACCTCGTGGCCCACCAGATCACCCTGGCCAACGCCCAGGCCCAGGTCGCCGTCCACGTCCTCGACACCCGTCCCGAGCAGACCCGCAGGAGCCTGCGGGAACTCGTCGAGACCACCGGCCACGCGCTCGACGAACTCCGCGCCACCGTCGGCCTGTTGCGCCAGACCGGGGACGACCGGGCCACGGGCGGCGCGCAGCGCACCGCGGACGCGGTCGCGCCCGACGAGCCGGCGCCCGGGCTGTCCCGGCTGCCCATGCTCCTGGAGAACTTCCGCCGCGCGGGCCTGGAGGTGACGCTGCGGCAGGAGGGCACGGCCAGGCCGCTGCCCCCGGGCCTGGACCTCACCGCCTACCGCATCGTCCAGGAGGCCCTGACCAACGTGACCAAGCACGCCGGCTCCGGGAGCGCCCGGGTGGGCCTCGACTGGCACCCCGGCCGGGTGGTCCTCACCGTCGCCGACGACGGCGGACGCGGCGCCCACCGGACGCCGGGTCTGCCCGTCGTGCCGGAACGCCCGCCCGGTTACGGTCTGATCGGGATGCGGGAACGCGCCACCGCGGTCGGGGGCCGCCTCCACGCGGGCGGCCGCCCCGGGGGCGGCTTCCTGGTCACCGCCGAACTGCCCCTGCCGCAGCCCAGTCAGACGTCCACAGAAGGAGACCGATGACCGACACGGCAACGGACGGCGAAGGGGCCGGGCGCGCCGGGCCGCTGCGCGTACTGCTCGCCGACGACCAGGCCCTGCTGCGCGGGGCCTTCCGCATGCTCCTGGACACCGCCGCCGACATCACCGTGGTCGGCGAGGCGGGCGACGGCCGGGAGGCGGTGCGGCTCACCCGCGAACTGCGCCCGGACGTCGTCATCATGGACGTCCGGATGCCCGAGGTGGACGGCCTCACCGCCACGTCGCAGATCTGCGCCGACCCCGCACTGCGCGGCACCCGCGTCCTGATCCTCACCACGTACGAGACCGACGAGTACGTCGCCCAGGCGCTGCGCGCGGGGGCCGGCGGCTTCATCGGCAAGGGCATCGGGGCCGAGGACCTGGCGGACGCGGTGCGCACGATCGCCGACGGCGACACCCTGCTGTCGCCCGCCGCGACCCGCTCCCTCGTCGCCCGCTTCCTGGCCACGCCGGACGAGGCCGCACCGCAGGACTCCGCGCGGCTCGCCGTGCTCACCCCGCGCGAGCGCGAGATGGTGGCCCTGGTGGCGACCGGACTGTCCAACCAGGAGATCGCCGAACGGATGTTCCTCAGCCCGTTCACCGTCCGCGCCCACGTCCAGCGCGCCATGACCAAGCTGGAGGCCCGCGACCGGGCCCAGCTCGTCGTCATCGCCTACCGGACGGGGCTGGCCCAGGCCGGCCCCGACCAGTAGACACGCGTCACGCCGCCGGGAATTCCGGCAGTGTCAGGGCCGAGTGGGCCGGCCGGGGCGGGGCGGCGGGCAGGGTGACCAGACCCCGCAGCATCGCGTTCCGCCGCTCCAGGGCCTCGGCCGTGGCCGGGAAGAGCCGGGCCTCGCCGCTGTCGACCAGCCCCTGGTTCAGCGCGACGAACTCGCGCAGCCCGTGCTCGTAGGCGGCGAAGGCGGCGGTGTGGTCCGGCCGCGTGACCAGGGAGTGGGCGAGCAGATACGCGCCGGCCAGGGCGAGGCTCGTGCCCTGCCCGGTGAGGAACGAGGGCGCGTACGCCGCGTCGCCGACGAGGGCGACGCGGCCCCGGGACCAGGAGGGCAGCCGGATCTGCCCGGCCGTGTCGCAGAACGGGTCCGCCGCGTCCCGCAGCGCGCCGACCATGGCCGGGACCTCCCACCCGGCGTCCGCGAACACCGGGGCGAACAGCTCCCGCCCGGCCGCCGGGTCCCGCAGGGCCTCGTACGGCGGCTCGGGGCGGTGGAAGGTGAGGAAGGCGTGCACCTCGTCGTGGTCCCCGGTGGCGTAGAGGGCCGCGGCCCGGCCCGGGGTGTTCCACATCATGATCTCGCGGTCGAGCCCGAGGGCGTTGGGCATGGTGAAGAGGGCGAAGCAGTAGCCGAGGTACCGGTGGAACCGCTCCTCGGGGCCGAACAGGGCCGCGCGGGTGCGCGAGTGCATGCCGTCGGCGCCGACGACCAGGTCGAACGTCCGCCGCGCCCCGCCGCGGAACGTGACGTCGACGCCGTGCCCGGACTCCTCCAGGGTGTCGGGGGAGTCGCCGAACAGGAACTCCACGTCGTCACGGACCGAGGCGTGCAGCAGCGCGGCCAGATCCCCGCGCCGCACCTCCAGATCCTGCCCCGCCACCCCGCCGGCCACGGCGCTCGCCTTCACGGAGGCGACCACGTCGCCGCCCGCGTCGAGGAAGGTGAGGCGCTGCGCGTCCAGGTGCGCCTCGCGCAGCCGGGGCAGCAGCCCCATCCGCCGTACGGCCTCGACCGCCGTCCCGCGGATGTCGATCGGATAGCCACCGCCGCGCAGCGCGCCCGCCTTCTCCACGACGGTGACCTCGAACCGTCCGGACCGGTGCAGCCAGTACGCCAGCGCGGGCCCGGCGATGCTGGCGCCGGAGATCAGAACGCTTCGCTTCACGGACGTGTCGACGGTCATGCCGTGGCTCCCTTTTCCGAGGTACGGGTCTTCGAGGTACGGGTCTTCGAGGTACGGCTTTTCGTGAGTCGGACGGCGAGCAGTGACACGGCGGCGACGAGTCCGGCCACGGTGAAACCGGTGACGAAGGACGACTCGGCCGGCATGCCCGTCACCGGATCGGCCCCGGCGTCGAGGATCGCGGCGGCGACCTGCGCGCCCACGGCCATACCGATCACCCGGGTCACCACGAGCAGGCTGGTGGCGATGCCGGTGTCCCCGGCCTCGACGTCGGTGGCGGCGCCGGCGAGCAGCGCCGTGGTGCCGACGCCCGCGGCGAACGCGGTCAGCACCTTCGCGAGGACGAGCTGCCACTCGGCGGTGTGCAGCGACGCCAGGGCGAACAGGGTGGCCACCGCGACGACGCTGCCCACGACGACCACGACACGCGGTCCGAACCGCCGCGTGGCGATGCCGCCGACCGAGTCCGCCAGCGACCCGGCGACGGCGCCGGGCAGCAGGAGCAGCCCGATGTCGGTGGTGTCGGCCCCGAAGCCGTACCCGTCGCCCGGTATCGCGAACATCTGCGGAACCAGCAGCGCGGTCATCCCGAAACCGGTGGCGACGACGAGGGTGAGGACGCACGCGTGCCACATCGCGGGCCGCGCCAGCATGCGCAGGTCGACCATCGGCGCGGCCGTCCGGCGTTCGACGACGACCCACCCGGTCACGAGGCCGGCCACGGCCACGGTGAGGGCGATGACGGCGAGCGGCGACAGGCCGGAGCCCGTCACCCGCACGAGCCCGATCATGAACGTGAGCAGCGCGCCGCTCAGCAGGAGGACGCCGGGCCAGTCGATCGGGCTCTCCGCCCGGACCGGGGGATCGTGCGGCATCAGCCGCATCACGGCCAGCGTCGCCACGATGACGACGACCGTCGGGAGGGCGAACATCCAGTGCCAGGACAGCCCTTCCGCGACCGGCCCGGCGAACAGCGTGCCCACCATGCCGCCGCCCGTGAAGAACGCGAGGACCACCCCGATCGCCGCCTGCGACCGCCCTGCCGGGAGGTTCTTGCGCGCCAGGATGAAGGAGAGGGGCAGCGCTCCCACCATGACGCCCTGGAGCACCTGACCGACCAGCAGCACCGGCAGGTTCGGCGCCAGCGCGGCCAGCAGCCCGCCGGCCGAGACCGCGGCCATCAGCCGGACCAGTACGCGCTTGCCGCCGTAACGGTCGCCGAGCTTGCCCGCGACGGGCGCGACGACCGCGCCGGTGACGAGTAACACGTTGCCGACCAGGGCCCCTTCGGACGGACTGAGCCCCAACTCCCGTTGCAGCAACGGCAACGCGGGGTCCAGCACCGACTGAAGGGCCCCCAGGGCGAGCGCCAGCACACCGAGGGCGGCGATCGGCGATTTCCCCATACGGGCGGAGGGCGGGACGGCTTCGGACACGGGTGATCACTCCAGATGCCGCGAGGCGAGAGGGACTGCGCGGAATCCCCGCGCCCGTCCACACTCGCCCCCGGCACCCGGCCCCGGCATCGTCCCCGCACCCCGACCGCCCCTGGTGCCGCCGGACCAGCCACCGCCGCCGCCTGGTGCCCTCGCACCACATCCCGGGCGGGCTCACCGCGTCGCCGCCGACGGGCTCACCCCGTCGCCGTCGCCGTCGTCGGCAGGTAGGGCCCCGGACCCTTCAGGGTGCGGTGGACGGGCGCGGTGGCCGTGTGCCGCAGCCCGGGCAGGGTGGCCACCGACCCGGTCAGATAGCGGTAGAAGTGCTGCACGCCCGGCACGGACACGCTGGCGTAGAGGTTGGTCGTGCCGGTCACGGCGGCGGCGAACGGCACCTCGGGATGGGAGGCCAGCGCCCGTCCCGCCTCGGCGAGGCGGGCGGGATCGATCTCCAGCCACAGCACGGCCCGGAAGTTCCGCTGGAGGATGTCCGGGTGGTAGTCGACGTCGAAGTAGAGGACGCGGGCGGCCCGGAGCTCGGCGATCCGGCGGCGCACCGTCGACTGTGACAGGCCCGTCGCGGCGGCCAGCTCCCCCGGCGCGGCCCGGCCGTCCCGGGCCAGCAGATCCAGGAGCTGCCGGTCGCCGTCGTCCAGTGCCACGGGGGCCGCGTCCGCGGCCGGCTCGGGCCCGAGCGGAGCCGGTTCGAGCGCCGCGACCTGCGCGGGCGTCAGCGGCCCGCTCTTGTTGATCGAGCTGAGGTCCCGGCCGAAGAAGATGTGCAGCAGGCAGTGGGCCGAGACATCCATCACCTGCGGCGTGCGCGGCAGTTTCTGGAGCAGCAGCGGCTCCCGCAGCCCGGGCCCCCGGGCCCGCACCACACAGACGAGCTCGGTGCCGCCGGAGCTGAGGGTGACCCAGGTGGTGTCCGGGCGCCGCGCCAGTGCCTCCCCGATGGAGGCGGACGCGTCGGGCGTGCACCGGATCCGCACGATCCAGGAGGAGTCACCGAGCCGCAGCGGATCGGTCAGCCCCAGCACCCGCAGCCTCCCGGCGGACCGGGCCCGCGACCACCGCCGCGCGGCGGTCTGGTCGGACACCCCCAGCACGTCGGCGATCTCCTTGAACGAGGCCCGCCCGTTGATCTGAAGGGCGTGCGCGAGCGCGGTCTCGTCGTCCGAGAGCTCTCGGTGAGCGTCGACAGGGATGTCGAGATACGTCTTCACGCCACTGATTATGTCGGATCCGAGCAACTCACAACCCCTGACTCCCCGATTCACTCGCAGTGACCCCAGTCTCGAACAACGACCGGCGTCCGACCGGTCCGTCGTGGAGAACGGAGAGAGAACATGCGCAAGTGGTGGCCCCTGGTGGCCGTCTGCCTGGGCGCCTTCATCCTGCTGGTGGACGTGACCATCGTGAACGTCGCCCTGCCCAGCATGGCCGACGACCTCGACGCCTCCTTCACCTCCCTGCAATGGGTGATCGACGGCTACGCCCTGGCCCTCGCCGCCCTGCTGCTGGCCTCCGGTTCCCTGGCGGACCGGTTCGGGCACCGGCGGTTCTACGTCTACGGCCTGGGCCTCTTCGGCCTGGCCTCGCTGGTGTGCGGGCTGGCCCCCGACGCCGGCGTACTGATCACCGCCCGGGTGGTGCAGGGCGTCGGAGGCGCCGCCATGTTCGCCACGGCGCCCGCCCTGCTGATCTCGTCGTACCGGGGCAGGGACCGGGGCACGGCCTTCGGCGTGTGGGGCGCGGCCAACGGTGCCGCCGCTGCGGCGGGCCCGCTGCTGGGCGGCCTGCTCACGGAGCACCTGAGCTGGCAGGCGATCTTCTGGGTCAACCTGCCGATCGCGGCGGTGGCCATCGCGATGACGGTGCGGGTGGTACGCCCGGACGCGCCGCTCGACGCGTCGTCCGGCACCGTCCGCATCGACCTCCCCGGAGCGGCGACCTTCACCCTCGCCGCCACCACACTCACCTACGGACTGATCCGCGGCCCGGAGGCGGGCTGGACCTCGCCGGAGATCCTCGGAACCTTCGCCGGCACCGTCCTGGCCCTGGCCGCGTTCGTCGTGATCGAGCACCGCACGGCACGGCGCGGGGACACCCCGATGCTGGACCCGGCGCTGCTGCGCCGCCCGTCGTTCGCGGGCCTGATGAGCGGCGCGCTGCTGCTGCAGGGCGGCGCGTTCGGCTGCCTGGTGCTGGTGTCGGTGTGGCTGCAGTCGGTCCTGGGCCTGGGCCCGGTCGCGGCGGGTCTGGCCCTGACCCCGCTGGCCGGCGCCTCGTTCCTGGTGGCCGCGGGGGCGGGCCGCCACATCCAGCGGTTCGCCCCGCGACTGCCGATCGGGCTGGGGCTCGTGTGCATCGCGGCCGGCATGGCGCTGCTGCGCGCCGGGATGACGGCCGGCGCGGGTGCCGCGTCCCTGGTGGCGGGCCTCGTGGTCACCGGGATCGGCGTGGGCCTGGCCACCCCGGTCCTGGTCTCGGCGGCCACCTCCGCCGTACCGCCGCGGCAGGCGGGGATGGCGGGCGGGGCGGTCAACACCTTCCGCCAACTGGGCATGACGCTGGCCATCGCGGTCCTGGGCGCGGTCTTCACGAGCCGCGCGTCGCAGGTACTCGGCGCATCGGGCATGGTCCCGAACCCCGACCGAACCGCCTCCGCCCTGGCCGCAGGCCAGGCCCACCACCTCCTGGCCGCGACCCCCGCTCCCCACCGCCCGGCAACCGAACACCTCCTGCACGAGACCTTCGCCACCGCCCTGGACCGCGTCTTCCTCCTCTCCTCCCTGGCAGCGGCCCTGGGCGCCCTGACAGTCCTCCTCGCCGTACGCCCAACCCCCCGCCCGACCACCGCGGCCCCCCGGCCCACCCCCGCACACGACCACCCCACGACGGAGCACCCGGCCGCCGATCCCCACTGACGGGCCCCGCCCTCGGTCAGGTCACTTGATGAGGAGAAAGGTGTCCTGAGCGGCCACCTACTCGGCACGCCTCCGGCGGGAGCGAGCGTGCGTGGTCACTGCCGCCCGCCAGTGCCCGACCGTCGCGGGTGACAGTCGTCGGCGACCGACAGCACCGCATCCGCATACTGGCGTCATGCTCCCGCCCTCGCGCTTCCGAGACGCTCGGCACACGAAGTACCACTTCATCGATCACGTACTCGTGCGCTGCCCGAGGTGCGCCGGCCCAGCACACGTCGCCCCGGCGGTGCCCGCGGCCGACGACGCGGCTCCCTCGGTGTTCGCGCGTCGCCGTCTTGTCTGCAGGACGTGCGGTCTGTCGCGGGACGCGGCCGGGCAAGGGCTTCGCCTCTTCCGAGGGCGGGGCGAAGCCACCGACCCTTACTTCGGCCTGCCGCTGTGGCTGCAGACCGAGACGCGGCACGGCTGGGTAACGGACCCTCGCAACCCCGCCGGGATCCGAGTGGGAGACATCTACGAGGACTGCTCCTTCCACCCGGTCCTGTGCACCGAGATCGACGATGACGGCGCGGTGGTTCTCAGCGGTATCTCACTCATTGACGGCACCTTCCCGCGGTCATGTGACGCGCAGTACTGCGCACCCGTCCGGATACCGGTCGAGGACGTCATGGCCATCAAGAACGATCTGCCGGCGCACACCCGTCGACGACAAGCCGAGCTGAGAGCCGTCGGCCGGGAGACAGAGTGAGGGTGCCCATGTCACTGATCGGCTCCGTCGTCGACCGGGTGGTGTTCGATCATCAAGTGCGCCTCTGCTTGAGGGCGCCTGCTGTGGGCGAGAAATGCGGCGTGGACGCCGAGTTGATCGTAGAAACGTCGTTCCGGCTCCGCGATGCAGGCGGCGCATGGCATGAACTGGAGCCGGGAGCAGGAGTACGTATACCCCCGGTGCTCGGCCTGCTCGGGCAGCCGGTCACAGCCGTTGACGTCCAAGGCCGCGGAGCCCTGAGCATCGACTTCCGCGCCGGTGCCCGCTTGCGGGTGGCACCCGATCCACACTTCGAATCGTGGCACTTGATCGGCCGCGGCATCGCCCCTGTCACCGTCGGACCTGGCGGCGAGGAGCACTGGGAACGCTGAGGATTGCCAACCCGCGTACCCCGCGCTCTCACCTCAGGAAGCCAAGGTGGCACCGGGCGCGCTGGACGATTACGCAGTTGACCGCGCCACGTGCCCCAGGGCGACGCGACCGGTCCCGACCACGGTCAGCCGCGGACAAGGGGCCAGGGCCTACGACAACCGGCCGGAGCCTCGGCTCACTTGCCGGCCTCCGGGCCGTACCACTGGAGCGCCTGGCCGGTGATGGCGGCGACGCACTCGAAGTCCCGGTCGCGGTGGAGAAGGGTCAGCCCCTGCAACTCGGCCGTGGCCGCCACCACGAGGTCGACGGGCCCGGCGCTGCGGTGCTGCCCTCGCCGGGTGAGGATCTCCTGGACCTGCCAGGCCCGGTCGTACGCGCGGTCGTCGACCGCCACCCAGCCGAAGAGCAGACGCAGGTCGTCGATGCCTTGCGCACGGTCGGCCGCGGAACGTGCGCTGGAGAAGAACTCCAGCTCGGTGATGGGGCAGGTGGCGATGAGCCCGGCGGCCGTCGCCTGGTCCCATCCGTACTGCTCGCCGTCGCCACGCAGCAGACGAGCCAGCGCGCTGGTGTCGATCAGGAACTGTGCGGCGTTCACCTGCGGTAGTTCCCCTTGTCCTCCAGGAGATCGAGGTCAAAGGCCCCCTCGCCGGCCGCCGCCCTCAGCCGGGCGAGCGCCAGAGCACGCCGCCGGTTCTCCAGCACCTCGCGCAACGCGGTGTTCACCGTCTCCTTCTTGGTGCTGGTACCGAGCGCCTGGGCCACGTCCGCGACCAGCTGATCGTCGAGGTCGATCACTGTCCTGCTCATCAGCGCATCTCCTTGGATATAAAGCCTGCCGTAAATTATATCTCGCTCGATAGCTGAGAGAGGCGCCGCAGCGGCTGCCGTCCTCGATCCCCGCAGGCGCCGAGGACGACCGCCGTCGTCATGGCCGTTCCACTGCCACCCGGCCGTTCGGGTCACTGCCCGCAGGCGCAGCCGACCGCCGCCGGGCTCTCCTCGCCGGCCTGGCCGGTGCAGCAGCCGTCGCCGCCGGCGTCCGGGTCGGCACTCTTGCCGAGGGTGTCGCCGTCGGCCTTCACGACGTAGACCTCCCACGGCTCCTTCCCGGGACCATGCACCCACACCTTGTCCTGGAGGGCGTAGCAGCAGGACGTGTCGTTCTCCTCGAAGGTGGCCAGGCCGGCGCCCTTGAGCCGGGCGGTGGCGGCGCTGACCTGACCGCTGGACTCGACCTCGACACCGAGGTGGTCGAGCCGGGTCTCCTCACCGGGCTCACCCTCGATCAGCACGAGCTTGAGCGGGGGCTCCGTGAGGGCGAAGTTGGCGTAGCCCTCGCGCCGCTTGGCCGGTTCGGCGCCGAACAGCTTCGAGTAGAAGGTGATCGACGCTTCCAGGTCACTGACACGGAGAGCGAGCTGAGCGCGAGACATGACGGCTCCCATCCACTTGCATTGATGTCTGTCAATGCAAGATTGCGCGCTGGATCGAAGGGTGTCAACATAGAAGCATGTCGAATCAAGCGCGGGTGGTGCTCGGCCGGAGCGACGAAGCCCGAGCATGCTGCCCCGACCTGCTGACCACTCCCTTGGACGAGGGCCAGGCCGTCGAACTGGCGAAGGTGTTCAAGGCGCTGGGCGACCCGGTGCGACTGCGCCTGCTGTCGCTCATCGCCTCACGACCGGGAGGAGAGGTCTGCGTCTGCGACCTGACCCCGGCCTTCGACCTCTCCCAGCCGACGATCTCCCACCACCTGAAACTGCTGCGGCAGGCGGGCCTGATCGACTGCGAGCGGCGTGGCACCTGGGTCTACTACTGGCTCGTCCCGGAGACGACCGACCACCTCGCCGGCATCCTCACACGTCCGGCCGGTGCGTCACTGCCCGAGCATCCCGCGTCGGTGGGGTGAGGAGCGGCGTGCAGGGGCGTCCGCCCGCATTCATGGGCGGCGGATGACCGGTCCGGAGGCACCTTCGCGCCTCTCCTGAACGGCCGCGAAAGGGGCCTGCCCCGGTGAGAGAGAACACGGAGGCAGGCGCTCGTCGCCGTCGCCGTTGGCTCACCGCGGTCCCCCGTCCCACGGCGGCCACTGCGAGGCCCGACTCACCGGGTAACGTGGCGATCTTCGGTCGGCGGAAGCCGTACGGAGTCCTCGAAGGCCGGTACGTCGACCATGCCTCTGACCGACCATCCCGCACGCCGCCGCCTCGGCGCCGCCCTGGACAACCTCTCCGTCACCTTCCGCGGCATGACGGCACATCCGGACGAGTACAACTGCGACTGCCACTGGGGAAGCGCGGAGGAACTCGCCCTTCTGAGGACGCCGGACGTGGAACTGGACCCGGACCTCCTGGGCCGGACCTGGCAGGCCATCGACTGGACTGATCACGCGGCCGTGCTGCGCCGCATCCTGCCGCAGTTCGCCAGGGCCCTGGTCGCCGGCCAGGTGGAGCCCCTGTTCGGACTGGAGGAGGCGGGATGCTCCTTCGCCCGCGGCCGCTGGCAGCGGTGGCCCGACGAGCACGCCGCCCCGGTACGCGAGTTCCTGCACGCCTGGTGGGTCCAGAGCCTCACCGATCCGGATGCGGCCGTCCCGGCGCACCAGGTCTTCGCGATGTGCGCCGAGGCATCCGGAACGCCCGGCCCCTGGCTTGCCGACTGGGAGAAACAGACCGGCCACCTCAGCGACCAGCGCCTCACCGAGGCGGTCGCCGAATGGGAGTACGAGCTCCTGGGAGACAACCTGCCGTGGGAGGGCGGCTGGTACGAGCACGACGAGGAGAGGATGCGCGCCGAACTGGTCGCCTGGCTCCTCGACCACGCCGCGGTGCGGCTCCCTGAGTCGGGCGCCTCGGCAGACCTGCGGCACCGGATACGGCTGCTCGGCCTCACCGGCGAGGCCCGCTGGACGGACCCGCACTGGCCCGGCCACCGCTACTGACAACCGGCGAAAGTGGAGGACATCGGACTGCTCACCGCCGAGCATCCACGCCTGAGCGCCGAAGAGGTCTGAGCCGCGACGCCTTGCGGAAGCGGTGCGCGCGCGGTGCGCCCGATCCGCGACGAGATCGAGAAGCACATCCGCGGCCTGCTCGGCGAACTCGCCCCACGTCCGGGCGGATCCGCGTTCCCCGATCAGCCGCCGGCGGGCCGCCAGGCGGCTTCGGCGGCCTGGGCGGTGGGGTGGGTGGGGAAGACCTGCTCCAGACCGACGATGCGGAAGATACGGCCCACACGGTCGGGGACCGCGGCCAGGGCGATGCTCGCACCGGCGGCCAAGGCGTGGTTGCGGGCGGCGATGAGCACGGTGATGCCACTGGAGTCGCAGAAGGAGAGGCTGCCGAGGTCGAGGACGAGCTGCTGACCGGGGCGCAGGCCGAGGCCGGGCAGGGCGGCGCGGACCTGGCCGGCGGTGTCGTAGTCGAGGTCTCCGGCGATCTCGACGACCGGCCCGGCGGTGGTGGTGCGGGTGTGGAGGGTCAGGTGCTTGGTCACTGCTGCTCTCCACTGGGAGGTCGTGGCGCGTGGACGGCGAGGACGGCGGTGTCGTCGTCCACGCCGGTACCGAAGGTGTCGAGCAGGTCCCGGACCGCGCTGACGGTGCGGGAGGCGGTGGTGGGGGCAAGGGCGCGGCCGAAGTCGAGGAGGGCGTCGTCGCCGTAGCGGTCCTCGCTTCCCGCGGTGGCGTTGGTGTGCGCCTCGGTCAGTCCGTCGGTGTGCAGGAGCAGGGTGTCGCCGGGCGCCAGGTGGACGGTGGTGGTGGCGATGTGGGCGTCGGGCAGGACGCCGATGAGCTGTCCGCCCGGGGTGGGCAGGAAGTCGGCGGTGCCGTCGGCGCGCATCAGCAGGGCGGGTGGGTGCCCGCCGCTGGCCAGGGTGATCCGGAAACCACCCCGGTCGGGAGTGAGCAGACCGAAGACGACGGTGCAGAAGCGGGGGTCGGCGCCGTTGTACTCGTGGTTCAGGACCGTGTTGAGGTTGCCGAGGACCGCGACCGGGTCGGGGTCGTACACGGCGGCGGCGCGCAGGGTGTAGCGGGCCAGGGAGGTGATGGCCGCGGCCGCGGCGCCCTTGCCGCACACGTCGCCGAGGAAGAGACCCCAGGTGCCGGCATCGAGGGGGAAGAGGTCGTAGAAGTCGCCGCCGACCTTGTCCGTGGAGGCGATGTGGTAGTGGGCCGCCACGTCCAGGCCGGGGACGTCGACCAGGGCGGGCGGCAGGAGGGTTTCCTGAAGGGTGGTGGCCAGGGTCTGGAGACGGTCGCGCTCGCGGTCCGCTTCCCGGCGGGCGCGCAGCAGTTCGGCCTCGTAGGCCCGGCGGTCGCGGGCGTCGAAGACGGTGGTGCGGATCAGCAACGGCTGCCCGTCGCTGCCCGTTTTCACCGTCGAGGTGATCAGGACGGGCAGGCGGGTGCCGTCGGCGGCCTTGAGCTCCAGGGCGATTCCGTTGACTTCGCCCTGCATCCTGAGCAGGGGGGCGAAGTGGGTCTCGTGGTAGAGCCGGCCACCGACGGTGAGCAGGTCGGAGAAGTGCTTGCGGCCGACCAGGTCCTCGCGTCGGTGGCCGAGCCAGTCCAGCAGGGTGGCGTTGATCTTCGCGATCCGGCCGTCGAGCTGGGTGGACAGATAGCCGCAGGGCGCGTGCTCGTACAGATCCTCGGCACTGTCCTCCAGCAGCGCGGAGAACTGCGCCTGCTCATCCGCCGGCTCGTCACCCCGGCAGGGGCCGTCCTCTCCGTCGTCGGTCTTGGACATCACCGGGCGGCTCCCGCGAAGTCGGCGATGGCGGCGGCGGTCTCCTCGGGCGCGGCGAGCTGGGGGCAGTGTCCCGTGGCGTTCAGCGTCACCAGCCGGCTCCCCGGAATCCGCGCATGCACGAACGCGCCCACCTCCGGCGGGGCGATCGCGTCGCTGGAGCACTGCGCCACGAGCGTCGGCACCCTCACCTCCGCCAGGTCGGCGCGGTTGTCGGACAGGAACGTCACCCGGGCGAAGACCCGCGCGATCTCCGGGTCGGTGCGGCAGAAACTGTTGGTCAGCTCCTCACCCAGCTCCGGCCGCTCCGGATTGCCCATGATCACCGGGGCCATGGCACCCGACCAGCCGAGATAGTTCGCCTCCAGCGACTCCAGCAGCTCCTCGATGTCCCCCGCGCTGAACCCTCCCCGGTAACCGGTCTCCGGGTCGTCGACGAAACACGGCGAGGGGGCGAGCAGGACCAGCCCGGCGAACGCCTCGGGCTCCCGCACGGCGGCCAGCACGCCCATCATCGCGCTCACCGAGTGCCCCACGAACGTCACGGGGCCGAGCGCCAGCTCCCGGCACAGTTCCAGCACGTCGTCGGCGTATCCGTCGAGCGTCGAATAGCGCTCCCGGCTCCACGCCGACAGGTCCGAGCGCCCCGCGCCCACGTGATCGAAGAGCACCACCGTGAAGTCGCGCTCCAGAGCCGGCACCACCAGCCGCCACATGTTCTGGTCACATCCGAACCCGTGCGCCAGCATCACCACCGGCCCCCCGGAGCGCCCGGTCACCGTCACATGGTTCCTGCTCCGCACATCCATGCGGTCCATGCTCGCAGACACCTCCCGGGCGGACATTCCCAGCCAGCAGCGTGAGGGCCGGGCGCCCTCCCCGACACGGCGTCGAGACGACGGAACCGGCAGTCGGGGGTCGGACCCCGGAACCCTCAGCCGGCCGAGGAAGAGCCGGGACAGTTCACGTGCGTCGCACGGAGCGCCCTGGCCCGCATCGACGCCTCTGGTGCAGTTGTGGTGCGCAGCCCACCCGCCGGTCCACGCAACAAAGAACCCCCGGGCCTCTGGCCTGGGGGTTTCGTGTGGAGCGAGTGACGAGAATCGAACTCGCGCTCTCAGCTTGGGAAGCTGCGATCACTTGCGGCCGGTTCGGCGGCTGACCTGGGGGAACGTCTGAGTCATGGGCTGGTCGCGCCTGGTCGCTTTCCTCGTGGCTCCCCGCTGTTCCCCGCTCGATCTGGTGCGCTTGTGGTGCGGCCATGCTGCGCACACCACGGCCGCAACCTTCTGATCCGTAACTCTAGAGAGTTCGGTTGTTGGAGGTCATACAGGCTGCCGTGGATGGCGTCCCGCTGTGTGGTGTAGGGGATCTCCGCGGCTGAGTGCGCGGGTTCTGCTCCCTTGGTTGCACCGTCTGCCGGTGACTGCTCCCTGCTCAACTGGCAGGCCACCGTGCAACTCTCCAGAGTGAACGGGCAGTTCGACCCCAGGGGGTGCACGGTGGCCTTGTCCCAGCATGACCTACTTCGCCTGCTTGAGTCACTACGTTCGGCCGATGGTCTTGAACTCGTCCGCGAGGTCGCCGAAAGGCTGTTGCAGGAACTGATCGAGGCCGAGGCCACCACAAAGATCGGCGCCGAGTGGGGCGAACACACCAAAACCCGCACCACCTGGCGCAACGGACACCGCGAGAAGACAGTGACCACACAAGCCGGCGACCTGGAACTCGCCATACCGAAACTACGGGTCGGAAGCTTCTTCCCCAGCCTCCTCGAACGCCGCCGGCGCATCGACCAAGCCCTCTACGCGGTCATCATGGAGGCATACGTCCACGGCGTCTCCCCCCGCTCCGTCGACGACCTCGTCAAAGCCCTCGGCTCCGACACCGGGATATCGAAAAGTGAGGTCTCCCGAATCTGCGCGGACCTCGACGAACAGCTCGATGCCTTCCGCACCCGGCCGCTGGACCACATCCGGTTCCCCTACCTGTTCCTCGACGCCACCTACGTCAAAGCCCGCGCCGACCACCGCATCGTCTCCCAGGCCATCGTCATCGCCACCGGCGTTACCCAGGACGGCGGCCGCGAAGTCGTCGGCGTCATGGTCGGCGACAGCGAGACCGAAGCCTTCTGGACCCAGTTCCTGCGCCACCTGCGCAAACGCGGCCTGACCGGCGTC
Source organism: Streptomyces sp. NBC_00670 (assembly GCF_036226765.1). Lineage (NCBI taxonomy): Bacteria > Bacillati > Actinomycetota > Actinomycetes > Kitasatosporales > Streptomycetaceae > Streptomyces > Streptomyces sp. NBC_00670. The sequence goes on from NZ_CP109017.1 coordinate 3,904,327, forward strand.
CGCCTGGTCATCTCCGACAGCCACAGCGGCCTGGTCAAAGCGATCCGCAAGGTCATGCTCGGCGCCGCCTGGCAGCGCTGCCGGGTCCACTTCGTCCGCAACGTCTTCGCCGTGATCCCGAAAGGCTCGGCGGAGATGGTCGCCGCAACGATCCGCACCGTCTTCGCCCAGCCCACCGCGGACGCCGTCCGCACCCAACTCGACACCGTCGCCGACATGCTCGGCCGACAGTTCCCCAAGGTCAGAGACATGCTGCTGGACGCCAAGGAAGATCTGACCGCGTTCGCGGACTTCCCCCACCAGCACTGGAAGAAGATCCAGTCCACGAACCCGCTGGAGCGGCTGAACCGCGAGATCAAACGCCGCACCGACGTCGTCCAGGTCTTCCCGAACCCGCCCGCCGTCCTCCGCCTCGCGACCGCGGTCCTCGCCGAACTCCACGACGAATGGATCACCTTCCCCCGCCGCTACCTCTCCAACGAAAGCATGGACGCCCTCTACCCCGACGACACGATCCTCCTACCCACCACGTCAGAGGACTGATCGCCTACACCACGACGCGGGACGCGACCCTGCCGTGAGAGCTATGTGGTCCGATGCCGAGCGCTACCGGTTGCTGTACTTCGTTGTTGTATGTCTGCCTGTGGCGTGATAGTCGAGTGCGAAGGCTGAGGCTGGCTGTGGGATGTGACCGCTGTCAGCCTCTACGCTTTCGCGTACCTGGTGGGAGCTGTCACCCGTACGTAGGGAAGTCATTGCCCAGGATGATCCGCCAAAGACGGATGGCTTCACGGTGGTCGCCTCGGTTCTCAGCGGCCAATGCCAGGTCTGCTCTGTCCCGGGCACTCTTGAGACTGTCATTTACGGCGTCCCTGCTCGCCCAGTTCAAGTAGGCGGAAAGGTCGCCGCTAAATCCGGCGGGATCTTGCACGGAGAGATTATGAAGGTTGTAGTCGAAGAACAATCGCAATGCTGTCCTTGAGTTATTTCCCAAGGTTCCGTACGTCCGCGCGACCAGCATCTCAAGATGGAAGGACGCAAGACGCGAGCTGTGCGCCTTGTTCCACTTCTTGGCAAACCGGATGATCTTCTTTAGGTCGCCATCCAAGGTGTTGTTGCGATCGTTGAGGTATGTCTCGTGTTTGTTGGGATTGGTGGTCAACCAGTTACCCGCACCATCAGGGATGCCGTAATCGCCACTCGTGTATTTTTCAACCGGTGCCACATCCACGCTCAGACCGTCGGAATAAAAGAACCGCACAGCCTGGCCACGAGCGCCAATCTTACGTACGGGCGAGTTTTCGTTAAGAACCTTCCGCACTCGATACAGAAACTCAGAGGAGTTGTCCCGGTATCTTCGGTTCCACAATTCTTGGTCGACATGCAGATGTACCATGAGGTCAATGTCATCGACAGGGTTGCAGGCGGTGTTCCGCCCGAGCGAGCCGATGATCTTGTGAGACTGATAGCGGATGTCGTTCCCGGCAGGAAACGCAGCCTTGATGACGTTCACGACGGCATCTCGGCGCCCGTAGACCTTGGTCCAGGTGACAGGTGAGGGCTTCACCTTGATGTCGAACTCGTTGAACGCGGCCACGGTAGTCGTTGCCATTCCTACTGCCCCTCGTCCGCGGCGTAGCTCTGGCCACCGCCGCTGATGTTCTTGCTGGACTTCTTGTAGGCCAGGCGGCCCGGTGGGTCGGACGTCTTGTTGAGCTCGTCCCGAGTGCTGGTGAGATTGCGTAGCGTGTCTCGCGCGTCCTCGCGGTTCATGTCGGCCAGATCGATCGTGAGAAACTGCCGGGCGGCTGTCTGCAGCTGAAGGTAGGCGTTCGCCGACGCCTGTGCCTGTGTCATGCGACGCGAAGCGTTCACGGTGGTCAGGGTGGCGCTGAACGCAGCCGAGATGAGAGCCAAAACCCCGGGCCATATGCCGAGGTCGCCGCCGAGGGCAGTTCCGCCAGAGATGGCGGCAAGCGCTGCTGCCGGGACGCCGAGCATTAGGTTGATGAGCCGCCACAACTTGGCCTGTTCGAACTGTCCTTGAGCACTCCACAATGCACTCTCGTGGATGCGGTCGGCTTCCTGTGCGATGGCTCGGTGCGACTCAGGGATGCCGTTGGGGATCAGTGACACGAACACCTCAGTGGGCCAGGAACCGTGTAAGTAGGTGAAGACGGGGCAACTGGAGTAGCGGGCCAGTGTAGACGGCTGGGCTCACGGTGGACCAGTGGTGCGCATGTGATGCGGTGTTCTGCCATGTCCACCAATGTGCAGCATGCTCGGGCGCGCAGAACCGGCCTGATTAGCCGGACTTGACAAGAAACACCCCATCTTGCCCGACCGCCACCCCTGGGCGGAAACCCGTATCGTCACGGCGCGCGGACCTGGGGGTTCGTCACTGAGGGCTACGGCCCGTCTGTCACTGTCGGTCGCCGTTGGTCAGCCTCGGGCACCCTCGCACGGCCCAGGGACGGCCCAGAGGCGATCACCCAGCCACTCGACCGACGACCGCCACCTTCGATGCGAGCAGCATGGACCTCAGCCGACGACAGTCAGCCACGACGGCGGGTGCGCCGACAGACCAGGCGCGCGTATGCCTCGCTACACCCCCACCGGCATCAGCCGCGCTGCTTCTGTGTCCTGCCTGGCGGTCGAGCCCGAACGACGGCACCCCCGTCCGCCGGCCTTTTCGCGCCTGCATGCCACACCCGGTACAGCCACAACTGATCACCGGCAGCCGTGACCTGCGGCCGCCTATCCGATCAACGCCCTGACCTGCTGCTGAGCTGTCAGCAGTTCTCGCGTTAGTCATCGTTGAGCGCCCTTCCACGGCCCGAGGACGGCCCGGGGGGCGCTCACCCTTTTCAAGTGCCCAGTCGCTCTCCCTTGGGTTCCCCAATCTCTCGTACGGGATCACTCACAGATGAGATAATCTGAGACAGATCTAACCAAGGGGGAGTAGATGGAAATCAGTCCAGAGAACCCACAAGAAAATCAACTGGGCGCTGGAGTGAAAGAAGAAGACCTACTCAAGGCGGTGACCGCGTCAGGTTACCCCCTCCAATCCGTTGCCGTGGATTCAATCGCATCCAAATTTGTCCCTGACCAACGCTCTTTGCTAGTCCAAGAGGAATGGTCATACATCGATGAAGACACCGGAGAGTTTCGCAATTTGGATGCCTATATAGATCACGAGTATGATCACATTGGGCAGGATTATATCCGTCCGCACTTGACTATGCTAGTTGAATGCAAGCAGTCTGAGCTTCCTTTTGTTTTTTTCCTCCGGCAGGCCCCATGCGGTGACTTCCCTCGCCTCATTGGCATGCCCCATCAGGAATTGGGGATTCGGTTCGCAGACGACGCAACCACTGATGCTCCCATAACAATCGGCATGCGCTTGAGTCATGCCCTGGGACTCAGTGGAATGCCCTTCTCTCTGGAGCCCCCACGGGCGATCGCCATGAGTAAGGCGGTACGCAAGTCCGGGAAAATCGAACTGACGGGAGAGGAGACATTCAGAGGTATTGCCCTACCTCTCATGAAGGCGTTCAAACACTTCTCGCGGGTCTGTCAACCGAAGCCCAAGCACTGCTACTACGATGTCCGGGCGGTCTTCCCGGTTGCGGTCGTTAGGGCGCCCATGATTGGCGTTCATGTAATCGACGGTGAACCGAAGATGACTGCTTTGCCCTGGGTGCGCGTCGTTAGAGTCGAGCCGTCCACGGAACGATTGGGGTCTGGATACTCGGAACTATATGCGATGGATGTGGTGCACCAAGCCTACCTTTCGACCTACACGGAGAAGGCTCAGGAGGCGTGCCAGGAGATATTTCGAAGGATGGAACTCATTTCCATCCCGGTGATTACGGGAATTGCCATGCTGGCTGAAGATCGGGAAGGATCAGGGGGGTTGCCATATGAGTCACTGAGGCCGCACGTCACCGATGAAGAATTTACCGTCTGGATGCGTAAAAAGCTGCGCGCGGCGCACGGGTAATTCTCGATAGGTCGGTGGAGCGGCTTTGGGCTGGAGCTGATTTGGCGCGAGTGATCATGGCCCATTAGGCTAGCCAGCGGATCGGGCAGGTTTGTGAACCTGCCCGTTAGTGCCCGATTTTTGGCCATGATCTTCGAGGCTCGCGCCGAATTGGCTGCCTAAAGCCGTGGAGCCGACCGCCCCAGCCACAGCGGGTTTTTCCCGCGAAGTGCCGCAGCCGCCGAGCGCGCCGCCGGGCGCGGCCAGTCGGGGCGCAGACAGGAGGCAGGCCGCGCCGCAGAGGCGGCGCGCGCCCGCGCCGCGCGCGGGCCTTGAACCAGTAGAGAAAGTTTGAATCATGGTCCGACTGGCCGGTGGTGTAGAACCTGGGCATGGGGAGTGAGCGGCGGGAGCTGATGAGGGCGCTCGGTGGGCGCCTTCGTGTGCTTCGGGTAGAGGCCGGCCTGTGACAGGTGCTGTGTTGGCGCAGCGTGCTGGTGTCGGGCAGCCGACCGTGTCCAAAGTCGAGACCGGGCGCATGGTTCCGAGCTTCGACGTGCTCGACCGGCTCCTGGAGGCCCTCGGCCTTGATGAGTCGACGGCTCATGAGGTGCGTGACCTCCTCGCCGCCGTGGTCGCTGCCGCAGGTTCTGACCAACTGGCAGACAACTTGGCTCCCGTCGCTGCGAGCGTCGACGAAGAGGTTCGGTCCGCTCGGCAGGTGCGGTCGTTTCAGTGCGTCATCCTTCCCACCATGCTCCAGAGCGCGGAGTACGCCCGGCACGTCTTCGAGAGTGCGCCGGGCTCGCCTCCTGATGCGGTCGGTCGTGCTGTCGCTGCTCGCGTCGCTCGGCCGGGGCGCTGTCACCGTTGCCACTCCGCTACGGCGTGATGACGAACGCGGGCGGACGGTCGTCGCCGTGGACGACGTCAGTTCCGGCAAGCGACTGGAGGACCTGGCGCGCTCCTACGGTCTCGGCGTCGCCTCGGAGCATGTGCCGGTCACGGGGGAGATCGACAGTGGCGTCGGGCCCGGGTGGCCGCCGGCCTTCCGGACGGCTTCCGCTTCTACGACCTTCGGCACACCGGGCACACGCTCTCGACCCGCTCGGGCGCCACCCTCAAGGACACGATGGTCCGGGCCGGCCAGTCCTCCGAGAAGGCGGCACGCATCTACCAGCACTCCGACGGGGAGCGGCAACGGGATGTGGCGGCCGGGCTGGACGACCTCGTACGCGCCGAACGTGCGAAGCGGTGCAAACCTGGTCAGCAGTAGCAACGAACCCTTCTTCCGGTGGGGAGGCAGCCAATGTCTTCCCACCGGTGTTTGCTGTACAGGGCCTCTGAGTACGGCCGGGGGAAAAATCCGTGATCCAGCTGATCCGGGTTCAAGTAGCCTGCGCCCCAGTCCGAATGAGGGGGAAGGCTTATGGGCAACGTCACTCAGCAGCAGTACCGTGATGCCATCGCGAAGCTGATCGTTGACTTTCGGGCGTCTGGGCCAATCGAGACCAAGCAGCGCAAGTACCGTTCCGTTCTGCTCGGGCATGGCTGGTGTGCCGAAGTTCATCGGCTGGCCGAGGCGGCTCTGCACCTGGTGGATCATGGTTTCGCGCATGAAGCCTTGATATTGCTGCGAACCATGTTCGAGACCACTGTCAGCCTGCACTGGCTGTCCCAGAAGGGCGACGCCGCTGCACTCGGAGTCTTTGCTGAGGGCGGTCGGGTGAACCGGGCGACAGCCAACGACATGCAGACAGCGTTCAACGTGCCTCAGGACCTGATCGACCAGATCAACAACGACCCGGTGGAGAAGACCGACGAGAGTGAGGTGTTTCGTCGGTTCCAGGCACAGTGCGACGAGATCGACCCGCGGAGGCAGCTCTACACCGTGTACCGATACCTCTGCGGTTACGCGCACCCCAGCTCGGTTAGTGCGTCTTCCTTCATCGAGTACAGCACCGAGCCACCCAGTCTGAGGAGCGATCCGAAGCAGGGGCCGTCCTCAGTAGTGGAGGTGACGGTGGCGATGTGCTTGATCTGGGCCGGCCGCGCCTTCGATGACATGGTCAACGGAAAGCCGCGGAAGCAGGTCTTGCGTTCCACGGCCAGGGAGCTGGAGCTGATCCCGATCCTTCCTGCAATCAGCTAGGGGTGCGACTTCGCCTTATGGTGCGGTTGTGGTGCGGCACCCGCCCACCGGTCTAGACAACAAAGAACCCCCGGGTCAATGACCTGGGGGTCCGAAATGGAGCGGGTGACGAGAATCGAACTCGCGCTCTCAGCTTGGGAAGCTGATGTTCTACCATTAAACTACACCCGCGCCGGGCGGCGGAGGGGGCCGTGCCCGAGTGCTCGTTCACTCTACCCCATGTGTGAGGGGTTACGGGGCAACGCGTGGGCCAGGGGGCAGGCGTCCTGGGACGGGGTCACCGTCCAGCCGTTGCCCAGGATGTGGACGCTGCCGGAGGCGGCGACGGTTGGGGCGGCTGTGGCGTCGGTCTTCCGGGGTGAGGCCTGCGCCACCGTGCATGCCAGTTGGAGTACCGCCTTGCGGCTCAGTGGGGCGGTGGTGTCGGGGAGTTGGACGGAGAGGACGCCGTCCTCGCCGGTGCTGATCCGGGACGCGTGCGTCAGGCGGGGCAGTTGCGTGGTGGCCGTCGTCGCCTCGGTCGTGGTCGGCCCTGCGAAGAGCAGCCGTACGACGGTTTCCAGGTCGTCGGCGCCCCCGGCGCCCCCATCTCCGCCGCCTCCGGTGTTCCCCGCCTCCCCGAGGCGTCGCGGGTACGCCGTCAGTGCGCCGTCGCGCAGGAAGTAGAGGGAGACCGTGGTGGGGGAGGACGGTGCCGTACTGGGGGCGGCCGGGCCGTGGGCCGGTTCGCCGGCCTCGATGACGTCGGACGGGGGGACTCCGCATCCCCCGAGCGCGAGCGCGACCGCCGCCATCGGTCCGGACAGCAGGGTCGCCATGCGCGCGCCCCTCATACCGCACCCCCGGTGCGCGTCTCGCGGTGCAGCGGGAGTTCGGCCGTGAACACCGCGCCGCCCCCGGGCGCGTTCGCCGCCCGCAGGCGGCCGCCGTGCAGGCGTACGTTCTCCGCCGTGATGGCCAGGCCCAGGCCGCTGTTCTCGCTCCGCGTCCGGGACGTGCTCGCCTTGTAGAAGCGTTCGAAGATGTGGGGGAGGTCCTGCTCGGCTATGCCCGGTCCGGCGTCGGTCACTTGGAGGACGGCCCACTCTTCGGCCGTTCCTTTTCCCTTCTCCCTCCGTCTCCCCAGCGTGAGCTGCACCGGTCGCGCACCGTGCCGCAGTGCGTTGCCGACCAGGTTGGCCGTCACCACGTCGATCCGGCGCGGGTCGACCCAGGCGCGGAGGGCGCCCGGGGCGGGGAGCCGCAGCTCCACCTGGTCCTGCCAGCCCCGGGAGGAGACCGTGCGCCGTACGGACTCGGCCAGGTCGATCTCGTCGCGGTGGAGTTCGGCCGCGCCCGCGTCGAAGCGGGAGATCTCCATCAGGTCGTTCACCAGTTCGCTCAGCCGGCCCGTGCCCTCGCTGATGAGCCGGAGTGCGTCGCCGGTCTCGCCCTCCAGGTCCAGCATGTCGGTGACCGCCGACATCGCCGCCAGCGGGGTGCGCAGCTCGTGGGAGACGTCCGCCACGAAGCGCCGACCCTGTGCCTCAAGGCGCCGCAACTCCCCCACCGTGCGCTCCAGTTCGGCCGCCGTCTCGTTGAACGACCTGGACAGTTCGGCCAGTTCGTCGGAGCCGGTGACGTCGAGGCGTACGTCGAGGTGGCCCGCGGCCATCCGGCGCGTCGCCCCGCGCAGCGCCCGTACGGGACGCAGCACGCCGCTCGCCGCCAGCAGCGCCAGCAGGACGGCGAAGCCCAGCGCCACCAGAGTGGCCCGCGCGATGCCGCTCACCATGGCCTTGACGTATCCCTCTTCGGTGCTCTGCGGCACCACCAGGTACATGACCATGCCGGAGAGCCCGGACTCCGTGCCGGCCCCGGATCTGTACGTGACGGGCAGGCCGACGACGAGCCGGGGGTGCCCGTCGACGTTCACGCGCTGGAACACCGCGGCACGCCGGCTCCCCACGGACCGGAGCAGTTCGGGGCTCAGGTCGGCGAAGCCGTCGCTCGGCGCGTAGGCGCGCAGGCCGCCGTACGTGGCCATGACCTGCCAGCCCGCCGACCGGTTCGCGTACAGCACCTGGTTCACCACGGACTGCAGGTCCGACTGGCCGGGTGGGAAGGGGGCGTACGGTGCGACGGCGTCGACGCTCGTGCGGAAGTGGCGGATGACGGAGTCCTGGCTCTGCTGGAGCACCCCCGTGCGCGCCTCGCGGAAGGCGAGCGCCCCGGTGCTCAGGGCGCTGCACATCGCCACCAGGACGAAGGCCGCCACCAGGCGGGGGCGCAGCCCGCGCAGCGGAAGCGGCACACGCACCAGGACGGCCCGCAGAAACCCCGACGGCCCGCCGACACCCCGCTGCCCGTCACCGCTCCCGCGGTCCCCCGCCGGCCCGCCGATCCCCGACGGCCCGCCGACCCCCCGCCCCCCGCTCACGGCGTCGTGAAGCGGTAACCGAACCCGTGCACGGTCCGCACGTAACGGGGTTCGCGCCCCTCGCCGAGCTTGGTGCGCAGTCGCTTCACGCAGGCGTCCACGAGCCGTATGTCCCCGTGGTAGCCGTGTTCCCAGACCGCCTCCAGCAGTTGCTGCCGGCTGAAGACCCGGCCGGGCGAGGCCGACAGAGTCAGCAGCAGCCTCAGTTCGGAGGGGGCGAGGGCGACGGTCTCGCCGCGGTGGGTCACCACGAGTCCGGCCGGGTCGATCGTCAGGTCGCCGTACGTCCGGTTCCGGGGCCGCGTGCCGTCCGGCGCCGACGCGTCCTGCCTGCGCAGTACGGCCCGTATCCGGGCGTCGAGCACCCGGGCCCGCACGGGTTTGACCACATAGTCGTCGGCGCCCGCCTCCAGGCCCACGACCACGTCGACGTCGTCGCCCCGGGCCGTCACCATGATGATCGGCACCTGGTCGCGCTCCCTGATCCGGCGGCAGACGTCGAGACCGGAGGCGCCGGGCAGCATGAGATCGAGGACGACGACGTCCGCCCGGAAGGGGGGCAGCCGCGCCAGCCCCTCCTCGCCCGTGCCCACGGCGAGGACCTCGTGCCCCTGGTGCCGCAGGCCCAGTTGCAGGGCGGTGCGGACGTCGGGGTCGTCTTCGACGATCAGAACCCGTGGCATTGCGGCAGTGTAAGCAGATCGGACGATACGACCGCCCCGGGAAAAGTCGCCCGAGGGGTGCTGTTACGCAACCGCCCGGGTACTGTTACCCAACCGCTCGGCCGCTGTTACGCAACGATCGGCAATGGTCGGACTCCCACCAAAGAACCATGCGTTGTTGCGCTTTCGTGACCGAATGAGCCAAGCCTCATTACATCGAGTCGTGAGTTTTGGCTCTCATGCATGCGGCACGACAAGGGCAATCCGTATTTCCCAGTGACAGCACCGCGGCCGGGCACCGAGCCGGCCGCCGGTCCGGGCGCCGGCGGAAACGCCCGCGGCGCCGGGGCCCGCGGCTACTGCTCGCCATGGCCGCGGCCGTCGGCGTGCTCCTCCTGGGGGTGCACTTCCTGGGGGACGGCCGCAGCGACGCGTCGAGCGGTGCGCCGAAGCCGCAGGGGACGGGTGTGACCTCGGCGCCGGCCACGAGCGCCCACTCCAGCCCGGCCGCCTCCCCCTCCTCTTCCGCCGGCCGCACCGGCAAGGCAAGCCCCGGCCCCTCGCCGAGCCGGACCACGATCGAGGTCCCCCTGCGGGGCAGCGGCACATTCGTCACCGCGCAGGCCAGTGGCGAGACGGTGGGCAAGGGGTCCCGCCGGCTGCGCTACGTCGTGGAGGTCGAGACGGGACTCGACATCTCGCCGTCCGCCGCCGCGAAGGAGATCGCCGGGATACTCGGCGCCCCGCAGGGCTGGACCCACGACCCGCGCAACGCGTTCCAGCTGGTGAGCGCGGGCGCGCCGCACGACCTCACCGTGAAGATCGCGACGCCGAAGACGGCGGACAGCCTGTGCTGGGCGGGCATCCACCAGGACACCGGGGGCGAGTACAACTGCGAGGTCCCCGGCGGGGTGGTGGTGAACCTCAAGCGCTGGGTCAAGGGCTCGCCCACGTTCACCGGGCCGATCCACGACTACCGGGCGCTGATCATCAACCACGAGATGGGGCACTTCCTCGGGCACGGACACGTCACGTGCCCGGGTGCCGGGCGGCCGGCCCCCGTGATGATGCAGCAGATCAAGGGGTTGCACGGGTGCGTCCCCAACGCCTGGCCCTACGACAAGAACGGTCAGTTCCTCACGGGACCGGCCGTGTGACCGTACGAGGCTCACGGGGGCACGGGGCGGGTGCGCGGCGCGGCTACCATCGGAGCATGACGAGCAGGTTCGAGAACGCCCGGCGGGCCCATGGATTCACGCGCGAGGATGCCATGTTCGGCAACTATCTGTTTGCGGACGAGTCCAATTTCGACCTGCGCTACGTGGCTGATTACGGGCGGATCACCGAGATCGTCGACGCCTTGCGCGTACTCGGGATGCGGGTGGTGCTGACCAGTGGGTCGTTCGACATCATCCACGAGGGGCATTCCATGTATCTGGAGGCCGCCCGGAAATTCGGCGACTTCCTTATCGTCGGTCTCGACAGCGACGAGAAGATCCGGCAGCGCAAGGGGCCCAACCGGCCCGCCGTCCCCGAGATGGAGCGGCTGCGGATGGTCACGCACCAGCGCGGCGTCGGCCTCGTCACCCTCAAGCAGGTCGACCACCCCCGCTGGAGCCTGATCGAGGCGGTCCGGCCCGACGTGCTCGTCGCCACGGCCGACACCTACGACGCCGAGGAGATCGCCGAGCTCGAGGCGAAGTACTGCGGCCGCGTCGAGGTGCTGGAGCGCATGGCGACGGTCAGCACCTCCGCCCGGCTGCGCCGCATCCAGCTCGGCCTCACCGAACGCGGCACCGGCCCCGCGGAGGCGGGCGACGGGCTCGCCGAGGAAGACTGAGCGCACGACAGCGATGACGACAGCGATGACGACAGCGATGACGACGAAGCAGACGATCCTCTACCTGCCCGTCGTGCACGCCGGTTACGAGGACTTCCTCACCCGGCACGCCGACTCCGACGAGATCCTGCTGCTCGGCCGCGGATTCGCCGAGGTCTTCCCCAAGCTCGCCAAGGACATCCGCGGCCTCGCCCCCGAGCGGGCCGCGCGGCACGCCCGGCTGATCGTGCCGGGGACCGAGGTGCGGGTGCTGGAGCCGGCCGACCTCGCCGCCGGCGCCGTCCGCGCCGGTCTCGTCGTCCTGCCCGACGAGGAGATCATGCATCTGCTCGCCGCCCGCCCGGACTTCCCGGACGAGGCCGAGCTCCGCTTCGAGTCGACGTTCCTGCGCTGGGACCGCGAGTGGAGCCGCGCGGGCAGGCCCGCCGGCTTCGACGAGCGGATCTCGCGCGCCAAGCTGGACCGGCGGTTCATGACCGCGGCGCGGCGGGAGGCCGGGCGCAGCTCGGACTGGTGGCGGCAGGTCGGCGCGGTCGCGGCCCGTGACGGCGAGGTGCTCCGCGTCGCCCACAACCACCACCACCCCACCGAGTACACGCCCTACATCGACGGCGACCCGCGCAACGACTTCAGCCGGGGCGTACGGACGGACCTGTCCACCGCCATCCACGCCGAGGCGTCGCTGGTGGCCGGTGCCGCGGGCGAGGGGACGAGCCTGGCCGGCGCCGACCTCTACGTCAGCACGTTCCCCTGCCCGGGGTGCGCGCGGCTCGTCGTCGAGGCGGGGTTCCGCGCGTGTTACTTCGCCGGGCCGTACTCGATGCTGGACGGCGAGGAGATCCTGCGGGCGGGCGGTGTCGAGCTGGTGTGGGTCGACATGACAGGTGACGCGGGCGTACCTGCCGACGGACCTACGGGTTCGGCGTCGAACTGAACTTCATCCGGACCGGAACGAAGTCCTCCCCGGCCCGCTCCCCGGCCGTCTCCTCCCCCGTCCCCACCAGCACATGCACGTGCAGATGCCGGATGGTCCCGCCCGTGTACCGGCAGTCGCCGTTGCGGGCGCCGAGGCCGTAGTGGCTCAGTCCGTACTCGTCCCGCACCGAGGCCAGGACCTCCCAGAAGTCCGCGCGGGACGCGGGGGAGAGGTCGAGCAGGTCGGGCGCGTGCTCCTTGGGGATGAGCAGCAGGTGCAGCCGGGTCCCGGCGTACGGGAACTCGTTCGGCGTGACCATCCAGTGCGCGGTCTCCCACAGCACCTGCTGCTTCTCGTGCGCGCGCAGCACGTCCGGGCAGAACAGGCAGACGCCCTCGCCGTCGAGCCGTTCCATCTCCGCCCGCTGGGCCTCGGTACGGCAGTTGCCGAAGTAGTACAGGCTCATCCCGGCACCCTCTCCGGCACCCCTCGCGGCACCCTGTCGAGGCGCAGGAACGAGTGCGGCGGCACCTCGCCGCCGCCCGGTACGTCGACGCGGGAGACCTCCGCGAAGCCGTCCAGCCAGCCCTCGGGCATCCGGGTGTCACCGGGCACCCGCACGTGCACCCGCGTGAGGTGGACGCGGTCGACGAACGGCAGTGCCTGCCGGTAGACGGAGGCGCCGCCGATCACGCAGACCTCGTCCGTGCCCGCCGCCCGCTCCAGCGCCCCGGCGGTGGCCAGCGCGTCGGCCACCGAACGCTCCCAGCGCACGCCCGCCACCTCGGGGACCGACCGCACCGACCCGCTCACCACCACGTTCGTCCGGCGCGGCAGCGGCCGGCCGAGGCGGGCGACGATGGACTCGTGGGTCAGCCGGCCGAGCACCACCGCATGACCTTGCGTGAGTTCCTTGAAGTGCCGCAGATCGCCCGGGATGTGCCAGGGCAGGTCCCCGTCGCGGCCGATGACGTCGTTCTCGGCGGCGGCGACGATCAGAGAGGTGATCATGTCGCCACCGGGATGGAGCCGATGGCGGGATGCGGGTCGTAGTCCGCGAGGTCGAAGTGCTCGGGGCGGAAGGCGTGGATGTCCGTCACCCGGCGCCCGTCCTCGTTGAGCGTGACCGTCGGCAGCCGGCGCGGCTCGCGGTCGAGCATGACCTTCACGCGGTCCACCTGGTCCGCGTAGACGTGCGCGTCCGAGATGGTGTGGTAGTACCGGGCGGCCGGGATGCCGGTGAGGTGTTCGAGCATCAGCAGCAGGGCCGCGTACTGGATCATGTTCGACGGCACGCCGACCGGTACGTCGCCGGAGCGCTGGAACATGTGCAGATGCAGTTTCCCGCCGAGCACGCGGACGTGGACCCAGCCGTGGCAGGGGGAGATCGTGGTCTTCGGCGTCTTGCCCTCGCCGCGGATCTGGTACTGGGGGATCCAGGGGCTGACGAAATGGGTGCGGTCGCCCGGGAGTTCCGTCAGCTGCTCGACGAGGTGCTTGAACTGGTCGAAGCCGGGCCCCTCGGCGGTGGGGAAGTCGTGGAACGCCCCGCCGTACGATCCCGGGCCCAGGTCGCCCGGCGGCAGCCCCCGGCGGGACGTCTTGCCCTCGCTCGCCCACGGCCCCCACCAGTCGCAGCCGAACTCGGCGAGCGCGTCGAGGGTGCGGGCGCCGTTGATGAACGCGCAGAGTTCGCCGATGGGCTTGCGCCAGAAACGGGCGAGGCTGCGCTCCGTGATGACGGGGAAACCGTTCGCCAGGTCGAAGCTCATCGTCTGCTGCATGAGGGTCAGCGCGTCGGGCCCCTGCCGGGTCGGCACCGGGATGCCGTCCTGAAGGAGGGCGCCCAGAATCCTGCGGTACTGCGCGTCAGGCGCACGGTCCGCATACGCACCGTATTCCACGGAGTTGCCCTCTTCCCGCTCGTCGTCCCGGTGACCTTTCGGGGCCCCAGGGTACTGGGCCACCGGGCGCCCCCGAGCCACCCACCCGGCCCGTGACCTGCCCCGCACCCGCCTCGCGGCCCCGCCGGTGACGTGCTCGGAGCACGTGTGCGAACCGCCCCCGGCACGCCGCGCCACACCCCCGGGACAGGGCTGTGTACCGGTGAGTTGGGGCGTACGGTGGGGGGCGGTTCAGGAGTTCCGACGTTCCGCACGGGGCAGGGGTGCCGCCTGCGAGGGCGTCTTTTTGATGCCGTAACGTGCCTTTTGTCGTCAGGCAGGGCAGCTTTGGGGAAGGGATCGCACGACTTGATGGAGCGCACCGTCGTCCGCTGTGCCGAAGGGCACGTGTTCACCACCGTTTCGTTCCCGATGCAGCAGGCCGAGCGGCTCGGACCCGGCCGGCTCGTCCGGTGCCCACGGTGCGCCCGGCTCCGCAGCGCGGTACCGGTCACGGCGGACACGGCGGACAAGAGGTGACGAGGCAGAGGTGAGAGGGGCCCCCGGCGTGACGCCGGGGGCCCCTCTCGTATCGAGTCATCGAGTCATCGAGTCATCGAGCCGCAGGGGCCGTCAGAACGTACCGAGCTTGACGATCGACAGGATGGCCACGAGCTGGATCGCCGACGCGCCCAGCGCCCTCGGCCACGCCAGGTCGTGCGAGCGGGAGACCATCAGGGTCAGCAGCGCCCCGGCCGCGATCCAGGTCACCCAGCCCAGGATCTGCACGAACGACGCGTCGCCGCCCGCGAACATCGCCACCACCAGACGGGGCACGTCCGTGAGGGACATGATCAGCATGGAGAGGCCGACCGTCGGCTGCCACGCCCCGTCACCGCCCAGTTGACGGGCCAGGGTGTGGGTGACGACGCCCAGGATGAACGCGCTGAGCACCATCGCCACGGCCGTCGTCAGCACCAGCGGCACGGCGTTGGCCAGCGTGGCGTCGATCACGTCCGCGCGTGCCTCGTCGAAGCCGAACACGGCGAGCAGGCCGTACAGGAACGTGACGATGAGGGCCGGGCCCCACATCGTGTAGTCGCGCATCCGCAGGAAGGTCTGGTTAGGCGACATCACGATGCCGCGCAGCAGGTCCTTCCAGTGCAGCCGGGGGCCGACCGGCGGGGCCGGCGCCTGGCCCGCGCGGTAGGTGTCGCCCTGGGTGTAGTGGTCCTCGCCGAGCGAGAAGGCCTGGGTGTGCCCCGGGTTGTTCGCCGCGTACGGGTCCGCGCCCGGGCCCTGGGCGTAGCCGCCGTGCGGGTCGTCGCCGAAGTACTCCGGCTCGCCGTGGTCGGGGCCGCCGCCGCCGTACTGCTGCGGGGCGGCGCCGTAGGGCGGCCGCGGGCCGCCGCCGTACGGGCGCTGCCCGGGGCCGGGGCCGTACTGCGGCGCCCCGGCCTGCGGGTAGCCGTAGGCCGGGCCGCCGCTCGGGCCGTGCGGCGCCTGCGCCTGCTGTCCGTACGGGGCCTGCTGCCCTCGCGCCTGAGGTGCGCGGCCGTTCTGGCCGCCGCGTCCGATCCTGAATCCAGCCACGCCTTCGAACGTACCTGGTCCGCTCGCGCCGCGGGCCCGGCCCCGGTTCCCCGGGGCGGCTTTGCGTCCGACCTGTGACATCCCGTAGGGGACCAACGGGCGGTCCCGGGGCGGCAGGTGGGGGTTTCTCCCTACGGGTCCGGTACGGAGACCCCCCGGACGCCCCCTACTGAAGGAACCCGTCCACCAGGCCGAAGCCCGGGGTGCCCACCTTGGCGGCGCCCGCCGTCGTGATGCCCGACGCCGTACCGGGCAGGCGCAGCCCGCCGTACATGCCCTCCACCCACAGGTCGGCGTGGCCGTTGCCGTCGGTGTCGCGCAGGCGGACGGCGGATCCGAAGCTCTCGTCGCTCGTCAGGGCGCCCGGCACGCCGGGGCTGTTGCGGGCGAACCACTGGGAGTTCTTGCCGGTGACGCCGGAGGCGCCGCCGCGCAGCACGTGGACCCCGCCCGCGTACTCGGCGTCGCCGACCTTCTCCCCGTACACGCCGACCGCCAGGTCCTGGTAGCCGTCGCCGTTCACGTCGCCCGCCGACACGCTCGCGCCGAAGGAGTCGTCGTGCTCCGGGGTGCCCGCGACGCCGCTGGTGGACTGGGTGATGCGGGCGCTGGTGGAGGGGCCCGTGGAGGTGCCGTACCAGAGGGTGACGCGGCCCTTGTACCCGGACCAGCCGGGGGTGCCGACGGCCACGTCGCCGTAGCCGTCCTTGTCGAAGTCGGCGATGACGCCGTCGCCGCCGCCCTCGGTGCCGGAGTTGACCTGGAGGGACCTGCCGGGGGTGAGCGTCTTGCCGCCCTTGACGAACCAGGCGTCGGCGGTCTGCCTGCTCCCCGAGAAGGCGTCCCCGATGATGACGAGGTCGGTCCTGGAGTCCCGGTCGACCTTCCCGGCGATGAGGTGGACGGAGTCGAAGCCGGTCCTGTCCAGCGTCGTGACGGAGCCGGTGGTGCCGGAGCGGGTGATCGGGCCGCGGTAGACGTAGGTCTTGCCGGCGTTGACGACGGCCAGGTCCTGCTTGCCGTCGCCGTTGAAGTCGCCGGTGGCCAGGTCGTCGCCCATGTAGCCGTACGACTGCTTCGGCGCCTTGTCGGGGAGCGTGGTGCCGCCCTTGAGGCCCTTGGCGCTGCCCCACAGGACGGTCACCGCGCCCTGGTCCTCGCGGCCGCTCACGTCCTCGCCGCGGGCGGCGACCACGAGGTCGCCGTAGCCGTCGCCGTCGAGGTCGGCGGCGGCGCGGATCTCGCCGAACATGTCGTCCGCCTCGTCGGCGCCGGGCACGCCGGCGCTCGACTGGTCGATGTACTGGGTGCGGGTGCCGGGTCCGGTGGCCGTGCCGAAGGTGACGCGGATGCCGCCGCCGTCGCTCTCGTACGAGGCGGTGGCGTAGGGCCTGTCTCTCAATTCCCGTCTGCCGGGCGACGCCATGCACGCACTCTCGCCGCACCGGCCCCTGGCCCGAGTACATCCAGTACGAGGGCCAGGGGCCGGCACTCCCCCAAGCTCTTCGAGCAGGGGGGACCCCCAGAGCACGCACCTGACGCCGCCCGGCCCGCCCTCCGGGCGGACGACGGGAATTGAGAGACAGGCCCTAGTCGCGGTAGCCGTCGCCGTCGAAGTCGTCGCCGTGCGCGGCGGGCGCGGCGGAGGCGGGGACGGCCAGGAGGAGCGGGGTGAGGAGGCCGGCGACCAGGGGAAGGGCCGGCAGGAGGGCACGGGTGCGGCGCACGGGGGCTCCCGGTGAGGGGGGTGGACGGGGCCGGGTCCGCGCACGCGGGGTGCGCGGACCCGGGGGGAGTGCTGCGTGCGTCAGTCGGCGAAGTTGGCGCCGAGGTTCGGCGTGCCCGTCGTCGCCACGCCGAGTGCGCTCGGGGAGATCGAGCCGGCGCCGGGGGTGACGATCTTCGTGCCGTTGGACGGGAGGTAGAGGAGCGAGCCGTTGCCCGCGTTCTCCCAGGAGCTCGCGACCAGGTCGGCGCGGCCGTCGCCGTTGACGTCGTCGAGCTTGACGTCGAGGCCGAGCTCGTCGTACTTCTCGTCGCTGCCCGGGACGCCCGCCGTGGACTGCGCGAAGAACTGCGTGCCGGACGCGGTGTTGATGCCGCTCGCCGAGCCGTACAGGACGGTGACCGCGCCGGCGTCCGTGACGCCGCCCAGGTCCTCGCCGGGGGCGCCGACGACCAGGTCCTGGTAGCCGTCGCCGTTGATGTCGCCGAGGTCCAGCTCGGCGGCGAAGGCGTCGCCCTTCTCCGAACCGCCGGGCACGTTGCCGGTGTTCTGGGTGATCGTCGCCGTGCTCGCCGGTCCGGAGGCCGAGCCGTAGGTGACGTTGGCCCGGCCGCCGTCCGAGGAGTTGGGGATCGCGACGCCGTCGGAGGTCTTGCTGTCCCAGTAGGCGCCGGAGACGATGTCGCCGTACCCGTCGCCGTTGACGTCGCCGATCGCGGTGATGACGCCGGGGCGCAGCTTCTTGGCGGCGGCGGTGCTCGGGCCGCTGGAGGTGCCGGGCAGGTAGTAGTTGGCGTTCCAGCCGTACTCGCCGGTCGTCTCGAAGCCGTCCACGACGAGGTCGGTCTTCTTGTCGCCGTTGACGTCACCGGCCGTGAGGTTGAGCGGGCCGGTGTCGCCGCCGGACTGGACGGGCGGCTTGACGGTGGAGCGGGCGGTGCCGGCGGCGCCGGAAGAGGTGATGCCGCCCTTGTAGACGTAGATGGTGCTGGAGGAGTTGGCGACGGCGAGGTCGTCGCGGCCGTCGCCGTCGAAGTCGCCCGCGGCGAGGTACTGGCCCCACCGGTCGTGCGAGGAGGCGGCCGGGTCGGGCACGGTGACGCCCTTGCCGGTGATCCCGGAGGCCGAGCCCCACAGCACGGCGACGGTGCCGCCGTTGGTGTCGCCGGAGACCTTCTCGTGCGGGGTGCCGACGGCGAGGTCGTCGTAGCCGTCGTGGTTGAAGTCGCCGTAGGCGGTCTCGGAGCCGAAGGCGTCGCCGGCCTCGGAGCCGCCGGGGACACCGGCGCTGTTCTGGCTGAGCACGGACCGCTTGGCGGTGCCGACGCCGGTGGAGGTGCCGTACAGGACGACGACCTGTCCGGCGTTCTTCAGGCCGGAGACGTACGCGCCGGCGGCGGAGAAGGCGACGTCGCCGATGCCGTCGCCGTTGAAGTCGGCCTGCGGCACGGTGGTGGAGTCGGCCGCCGTGGCGGTGGCGGCGGTGAACGTGAGCAGACCGCCCGTCAGCGCGGCCGCGGTGGCGGCGGCGAGGGCGAGTCTGAGGCGCTGCTGCAAGTGGGTCCTCCAGGACACACGGGGGCACCCGTGCGGGTGCCCCGTCAGTGGGGTGGGATGAGGTGTGCGGCGCCGGTGTCAGTCCGCGAAGTTGTTGCCCAGGAGCGGAGTGCCGGAGCCGGAGATGCCGACCGTGGAGACGTAGATGCCGGACGAGGCCGTCAGGGAGCCGTCGCTGCCCGAACGCAGGGCGTAGACCGCGCCGTTGTCGCTGTTCTCGCCGCTGGCGCCGATGATGACGTCGCCCAGACCGTCGTCGTCGAGGTCGTCGACGTGGACGTCGGAGCCGAAGTAGTCGCCCTTTTCATTGGAGTTGGGGACGCCGGGCGTGTCCTGGTCGATCATCTTCGCGCCGGTGCCGGTGATGCCGGAGCCGTCGGCGGCGCCGTACAGGATGGTGACCGCGCCGGTGTCCGTGCCGCCGGTGAGGTTCTCGCCCGGGGAGCCGACGACCAGGTCGAGGTGGCCGTCGCCGTTGATGTCGCCGAGGTCGAGTTCGGCGCCGAAGGAGTCGCCGCTCTCGCCGCCGCCGGGGACGCCCGCGGTGTCCTGGTCGAAGGTCTGCAGCACGCCGTCGGCGGGGCCGTTCGCCGAGCCGTGGCCGATCAGGACGGCGCCGCCCTTCTGGGCGTGCGCGATGCCGTCGTCCCAGGCGATGCCGTAGACGATGTCGCCGTAGCCGTCGCCGTCGGTGTCACCGACGTCGGTGACGAAGCCGGCGGGCAGCTTCTGGTAGCCGGCGGCGCGGACGCCCGAGGAGGACCCGGGGAACCAGTAGTTGGCGTCGTAGCCGTCCTCGGAGTCGTTCTCGTAACCGTTGACGATCAGGTCCTCGACGCCGTCGCCGTTGGCGTCACCGGAGTGCAGGTTGCGCAGGCCGACCCCGTCGCCGCTGACGATCGGCGGCAGGAGCGTGTAGTGGCCGCCGGTGGCGCCGGCGCGGGTGAAGCCGCCGCGGTAGATGTCGACGGTGGCGGAGGTGGACGTGCCGAGCGCGAGGTCGACGTGGCCGTCGCCATTGAGGTCGGCCGCCTCCAGGACGCCGCCGAACCGGTCGTGCTTGGTGGGGCGGGGGTCCTTGACGGTGGTGCCGCCGTGCAGACCGGAGGCCGAGCCCCAGAGGATCACGGCGGTGCCGCCGTCCACGTCGCTGCCGACGTCCTCGCCGCCGGCACCGGTGGCGAGGTCGTCGTAGCCGTCGCCGTCGAAGTCGCCGTAGGCGAGGTCGGAACCGAAGTAGTCCTGCTTCTCGGGGGCGCCGGGCACGCCGGGGCTGCTCTGGGTGAGCGTGGTGTGCCCGCCGCCGCCGTAGAGGACGGTGACCGCGCCGGCCTCCGCCTTGCCGTCCACGGAGGCGTGGACGGCGGAGGTGGCGACGTCGGCGAGGCCGTCGCCGTTGAAGTCGGCGTCCGCGGTGGTGGCGGTGCCGGGGGCCGCGGTCGCGGTGGCGGCCGCGGAGAGGCTGAGCAGGCTGCCCGTCAGCGCGGCCGCGGTGGCCGTCGCGAGGGTGAGCCCGAAGCGCTTGTGCATGCGGAAGTCTCCTGTGCATGCGGGACGCCCGCGCGGGCGCCCACGTGAATGGGGTGCCGTATCGCCCGGGTTCGCCTGAGGTTGTCCTCGGCGTCACCCGGGGTTCGGCGATCAGGAGACCGGCGAGGGGGTGTGAGGGTTGTACGTACGTTCGGAAAAGTTCCGGACAAACGCGGTTCCCCCGCGCTCCGGGAAAAGGAACGCGGGGGAACCGGGCGCATCAGCTCGACGAGCGGTTACTTCACCGGCTCGGGTTCCGGCGCCTTCGCGCCGTCGCCCGTGCCGGCCGGCGGTTCGTCCACCTCTGTCTTGACGGACGTCAGGAGCAGCTGGGCCACGTCGACGACCTGGACCGACTCCTTCGCCTGGCCATCGTTCTTCTTGCCGTTGACCGAGTCGGTCAGCATGACCAGGCAGAACGGGCAGGCCGTGGAGACGATGTCGGGGTTCAGCGACAGCGCCTCGTCGACGCGCTCGTTGTTGATGCGCTTGCCGATGCGCTCCTCCATCCACATGCGCGCGCCGCCGGCGCCGCAGCAGAAGCCGCGCTCCTTGTGGCGGTGCATCTCCTCGTTGCGCAGTCCGGGGACGCCCGCGATGATCTCGCGCGGGGGCGTGTAGATCTTGTTGTGGCGGCCCAGGTAGCAGGGGTCGTGGTAGGTGATCAGGCCCTCGACCGGGGTGACGGGGACGAGCTTGCCCTCGTCGACGAGGTGCTGGAGCAGTTGCGTGTGGTGGATGACCTCGTAGTCGCCGCCGAGCTGCGGGTACTCGTTGCCGATCGTGTTGAGGCAGTGCGGGCAGGTGGCGACGATCTTCTTCGCCGACTTCGGCTTCCTCGACTCCGGCGTGACCTTGCCGTCGTCGTCCATCTCCTCGCCGAACGCCGCGTTGAGCGTCATGACGTTCTCCATGCCGAGCTCCTGGAACAGGGGCTCGTTGCCCAGGCGGCGGGCGGAGTCGCCGGTGCACTTCTCGTCGCCGCCCATGATGGCGAACTTGACGCCCGCGATGTGGAGGAGTTCGGCGAAGGCCTTCGTGGTCTTCTTCGCGCGGTCCTCGAGCGCGCCCGCGCAGCCGACCCAGTACAGGTACTCGACCTCGGTGAGGTCCTCGATGTCGCGGCCGACGACCGGGATCTCGAAGTCGACCTCCTTGGTCCACTCCAGGCGCTGCTTCTTGGCCAGGCCCCAGGGGTTGCCCTTCTTCTCCAGGTTCTTGAGCATCGTGCCCGCCTCGCTCGGGAAGGCGGACTCGATCATCACCTGGTAGCGGCGCATGTCGACGATGTGGTCGACGTGCTCGATGTCGACGGGGCACTGCTCGACGCAGGCGCCGCAGGTGGTGCAGGACCAGAGGACGTCGGGGTCGATGACGCCGTTCTCTTCGAGGGTGCCGATCAGCGGGCGCTCGGCCTCCGCGAGGGCGGCGGCGGGGACGTCCTTGAGCTGCTCCTCGGACGCCTTCTCCTCGCCTTCCATGGACTTGCCGCCGCCGGCCAGCAGGTAGGGGGCCTTGGCGTGCGCGTGGTCGCGCAGCGACATGATCAGCAGCTTCGGGGAGAGCGGCTTGCCGGTGTTCCACGCGGGGCACTGCGACTGGCAGCGGCCGCACTCGGTGCAGGTGGAGAAGTCCAGCAGGCCCTTCCAGGAGAAGTGCTCGACCTGGGAGACGCCGAAGACGTCGTCCTCGCCCGGGTCGGTGAAGTCGATCGCCTTGCCGCCGGAGGTCATCGGCTGCAGCGCGCCCAGCGCCGTACCGCCGTCGCTCTCCCGCTTGAACCAGATGTTCGGGAAGGCCAGGAAGCGGTGCCAGGCGATGCCCATGTCGGTCTTGAGGCCGACCACGATCATCCAGATGAACGAGGTGGCGATCTTCAGGCCGGCGAAGAAGTAGGTGAGGTTCTGGAGCGTGTTCAGGTCCATGCCGCGCAGCCAGGACACCACCGGGTACGAGACGAAGAACGAGGCCTCGTAGCCGTCCACGTGGTGCTGGGCGCCCTCCAGCGCGTGCAGCATGAAGATGCAGACGCCGACGATCAGGATGACGGCCTCGACGAAGTACGCCTGGCCGAAGTTGGAGCCCGCGAACCGGGACTTGCGGCCCGGCCTGCGCGGATGCGAGAGCTGGCGCAGTGCGATGAGCACCAGGATGCCGAGCACCGTCATCGTGCCGATGAACTCGACGAAGACGTTGTACGGGGCCCAGTCGCCCAGCACCGGCAGCAGCCAGTCGGCCCGGAAGAGCTGCCCGATCGCGTTGACGATGGTCAGCAGCAGCGTGAAGAAGCCCACCGCCACGAACCAGTGCGCCGCGCCGACGACGCCCCAGCGGTTCATCCGGGTGTGGCCGAGGAACTCCTTGACCACGGTGACCGTGCGCTGTGCGGGGTCGTCGGTCCGGGTCCCGGCCGGCACGGACTGGCCCAGCCGCATGAAGGTGTAGATCTGCAGGAGGGCGCGGCCGAACAGCGCCACGCCGACCACGATCAGGACCAGCGACACGATGATCGCGGCGAGTTGCATTGGGGCTCCTGGGGCGGCCTCGACGTTACTGAGCTCGAGATTACTAAGCGGTAACTTATCCAGTCCGTCCGAGACTACCCCCATCTCGCTTCGCAATGTAGCCGGACGCGAGGTGATCTGAGTCGCTGAGGGGCACCTCGGCGTGACCGTGCCCCGAGCGTCCCGGTCGGCGGACCACACGAACGGATCGTGTTATTCGTACGGTATTGCGGCATATGCGCCTACGGTGTACTCCGTGCTCTACGGGATCGTGGCCGCCACCACCGCCGTTCTCCTCGCCGCCGCGCTGTGCGCGCTGCTGCGGGGCCCCGGCCTGCGGGCGGGGATCGTGAAGGTGGGGCGGCGCGGACGGCGGGTGCCGGTGGTGGGCGGGCTCGCGGTCGTGGGGACGGTCGGCGCGGTGGTCGGCGTCGGCGAGTGGAGCGGGGCGGCGCGGCTGGGCGGCGAGGTCACCCGGGTGCTCCTCGCGGCGGTGGCCGTCGCGCTGACGGGCCTCGCCGAGGATCTGCGCCCCGCCCGCCCCCGCCCCGCCGGCCGGTGGCCGCGCCTCGCGCGCGGTGCCCTCCGCCACGGCGTCCCGGCGGGCGCGGCGGCCCTCGTGGTGCCGTACGACGTCCTCGGCGTCCCGGGCGGCCTGCTCGCCGCCGGGTGGATCGTCCTCGTCGCCCACGGATTCGTGGCGCTCGATCACGCCGACGGAGTGATGGGCGCGGTCGGCGTCGTCACGGCGTTCGCCCTCGGCACCTGCGCGGTGGCCGACGTACGGGACGGGCTCGCCGCCCTGCTGTGCGTGCTGGCCGCCGCGCTCACCGGGTTCCTGATGCACAACGCGGCTCCCGCGCGCGTGACCGCCGGGCGCGGCGGCGCGCTGTTCACCGGCTTCCTGCCGGCGGCCGTGGCGGTCCTGGTGCTGGCCGGACGGGGCCCCGGTACGGGCGGCAGCGTACTGGCGGCGCTGAGCGCGGTGCCGGTGGCGAGCCTGTCGCGGCTCCGCGTGGCCCGGGGCCTGCGGGGGATGGGGGTCACGCCCCGGGGGGTTGTCGTGACGGTGGCGGCGTTGGCCGCGGGGGCGGCGGTTCCCGGGGTACTGGTCTTCTTGGACTGTGCCCAACCATGGGCGGCGTGGGTCGCGGCGGCAACGGTCGCGACAACCGTCCTGGCCTGCGGCCGGCCGGGAAGGGCACCTCATGGCTCGGGGGAACTGCGCGCAGGAGCCCCACTCACCCGCACCCGCCACACAGCCCGCACCCCCGAGCTGTAGGCGGGGCATGGAGTACGCCGCGCGGAAGCGCCGGCCGATCCCGCTAGCGGGTGGGCGGAGGCTGGTGGATGTGCTGGAGCCCCAGCGGTGCCGGCGGGGGCAGGGGCTCGGTACGGCCGGACCGGAAGGACTGGAGGAGGTAGGCGGCCAGGCGTCGGGACGCGGCCGGCGAGGCCTGCTGGGACTCTCCGACGACGGCGTTGTTGGCCAGGAGCAGGAGAGTGACGTCGGAGGGGTGGAAGTCGGCCCGCAGTTCCCCCGCGTCTTTGGCCCGCTGCACCAGTTGGGCGAGGCCTGTCTCCGCGCGGGTGCGGTCGCGCTCGTAGTCGACGGCGTCGGGGAACTGGGCCAGGAAGGCGGCCGTGAAACCCCGGTCGGTGGCCTGCATGGCGCACACCTTCTCGATCACACTGCGGAACCCGCGCCAGGGATCGGGGTCGGCCAGGGCGTCGTCGAGGATGGCGACGCAGCCGGCTATCTGTGCGGCGCAGGCTTCGGTGACGAGCGCGGCTCGGGTGGGGAAGTGCCGATAGAGGGTGGCTGCGCCGACCCCCGCGCGGCGGGCGATCGTCGTGAGGGGTACGTCGATTCCCTGGATCCGGAATGCCTCGCGGGCGGCTTCGAGGATGCGGTCGCGGTTGCGCCGGGCATCGGCGCGCAGTCCGGTGGCCGCGGCGGGCGGCGGGGGCCCGTCGGTGGCAGCCGGTAGTGGTCGGCCTGGCTTCCGAGAGCTCTGAGCAGGCATGTCTCCCACTTTAGCGGAAGTGGAAGGTGTCGCCCGTTTACGGCGCTACGGTGGATGAGCAAGTCGGAAGATCCCTTCCGAGCACGCCCTGGCGGTCACCACTGGCGCGGCATTGCCCGCGGCGCGGGACGCGACCGCCACCGCTGCAATCCCGGACTCGCGCAAGCGCCCCGAGGGCGCCGCCGCGGCCGGACCCCCTCACTCCGCGACCGGCCACGCGCCGGCGCTGACTGACCGTGCCCATTTCTGAGAGGTGCCCATGACCCCGAGCCGGCCTCCCCGGGCGGCAGCCGCTGCCACGCGCGGTGAAAGTGCGCCGGACGCGCGTCAGTTGCGGACCATCCTGATCGCTGTCTCGGTCGCGCTGATGGCCGTCATCGCGTCGGTGTCGGGACTGAACGTGGCCCAGACCCACCTGGCCGTCGATTTCGGGGCCTCGCAGAGCACCGTCCTGTGGATCATCAACATCTACACCCTCGTCCTGGCCGCCCTGCTGCTGCCGCTCGGCGCCATCGGTGACCGCTTGGGCCGCAAACCCATGCTGATCGCCGGGCTGACCCTCTTCGGCGTCGCGAGCGTCGCAGGCGCCCTGGCTCCGAACGCGGAGGTGATGATCGCCGCGCGGATGGGCGCCGGTGTCGGGGCGGCGATGATCATGCCCGTCACCCTTGCCGTCATCACCTCCACCTTCCCCGAGGAGCAGCGAGGGAAG
This sequence comes from Streptomyces sp. NBC_00670, assembly GCF_036226765.1. Taxonomy (NCBI): domain Bacteria; kingdom Bacillati; phylum Actinomycetota; class Actinomycetes; order Kitasatosporales; family Streptomycetaceae; genus Streptomyces; species Streptomyces sp. NBC_00670. The sequence continues at coordinate 3,929,830 of NZ_CP109017.1, forward strand.
GCGATCGGGGTGTGGACCGGGGTGGGCGGAGGCGGCGGCGTCGTGGGCCTGTTCCTGGGGGCGTTCCTGGTCGACGCCGCCGACTGGCGCTGGCTGTTCGCCCTGCCGGTGGTCCTGGCCGTCGTGGCCATGGCCATGACGCTGAAGTCGGTTCCCAACTCCTTCGAGCGGCCCCGCCATTCCTTCGACACCCTCGGCGCGCTGGTGTCCACCGTCGCGGTGGTCGGCCTCATCTTCGTCCTGCAGGAGGGGCCAGAGCGCGGCTGGACCGCCCCGGTGACCCTGATCAGCCTCGCCGTCGGTCTCGGTGCCACCGTCATTTTCGTGGTCTGGGAGCTGCGCCGCCGGGACGCCTCACTGCTGGACGTGCGGCTGTTCCGTGAGCGCGGCCTGGCCGGCGGCTCGATCACCCTGCTGGTGACCTTCGGTGTCCAGGCGGGCATCACCGTGGTCCTCCTGCCGTTCTTCCAGGCCGTGCTGGGCTGGTCGGCGCTGCTGTCCTCGGTGGCGATGCTGCCCATGGCCGTGGCGCTGATCGTGGCCGCCGGTGTGGCCCCCAGGTTGGCGACACGGATCGGCGTCCGCCGGACCCTGGCCGGCGGTATCGCGCTGACCGGGGTCGGCCTGGCCCTGATGGCGCTGTTCGTCTCCGTCGACGGCGGTTATCCGTCCCTCCTGCCCGGCCTGCTCGCCCAGGGTTTCGGCTCGGGTCTGGCGATGACGCCGTCCACGGAGGCCATCACCGGCTCCCTGCCGCGCGAGAAGCAGGGCGTCGCCTCTGCCCTCAACGACGTCACGCGCGAGTTCGGCACCGCACTGGGCGTCGCGCTGCTGGGCGCGCTGCTGTCGGCCGGCTACCGCAGCTCCATCGGCGGCCGGCTTCAGGGCATCCCGCAGGGCACCGCGGACACCGCGCGCGACGGCATCGCCAACGCCCTGGAGGCCGCACCCGGCGCGGGACCGCGCGCGCAGGACCTGGTCCACGCCGCCCAGCAGTCCTTCGTCGACGGATGGCGGCAGGCCATGTGGGTGGGCACGGCCGTCCTGGCCGCCCTGTTCGTCTACACGGCCCTGCGCGGACCGAAGGAGCCGGCCCCCGGGGCCGCTGACGATGCAGAGGTCACCGAGAACGTCGCTGCCTGATGCGCGAGTTGGCGGCGCCGGCAGTGGGCAGGACCTGCGCGAGCCTCCGCGAATAAGTTGAGCCGAGCCCACTCACCTCTCTTGACGTAGCACCTATGCCCTGGCATGGTTGAGTCCGTTGCACTCAAGTCAGCTGGAGGAAAGAACCATGGCACGTGCGGTCGGCATCGACCTGGGCACGACTAACTCCGTCGTCAGCGTTCTGGAGGGCGGCGAGCCCACCGTCATCACCAACGCCGAGGGCGCCAGGACCACGCCGTCCGTCGTCGCCTTCGCGAAGAACGGTGAGGTGCTGGTCGGCGAGGTCGCCAAGCGCCAGGCGGTCACCAACGTCGACAGGACCATTCGGTCGGTCAAGCGCCACATGGGCACCGACTGGAAGATCAACCTGGACGGCAAGGACTTCAACCCGCAGCAGATCAGCGCCTTCGTGCTGCAGAAGCTGAAGCGGGACGCCGAGGCCTACCTGGGCGAGAAGGTGGCCGACGCGGTCATCACCGTCCCGGCCTACTTCAACGACGCCGAGCGCCAGGCCACCAAGGAGGCCGGCGAGATCGCGGGCCTGAACGTCCTGCGCATCGTCAACGAGCCGACGGCCGCCGCCCTGGCGTACGGCCTCGACAAGGACGACCAGACGATCCTGGTCTTCGACCTCGGTGGCGGCACCTTCGACGTCTCGCTGCTCGAGATCGGCGACGGCGTCGTCGAGGTGAAGGCCACCAACGGTGACAACCACCTCGGTGGTGACGACTGGGACCAGCGCGTCGTCGACTACCTGGTCAAGCAGTTCCAGTCCGGGCACGGCGTGGACCTGTCCAAGGACAAGATGGCGCTCCAGCGTCTGCGCGAGGCCGCCGAGAAGGCGAAGATCGAGCTGTCCTCGTCCTCCGAGACCTCGATCAACCTGCCCTACATCACCGCCTCCGCCGAGGGCCCCCTGCACCTCGACGAGAAGCTCACCCGCGCCCAGTTCCAGCAGCTGACCGCGGACCTCCTGGAGCGCTGCAAGACGCCGTTCCACAACGTCATCAAGGACGCCGGGATCCAGCTCAGCGAGATCGACCACGTCGTTCTCGTCGGCGGCTCGACCCGTATGCCGGCCGTCGCCGAGCTCGTCAAGGAGCTGACCGGCGGCAAGGACGCCAACAAGGGCGTCAACCCGGACGAGGTCGTCGCCATCGGCGCCTCGCTCCAGGCCGGTGTCCTCAAGGGTGAGGTCAAGGACGTCCTGCTCCTCGACGTGACCCCGCTGTCCCTCGGTATCGAGACCAAGGGCGGCATCATGACCAAGCTCATCGAGCGGAACACGACGATCCCGACCAAGCGGTCCGAGATCTTCACCACCGCCGAGGACAACCAGCCCTCCGTGCAGATCCAGGTCTACCAGGGCGAGCGCGAGATCGCGGCGTACAACAAGAAGCTCGGGATGTTCGAGCTGACGGGTCTGCCGCCGGCCCCGCGCGGCGTGCCGCAGATCGAGGTCTCCTTCGACATCGACGCCAACGGCATCATGCACGTCACGGCGAAGGACCTCGGCACCGGCAAGGAGCAGAAGATGACCGTCACCGGCGGCTCCTCGCTGCCGAAGGACGAGGTCGACCGGATGCGCCAGGAGGCCGAGCAGTACGCGGACGAGGACCACCGCCGCCGCGAGGCCGCCGAGACCCGCAACCAGGGCGAGCAGCTCGTCTACCAGACGGAGAAGTTCCTCAAGGACAACGAGGACAAGGTCCCCGGTGACGTGAAGACGGAGGTGGAGACCGCGCTCGGCGAGCTGAAGGAGACGCTCAAGGGCGAGGACACCGCTGAAATCCGTACCGCCACGGAGAAGGTCGCCGCCGTCTCGCAGAAGCTGGGCCAGGCCCTGTACGCCGACGCCCAGGCCCAGCAGGCCGCCGGTGGCGCCGAGGCGGGCGCCGGCGCCGGCCAGCCGAAGGCCGACGACGACGTGGTGGACGCCGAGATCGTCGACGACGAGCGCAAGGACGGTGCCGCGTGACGGAGGAGACCCCGGGCTTCGACGAGCAGCAGCCCGACGTCCCCTCCGGCGCGACCTCCGACGACGCCGAGCCGAAGGCCGCCTCCTCCGCCAAGGAGGAGGGGGCGGCCCCGGCCGGGGACGCCGCTCAGACGGCCGGTCTGACGGCCCAGCTGGACCAGGTGCGCACCGCCCTCGGCGAGCGCACCGCGGACCTCCAGCGGCTGCAGGCCGAGTACCAGAACTACCGGCGCCGGGTCGAGCGCGACCGGGTCACGGTCAAGGAGATCGCCACCGCGAGCCTCCTGTCCGAGCTCCTGCCCGTGCTCGACGACATCGGCCGCGCGCGCGACCACGACGAACTGGTCGGCGGCTTCAAGTCGGTGGCCGAGTCGCTGGAGACGGTGGCGGCCAAGCTGGGTCTGCAGCAGTTCGGCAAGGAGGGCGAGCCCTTCGACCCGACGATCCACGAGGCCCTGATGCACAGTTACGCGCCGGACGTCACCGAGACGACGTGCGTGGCGATTCTGCAGCCGGGGTATCGCCTCGGTGAGCGCACCATCCGCCCCGCGCGGGTGGCGGTCGCCGAGCCCCAGCCCGGCGCGCAGACGGCTCTGGCGGACTCCGCCGAGGCCGAGGGTGCCAAGGGCGCCGACGCAGACGACAAGGAGAGCGGTGGCCCGGACGAGGGCTGAGCTCGCACACGCAAGGAAGGAGGGACGTCGGGGATGAGCACCAAGGACTTCATCGAGAAGGACTACTACAAGGTCCTCGGCGTCCCCAAGGACGCCACCGAGGCCGAGATCAAGAAGGCGTACCGGAAGCTCGCCCGCGAGTTCCACCCGGACGCCAACAAGGGCAACGCCAAGGCGGAGGAACGTTTCAAGGAGATCTCCGAGGCGAACGACGTCCTCGGGGACCCCAAGAAGCGCAAGGAGTACGACGAGGCCCGGACGCTGTTCGGCAACGGCGGGTTCCGTCCGGGCCCCGGTGCCGGCGGCGGCGGAACGTTCAACTTCGACCTGGGCGACCTCTTCGGAGGCGGCGCCCAGGGCGGGGGCGGCGGTGCGCAGGGCGGCTTCGGCGGCGGACTCGGTGACGTCTTCGGGGGCCTGTTCAACCGCGGCGGCGCGGGCACCGGCACACGCACCCAGCCGCGGCGCGGCCAGGACGTGGAGTCCGAGGTCTCGCTGAGCTTCACGGAGGCGGTCGACGGCGCCACGGTGCCGCTGCGGATGTCCAGCCAGCAGCCGTGCAAGGCCTGTTCGGGCACCGGCGACAAGAACGGCACACCGCGCGTGTGCCCGACCTGCGTCGGTACGGGACAGGTGGCGCGCGGCTCCGGCGGCGGCTTCTCGCTGACCGACCCGTGCCCGGACTGCAAGGGCCGCGGCCTGATCGCCGAGGACCCCTGCGAGGTCTGCAAGGGCTCCGGGCGCGCGAAGTCCTCGCGCACCATGCAGGTGCGCATCCCGGCGGGCGTCAGCGACGGGCAGCGGATCCGGCTGCGCGGCAAGGGCGCCCCCGGCGAGCGCGGCGGCCCGGCGGGCGACCTCTACGTCGTCGTGCACGTCGGGACGCACCCGGTGTTCGGCCGCAAGGACGACAACCTCACCGTCACGGTCCCCGTCACCTTCGCGGAGGCGGCGCTCGGCGGCGAGGTGCGGGTGCCCACCCTGGGCGGCCCGCCCGTCACCCTGAAGCTGCCCCCGGGCACGCCCAACGGGCGCACGATGCGCGCCCGCGGCAAGGGCGCGGTCCGCAAGGACGGCTCCCGCGGGGACCTGCTGGTCACCGTCGAGGTGAGTGTGCCCAAGGACGTGTCGGGGAAGGCTCGTGACGCGCTGGAGGCGTATCGCGAGGCGACCGCGGGGGAGGACCCGCGGGCGGAGCTGTTCGAGTCCGCGAAGGGAGCATGAGGACGCCATGGACACATCCGGTCGTCGTCGCAATCCGTACGAACTGACGGAAGAAACCCCGGTGTACGTCATCTCGGTGGCGGCACAGCTGTCCGGACTGCACCCGCAGACCCTTCGTCAGTACGACCGGCTGGGTCTGGTCTCGCCCGACCGCACCGCCGGGCGCGGCCGCCGCTACTCGGCCCGCGACATCGAACTGCTCCGCCAGGTGCAGCAGTTGTCGCAGGACGAGGGCATCAACCTGGCCGGCATCAAGCGGATCATCGAACTGGAGAACCAGGTCGCCGCGCTCCAGCAGCGCGTGGCCGAGCTCCAGTCGACGGTCGAGGGCGCGGCGGCGGCGATGCGGCAGCGCGAGGCGGCGGTGCACGCCTCCTACCGGCGCGATCTGGTGCCGTACCAGGAGGTGCAGCAGACCAGTGCGCTGGTGGTGTGGCGCCCCAAGCGCCAGCCCCCGCAGGCCGCCGACTGACGTCTCGGCCGACGTCTTTGCCGATGTCCGGCCCGGCGTCCGGCTGACGGAGCAGCAGAGGCTGGAGGGGCCGATTCCGGCCAGGGAGCCGGGAGACCGCAGGGTCTCCCGGCTCTCGTCGTTCCCGGGGGTTTTCGTCCGGTGGCTTGCCCCGATTCCCCGCTCTTTCTGTCTTCTTGTGAGACTGCTCGACGCTCGCGGTCATTCGTGTGATTGCATGAACAACGCGAAGCGACATGCGCACCGTTACTCCTTGATCATTCACGGACCTCTCACAGGACGGCTGTTGCCATGTCGTTAACCGGTACTCCTTGACGCTGAGTGCCGTGCACGCGTTGGCTTTCAGCCACATGGCCCGCGCACGCTCCCTCCTGTCCGGAAGGCACCTGATGTGAACACTCGTAACACCCGCAAGACCGCGCGTCGCACCCTCCTGGCGCTGTCCGCCGCGACCGCGGCCCTGTCCCTGAGCGCATGCGGCCTGATCGACGGCGTCGGCAGCGACGACGCCTCGGCGACGCCGGACAAGGGCAACGACATCACGGTGGGCCTGCTTCTCCCGGAGAAGGAGAACCAGCGTTACGAGAAGTTCGACTACCCGATCATCAAGGACCAGGTCCGTGTCCTGACCAAGAACCAGGGCAAGGTCGTCTACGCCAACGCCGAGGCAGACGCCAACCGGCAGAGCGCGCAGATGGAGGGGATGATCCACGACAAGGTCGACATCATCCTGCTGGACGCGGTGAACGCCGAGGCGATCAAGGCCACCGTGCGCAAGGCCAAGGACGCCGGCATCCCCGTCATCGCCTACGACCGGCTGGCGCAGGGCCCGGTCGACGCGTACATCTCCTTCGACAACGAGCTGGTCGGCCAGGTGCAGGGCCGTGCCGTCGTCGAGGCGCTCGGCAGCAAGTCGGGGACCGGCAAGGTCGTCATGATGAACGGCTCCAAGGCCGACCCCAACGCGGCCCAGTTCAAGAAGGGCGCGCTCAGCGAACTCCAGAACAAGGTGAACGTCGTCAAGTCGTACGACGTCGTCGACTGGAAGCCGGAGAACGCCAAGAAGGACATGGCGCAGGCGATCGCCGCGGTCGGCGTGGACAACATCGACGCGGTGTACTCCGCCAACGACGGCATGGCCGGCGCCGCCATCGACGCGCTGAAGGAGGCCGGCGCCGCCAAGATCCCGCCGGTGACCGGCCAGGACGCGGAACTGCCGGCCGTGCAGCGGATCATCGCCGGCCAGCAGTACATGAGCGTCTACAAGCCGTACCCGGAGGAGGCCACCAACGCCGCGGAGATGGCGGTGGCCAAGGTGCAGGGCCGGTCGATCGAGTTCGACGCGCTGACCCGCGACTCCGTGGACAGCCCGACGACCAAGAAGATCCCCTCGATGCTGGTGCAGGTCGTCGCCCTCACCAAGGACAACGTTCAGGACACGGTCCTGAAGGACAGCATCTGGACCCTCAAGGAGATCTGCACCGCCAAGTACAAGGCGGACTGCGACCGGCTCGGGCTGAAGTAGCCCGCACGCACGTCAGGAAGCCCGGCGGTCACCGACCGCCGGGCTTCCGCGTTTCCCGCCCCCGTCCGACGCGTTCTTCGCTTCCCGCCCGTGCCGGGCCGGAAGAAGGAAGGGGAAAACCGGCCTGTTCGAGAACAATCGCGGGCAGTCTCGGGGAGGGCCCGTGTTGCGGAGGCGGGCGGGTCCGCGCATAGTTGCGCTGCGCGGGAACCCGAGGGCGTACGGAAGCCCCGGGGCGGCGCGGGAAGTCGAGGGCGGGAGCCAGGGGTGGGAGATGGCCGGGCACGGGACGGACACGCATCCGCACGGTGCTGACCACCTGTGCGAGGCCGGCCACCGCGTCTACTCCCGGGCCGTACGGCGCGGCCGGATCCCCCGCACGGACGCCGACCCGGTGCCCTGCCTGGTCGAACTGGCCCTGCTGCACCCCGATCCGGACGACATGGACTGGCTGGTGCCGACCCCGCCGCAGGAGGTCATGACCCGGCTGCTGCGCGGACTGCACGACGAGGTGAGCGCCAGCCGCACCCGGGTGGGCGCGGCGGTCGCCGCCGTGGAGTGGTACGCCGGGCTCGGCGGCCGTGAACAGCCCCCGGCCGAACGGTCCGCGATCCGCGTCCTGGACGGACTGCCGCGGATCCGCGCCGCGGTGGACGAGGCGACCGCCGGCTGCGTCTCCGAGGTGCTCACGGTGCAGCCGGGCGGCATCCGGCGCGAGGACGAGCTCGCCGAAGGGCTGCACCGGGGGCTCGAGATGCGCCGGCGGGGGGTGCGGATGCGGGACCTGTACACCCATGTCGCCCGGCACGGGCAGGGGTTGCACACCTACCTGGAGCTGATGGACGGGGCGGCCGAGGCCCGTACGCTCGACGAGGTCACCGAGCGGCTGATCCTGTTCGACCGCACGGTCGCCTTCATCCCCGCCAACTCCGACCGGACGGTGGCGCTCGAACTGCGCCACCCCGCGCTGGTGGAGTACCTGGTCACCGTCTTCGAACGGCTGTGGCGCCTCGCGATCCCGCTCACCTCGCCGCTGCCGAAGACCGGCATCGACGGCATCACCCACCGCGAACGGTCCATCGCCGCGCTGCTCGCGGAGGGACACCAGGACGCGGCCGTGGCGGAGCGGCTGGGGATCAGCGTGCGCACCTGCCGCGCGCACATCGCGCGGCTGTCGGAGACGCTGGGGGCGGCGAGCCGGACGCAGCTGGGCGTGCGGATCGCCCAGGCGGGCCTGGACGGCCCGCCGGGCACCCCGGGACTCCTCCCGGTCCCCGCCCCGGCGGGAGAGGCGCGCACGGCGCGTTGAGGGGCGTACGACGGCGATTGTGCGCCGTCGGCGCACGGCCGGACCTCAGTGCTCCCGCCCAGACCCCGGCACCCCCGCTCCGGACCTCAGTGCTCCCGCTCCAGAATCCCCGACTGGGCGATGAGATAGCCCAGTTGGGCCCGGCTGCCGCTGCCCAGCGCGGCCGCCAGCTTGGCGATGTGCGCCCGGCAGGTGCGTACGTTCATGCCCAGCCGGCGCGCGATCGCCTCGTCCACGTGCCCCTCGATCAGCAGCTTGGCGATCGACCGCTGCACCCCGGTGATGCCCTCGGGCGTCGACTCGTAGGGCACCTCGTCCATCAGCGGCGTCGCCCGCTGCCACAGGTGCTCGAAGACCTTGATGAGGTACTGCACGAGCCCGGGGTGGCGCAGCTCCAGGGCGATCTGGTTGTCGTCCTGCGCGGGGATGAACGCCACGGTGTCGTCGCAGATGATCAGCCGCTCGATGAGCTGTTCCAGCGTGCGTATCTCAACCTTCGCACCCGCCATCTGGTCCACATAGGCGAAGGTGCTCTGACTGTGCCGGACGGTGTGCTGGTAGAGCGTGCGCATCGCCAGGCCGCGCTCTATGAGCGGCTTGCTGCGTTCCAGCGCCTGGCTCAGGATGTGTTCCGGACGGCTGCCGCCCGGCTGCACGGTGAGCACCTCGGTGCGTGCCTCGGCCACGGCCACGTCCAGCGCGGCGTGGATGCGGGCGTTGCCCTCCAGCACGGTGATGGCGTGCGTGGTGGCGGGCTTCTGCGCGCTCAGCGCGAGAAAGGGCTGGAAGGCGTCCGCGAGGTCGAGGGTGAGCCGCCTGCGGTCCTGGATCTCGCGTTCCAGCGGCTGGATCTGCTGGGCGAGCGCGATCGAGGGGGGAACCGGACGGAGCCAGTCGGGGTCGTCCGGATCCGGGTGGAGGAGCGCGAATTCGAGCAGGCAGGGAGCGGGCTCCACCTCCGCCCGGGAGACGCGCCCGGAGCTCAGCGCACTGGCGTAGAGACGGGAACCCTCAGGGCAGAGTTCTGTCACGCCGTGAGGATGTGTCGGTTTTGTGCGCTTTGTCGGCAAATCTCCACCCCCCAGGGTCCTGAACGTGCAGGAACATGATGCATCTCCTCTGTGGCATTGACGTGCCTGAATGAGCCATCGTCTTCATCAGACGGGGGGAGAGGAAGCCATCAAGTGAGGACGAAGCCGACCATGAAGAAGAAAATGCTTCGCTCGGTGCTTGCCACTGCCGTCGTCGCCGTCGCACTGGCCGGTGGTGCGGCTGCCGGTCCTCTCGACGTCGGCTGGGGCACCCCGGCCCGTACGGCGTCGACCACGGCGGTGCAGTCCGCCGGCCTCGGCGACGTGGGCTGGGGAGCGGTGACCTCCGCCGACTCCGGCTCCGGTGACGTGGGCTGGGGCATCGCGCCGGCCGCCACGTCCGGCGATGTGGGCTGGGGCGTCGCGCCGGCCACCACCTCCGGTGACGTGGGCTGGGGTGCGGTGACCGCCGCCACCTCCGGTGACGTCGGCTGGGGCATCCAGGCCGCCGCCACCCCGGGTGACGTGGGCTGGGGCGCTCCGGTCGCGAACCCGGGAGACGTCGGCTGGTCGGCACCGACGGACGCGGAAGCATGACCACTCCGCCCGACGACCGGTCCTTCCGGCGCGAGATGGCCACCGCCTACCGCTCCGGCTGGCACTTCATCGACCTCGTCACCGCGATCCCCCACCCCGGTGACTCGTTGATGGTGACCGTGTTCGGAGAGCCCGTCGTCGTCACCCGTGACGAGGACGAGGACGTACGGGCGTACCGCTGTCTGCGACGGCCTCGGGGGGCGCCGCAGCCGGTCCGGTGCGCCATCCGCTACGGCATGATCTTCGTCAACCTCGACCAGCGCGACCACCGGCTGGACGGCACCGACACTCCCGACTCCCCCCACGAGGTACCCGACCTGAGGACCATCTCGGCCACCCCCCGCAGTGCCTGACGCGATTCCCCCGTCGTAAAAGATCGCTCAGGCGCTTCCCCCCGCAGCGGCGTCACCGTGACCTGAACACGGTGACGCCGCTGCAGTTTGTGGGGAACCCTCCTGGTATGGGTTTGTTCCGAATCGCCCACGGATGGCCGAAAACTGACGCCCGCCACAGGAAAAGGGGCGCGGGGCTGTGCCGATCCGCGGCTCCGCCGCGCGGGCGCGACCGTCTTCGTGCCCACCCACCCGCGCGCCGCCTCCCCGGGCCGCTCCCCGAACTCAACCTGCGCGGAGTAGACTCAACTTTGTCGACGCCGCTCAAGTCAGACCGAGTTCGAGTTCGAGGAGGGACACGCAACCGTGGACGCCGAGCTGACCAACAGGAGCCGTGACGCGATCGCCGCGGCCGGCAACCGTGCCGTGTCGGAGGGCCACCCGGACCTCACCCCCGCCCACCTGCTGCTCGCGCTGCTGGAGGGCCAGGACAACGAGAACGTCATCGACCTGCTCGCCGCCACCGGCGCGGACCAGGCCGCCGTACGCACGGACACCGAGCGCGCCCTCGCCGCCCTGCCCAGCGTCACCGGCTCCACCGTCGCGCCCCCGCAACCCAACCGCGAGCTGCTCGCCGTCATCGCGGACGCGCAGGCCCGCGCCAAGGACCTCGGCGACGAGTACCTGTCCACCGAGCACCTGCTCATCGGCACCGCCGCCAAGGGCGGCCGGGCCGCCGAGGTGCTCTCCGGGCAGGGTGCCACTGCCAAGAAGCTGCTGGAGGCCTTCCAGAAGGCCAGAGGAGGACGCCGGGTGACCACGCCCGACCCGGAGGGCCAGTACAAGGCCCTGGAGAAGTTCGGCACGGACCTCACCGCCGCCGCCCGCGAGGGCCGCCTGGACCCGGTCATCGGCCGGGACCAGGAGATCCGCCGCGTGGTGCAGGTGCTCTCCCGCCGCACCAAGAACAACCCCGTGCTCATCGGCGAGCCCGGCGTCGGCAAGACCGCCGTCGTCGAGGGCCTCGCCCAGCGCATCGTCAAGGGCGACGTGCCCGAGTCGCTGAAGGACAAGCGGCTGGTCGCGCTCGACCTCGGCGCGATGGTCGCGGGCGCCAAGTACCGCGGCGAGTTCGAGGAACGCCTGAAGACCGTCCTCGCGGAGATCAAGGACTCCGACGGGCAGGTCGTCACCTTCATCGACGAGCTGCACACCGTCGTCGGCGCGGGCGCCGGCGGCGACTCCGCGATGGACGCCGGCAACATGCTCAAGCCGATGCTGGCCCGCGGCGAACTGCGCATGGTGGGCGCCACCACGCTGGACGAGTACCGCGAGCGGATCGAGAAGGACCCCGCCCTGGAGCGCCGGTTCCAGCAGGTGATGGTCGCCGAGCCCACCGTCGAGGACTCCATCGCGATCCTGCGCGGGCTCAAGGGCCGCTACGAGGCCCACCACAAGGTGCAGATCGCGGACTCGGCGCTGGTGGCCGCCGCCACCCTCTCCGACCGGTACATCACCTCCCGCTTCCTGCCCGACAAGGCGATCGACCTCGTCGACGAGGCCGCCTCCCGGCTGCGCATGGAGATCGACTCCTCGCCCGTCGAGATCGACGAACTCCAGCGCGCCGTCGACCGGCTGCGCATGGAGGAGCTGGCGCTGGACAAGGAGACCGACGCCGCCTCCCGCGACCGCCTGGAGCGGCTGCGCCGCGACCTCGCCGACAAGGAGGAGGAGCTGCGCGGGCTGACCGCCCGCTGGGAGAAGGAGAAGCAGTCCCTCAACCGCGTCGGCGAGCTGAAGGAGAAGCTCGACGACCTGCGCGGCCAGGCCGAACGCGCCCAGCGCGACGGCGACTTCGACACCGCCTCCAAGCTGCTCTACGGCGAGATCCCCGACCTGGAGCGCGACCTGGAGGAGGCCAGCGAGGCAGAAGAAGAGGTCGCGCGGGACACCATGGTCAAGGAGGAGGTCGGCTCCGACGACATCGCCGACGTCGTCGCCTCCTGGACCGGCATCCCCGCCGGGCGCCTGATGGAGGGCGAGACGCAGAAGCTGCTCCGCATGGAGGAGGAGCTCGGCAAGCGGCTCATCGGTCAGGCCGAGGCCGTGCGGGCCGTCTCCGACGCCGTACGGCGCTCGCGGGCCGGCATCGCCGACCCGGACCGCCCCACCGGCTCGTTCCTCTTCCTCGGCCCCACCGGCGTCGGCAAGACGGAACTCGCCAAGGCGCTCGCCGACTTCCTCTTCGACGACGAGCGGGCCATGGTCCGCATCGACATGTCGGAGTACGGCGAGAAGCACAGCGTGGCCCGGCTGGTCGGCGCGCCCCCCGGCTACGTCGGCTACGAGGAGGGCGGCCAGCTCACGGAGGCAGTGCGCCGCCGCCCGTACAGCGTCGTGCTCCTGGACGAGGTGGAGAAGGCGCACCCCGAGGTCTTCGACGTCCTGCTCCAGGTGCTGGACGACGGCCGCCTCACCGACGGCCAGGGCCGCACGGTCGACTTCCGCAACACCATCCTGGTGCTCACCTCCAACCTGGGCAGCCAGTTCCTGGTCGACCCGCTGACCAGCGAGGCGGAGAAGAAGGAGCAGGTCCTGGAGGTGGTCCGGGCCTCCTTCAAGCCCGAGTTCCTCAACCGGCTCGACGACCTGGTCGTCTTCTCGGCCCTCTCCAGGGACGAGCTCAGCCGCATCGCCCGGCTCCAGATCGACCGCCTGGCCGCCCGGCTCGCCGAGCGCCGGCTCACCCTGGAGGTCACCGACGAGGCCCTGGCCTGGCTCGCGGTGGAGGGCATGGACCCGGCGTACGGCGCCCGGCCGCTGCGGCGGCTGGTCCAGACGTCGATCGGCGACCGGCTTGCCCGGGAGATCCTGGCCGGCGAGATCAAGGACGGCGACACGGTCCGCGTCGACCGCTTCGGCGAGGGGCTGATCGTGGGCCCGGCGTCGGGCAAGACGCTGTAGCCCTCCGGGACGGCCTTCGTTCCGCCCCCGGCCGGATCCGTTCCGCCGGGGGCGGACATGCCCGTCCGGGGTTGCCACCCCCCGCCCCGCATGGGGGAGGATGGCGGCATCCGTACGAAGGGAAAATCACGGTGAGCATCGACCCGTCCTCGATTCCGAACTTCGGGGGCCAGGAGCCCGAGCCCGGGCCGCCGCCCGGCCCCGTCGTCCCGGATCAGGACCTCGTGAAGCAGCTCCTGGACCAGATGGAGCTCAAGCACCTCGTCGACGAAGAGGGAGACCTCGTCGCGCCGTGGGAGCAGTTCCGTACGTACTTCATGTTCCGCGGCGAGGACGACCAGGCGGTCTACTCGGTGCGCACGTTCTACGACCGGCCGCACAAGATCGACGACAAGCCGGCCCTGCTGGAGGCCATCGACGACTGGAACCGGCGCACGCTGTGGCCCAAGGTCTACAGCCACACCCATGACGACGGCACGGTCCGCCTCATCGGCGAGGCGCAGATGCTCGTCGGCACGGGCGTCAACCTCGAGTTCTTCGTCTCCTCGACGGTCAGCTGGGTGCGCGCCGCCATCGAGTTCGACCGGTGGCTCGCCGAGCAGCTCGGCCTCGAGGAGGAGGTCGACGGCGCGGGGGAGCCGGACGAGGACACCGACGAGTGAGTCGGCCGAACCGGCGGCCGTGAGAGCGGCCGGCCCGGGGGGAGCCCCGGGTACGGCTCACAGCGCGGCACGGGCGAACACCACCAGGTACGCCCCGTAGACCAACGAGAGCCCGGCCAGGGCGCCGACCACCAGGACGGCGTGCCACGGCCGGGCTCTCGCCGTCCGTACCAGCGCCCGCGCGGGCGGGATCAGCAGCGGGAACGCGGGCAGCAGGAAGCGCGGCTTGGAGGCGAAGTAGCCGGAGCCGCCGACCACGACCAGGAGCAGCACCCCGCAGTAGACGACGAGCGGCAGCGGCGCCCGGTCGGCCAGCAGCAGCGCGAACAGCAGCAGCGCCAGTACGACGATCACCACGGTCAGCGGGTGCACGGACCGGGTCGCGTGCACCATGAAGTGCCGTACGAACCCCAGCGACCCGCGCCCCAGATCGAACCGCGACCCCCACTGCTCCTGCACGCGGAAGTACCCGCCGAGCAGATCGCCCTCGCGGTGCCCGACCCAGAGCACGTAGCCGCACCAGCCGAGGGGGGCGAGGACGATGGCTGTCCACAGCCTGTGGACAGGCGTTCGTGTGCGTGCGGGCCACCGCTGCCGGATCTCCCAGCCGGCCGCCGCCATCACCGCCGCGGCCACCGCGAACCCGTTCGGCCGGGCCAGCCCCGCGCCCGCCGCGAGCGCGCCCGCCCACACCCAGCGCCCGCTGAGCACCGCGTACAGCGACCAGGCGGCCAGCGCCGTGAGCAGCGGTTCGGTGTACGCCATCGACAGCACCACCGAGTGCGGCAGCACCGCCCACAGCAGCACCAGCACGGTGGCGACGGCGTCGCCGTACAGCCGCCGTCCGACGAGGTGGATGCCGTACGCGGCCACCACGGCGGAGGCCCACGACACGAGTAGCCCCGCCGCGCCCCAGCCGACCGGGAGCACGGCGGCCACACCCCGGACGAGCGCCGGATAGAGAGGGAAGAACGCGAGATCACTCCGTACGAAGAGCTCGCCGTGGTGGTGTCCGGTGCGGACGTACCCGTAGCCGTGGGCGGCGATCCCGAAGTACCAGAGCGAGTCCCACGACCGCCCGAGCAGGGCGAGCGGGTGCGGCCGGCCGGCGGCCCGCGCTGCCGCCAGGACGAGGAGCGCCCCGGTCAGCCGCACGGCGACGAACAGCCCGAGCGCGGCGGGCGCCCCGGCGAACCTCCCGGCCCCCGGCCGGAACCTCCCCCCGGGCCGCGGCGGCGGAAGCACCCGGCCCACATCGGAAACATCAGGACGCGCGAGCGTACGAAACTCGGTCACACGGGAACCATGCGCCGCTTTCCACCGATTCCCGAGCTTTGTCCCTCACGCGGCGCAAGGGGCGCGCCCACGAGGGGCGTGCGCTCCCCCACCCGGGCCCTCAGGCGCCCTTCCCCAGCGCCCCCAGCCTCCGTACCGCCTCCTCCAGGACCTCCACCCGCTTGCAGAACGCGAACCGGACGAACGGCGCTCCCATTTCCCGGTGGTCGTAGAACACCGCGTTGGGAATCGCCACCACCCCCACCCGTTCCGGCAGCGCCCGGCAGAACGCGAACCCGTCGCTCTCCCCCAACGGCCGGATGTCGGCCGTCACGAAGTACGTCCCCGCCGGCCGGAAGACGGCGAACCCCGCGTCCGCCAATCCGTCCGCCAGCAGATCCCGCTTCTTCCGCAGATCCTCCCGGAGCCCCGAGAAGAAGGACTCCGGCAGCGCCAGCCCCTCCGCGACGGCGTACTGGAACGGCCCCGAGGCCACGTACGTCAGGAACTGCTTCGCCGACCGCACCGCGGTCACCAGCGGGGCGGCCCCGGTCACCCAGCCGACCTTCCACCCCGTGTACGAGAAGGACTTCCCCGCGCTCCCGATACTGACCGTCCGCTCCCGCATCCCCGGGAACCCGGCCGGCGGCACGTGCTCGGCTCCGTCGAAGACGAGATGCTCGTACACCTCGTCGGTCACCACCAGCAGATCCCGCTCGACCGCCAGTTCGGCGATCACGGCCAGTTCCTCCCGGCTCAGCACCGTCCCCGTCGGATTGTGCGGCGTGTTGATCAACAACAGCCGCGTGCGGTCGGTCACCGCGTCCCGCAGCTCGTCGAGGTCGAGGCGGAAGACGGGCCCGTCGGGCCCCTCGTGCGGCCGCAGCGTCACCGGCACCCGCTTCCCGCCCGCCATGGCGACACAGGCCGCGTAGGAGTCGTAGTACGGCTCCAGCGCGATCACCTCGTCCCCCGGCTCCACCAGCGCGAGCAGCGCCGCCGCGATCGCCTCGGTGGCCCCGGCGGTGACCAGGACCTCCGTGTCCGGGTCGTACGTCAGTGCGTACCGCCGTTGCTGGTGCGCGACGATCGCCGCGCGCAGCTCGGGGACGCCCGGACCCGGCGGGTACTGGTTCCCGCGTCCGTCGCGCAGCGCCCGCACCGCCGCCTCGCGGAGCTCCTCGGGGCCGTCGGTGTCGGGAAAGCCCTGGCCGAGGTTGAGGGACCCGGTGCTCAGTGCCAACGCCGACATCTCGGCGAAGATCGTCGTGCCGAACTCGGTGAGCCGCCGGTTGAGGAGGGGGCGCGCGCTGGAGGTCATGGCCGCCATCCTGGGCCCAAGCTCTGGAGTTCCTCAACTCCGCTTTGGGGCGCGCGGCGCGAGGGCATCTCCCGGGCACACATCGCCGGGGCGCCGACGGGGCCGCCCGGCTTCGGACGACCTCCAGGGGGATTTCCGGGGGTCGATGGGGGATTCGAAAGGAGGGGGACGCCATGGGTGCAGGCATCATCGGAGGCGGACTCCTGCTCGTACTCGTCTGGGTCCTGTTCGCCGCCGCCGGGCGCCGGAAGGCCGTCCGGCGAGGCATCCGGCAGAGCGGGCGGGCCCGCACCGCCGGGAAGCGGACCCGCACCGCCCGGTACGCGGCCGGCGGCAGCGGCGGCAGCTGGTGGGCGGGCGACTCGGGCGGCTCGTCGTCGGACGGCGGCGGTCATCACGGCGGTCACGGCGGCCACTCGTGCGGGGGAGGCCACTCCTGCGGGGGCGGCTCGTCGTGCGGTTCGTCCTGCGGGGGCGGCTGCGGCGGGGGCTGAGAACGGCCCGTCCGGAGAGGGCCGAGGGCGGCCCGTACGGCGGGGGAGGGGGCGCGCGGGGGCGCGCGCCGTACGTGAACAGTTGAGCTGTGCAGCCCTCGGGGGGATGGAAACGCCACGAAGTTGGGTAAAAACGCTGTGGCGGCCCCAGAGTTCATGATTCCCTCTAGATCACGAAGCAGCCCCCAGGACGTCCTGCGGGTCATCCCGCAGGCGGACCTCTTCCGGACCGGGCTGTTCCGGACGTCCTACTCCGACCGGCCGAGCCGGCCGGTTCCCCCGGCGCCACCGAGGTGTGCGCCGGGCCCCCTCCCCTTTCTGCGTGCTAGCGGAGCCGATCCATGCTCACGACCCTGAACACTTCCTACACCGACACGCGCGCGGCCGACCTCGCCTGGACCCTGGACAGCGGGCCGCTGCCCGCCCTTGCCACCCTCGACCTCGAACTGGCGCAGTCCACGCTGCAGTTGCGCCTCCTCGGCGCCTCCCACCAGGTGCTCCTCCAGGCACCGGAGGGCGACTGCTCGGAGACGGTCGCCTGCATCCAGGGCAGCAGCACCCCGCTGCCGCTCGGCGTGGCCAAACGGGTCGACGACTGGGAGTACGAGTTCGCGGCCCGCGTCGAGGTGCTCTCGCCGGGCTCGTTCGCGGGCCGCGCCCAGGAGCTGCTGGCCCTGGTCGCCGACCATCCGCACGGCCTGGCCGGCGTCTTCCCCGGCAGCCCGCACGCGTTCACGGCGATGCTGGCCCACCGGCACGAGGGCCAGATCCACTGGCGTACGTGGCACGCGTACCCGCAGGACGGCCAACTCGTCGCCACGCGCACCCGGGTGGGCGTCCCCACCCGCACCACCCGCCCCCCGAAGGACGACTGGCGCCTCCCTCCCACCCACCTCCCCGTGGACCACCGCACCCCCCGCCTCACCCCGACAACGGTCTGACCCATCGCCCCCGAGGAGCGAAGCCCCGAGCTTCTTAGGGGGGCGGGGCTGTTTCGATCTGCGGCTTCGCCGCGCGGGCGCGACAAGCCACGACGCACCTGCTCCCCGCCAACGCACCCTGATCGGGGGCGAAGCCCCGAGTTCTTCAGGGGCGCGGGGCTGTTTCGATCTGCGGCTCCGCCGCGCGGGCGCGACAAACCACGACGCACCTGCTCCCCGCCAACGCACCCTGATCGAGGGGCGAAGCCCCGAGTTCTTCAGGGGTGCGGGGCTGTTTCGATCTGCGGCTTCGCCGCGCGGGCGCGACAAGCCGCGACGCACCTGCTTCCCGCCAAGGCACCCTGATCGGGGGGCGAAGCCCCGAGTTCTTCAGGGGTGCGGGGCTGTTTCGATCTGCGGCTTCGCCGCGCGGGCGCGACAAGCCGCGACGCACC
Organism: Streptomyces sp. NBC_00670; assembly: GCF_036226765.1. NCBI lineage: Bacteria > Bacillati > Actinomycetota > Actinomycetes > Kitasatosporales > Streptomycetaceae > Streptomyces > Streptomyces sp. NBC_00670. Next base: position 3,948,227 of record NZ_CP109017.1, read on the forward strand.
TGCTTCCCGCCAACGCACCCTGATCGGGGGGCGAAGCCCCGAGTTCTTCAGGGGCGCGGGGCTGTTTCGATCTGCGGCTTCGCCGCGCGGGCGCGACAAGCCGCGACGCACCTGCTTCCCGCCAACGCACCCTGATCGAGGGGCGAAGCCCCGAGTTCTTCAGGGGCGCGGGGAACTGCGCGAGCAACCACAAACGCACCCGCACCCGCCAACGAACCCCCCAACCCGAGTTCCAAAGCGCAGGGGGGTCCAGGGGGCGAAGCCCCCTAGGGGGCGCCCCCCGCGCACTACTTCACCACCGCTTCACTCCCGTGAGTGACAAGGCCCAGTGCCAACGCCCCGGTAGCGTTCCGTCAGTGATCGACCCGCACGCCCCCGCACCCCCCGGCGCCCCGCCCCGCCGGGGCGAGCCGGGCCGGGCGCCACTGCCCGTCCGCCCCGGCACAGGACGCTTCCTCGTCCTGACCGGCGTGTTCGTGTGCGCGGCCTGCGGACTGGTGTACGAACTCGAACTCGTCGCCCTCGCCTCCTACCTCATCGGCGACACCGTCACCCAGGCCTCCGTCGTCCTCTCGGTCATGGTCTTCGCGATGGGCATCGGCTCGCTCGCCGCGAAACGCCTGCGCTGCCGCGCGGCGGTCGGCTTCGGCGCGGTCGAGGCCGCCCTCGCCCTCGTCGGCGGCCTCAGCGCGATGGCCCTGTACGCCGTCTTCGCCTGGACCGGCGGCGACTGGGCCGGCGTCCCGGCCGCCGGCCCCCGCTGTCTGCTCGTCGCGTTCTCCCTGGCCATCGGCCTGCTGATCGGCGCCGAGGTGCCCCTCCTCATGGAGCTGATCCAGCGCATCCGCCGCCAGGAGGCGGGCGGCGCGGTCGCCGACCTCTTCGCCGCCGACTACGTGGGTGCCCTCGTCGGCGGCCTCGCCTTCCCCTTCCTCCTCCTGCCGCTGCTCGGCCAGTTGGAGGGCGCCCTGCTCACCGGCGCGGTCAACGCCCTGGCAGGCGCCGCCCTCGTCCTCGGCCTGTTCGGCCGTGACCTCCCCCCGCGCGCCCGCCGCGTCCTCCTCACCGTCAACGTCACCGTGCTCGGCCTGCTCGCGACCGCCGCGTTCCTCGTCGGCGACTTCGAACGGGCCGCCCGGCACGCGGTGTACGGGGCGGACGTCCGGGTGGCGCTGCACACGGACGTGCAGGAGGTCGTCCTCACCGGCGGCGACCACGGCCGCCCCCTCGACCTCTTCCTCGACGGCCGGCTGCGGGTCAGCGGCCGCGACGAGTACCGCTACCACGAGGCCCTGGTGCACCCCGTGATGAACGGCCCGCACGCACGCGTGCTCGTCCTCGGCGGCGGTGACGGCCTGGCCGCCCGCGAGGTGCTGCGCCACCCCGGCGTACGGCGGGTCGACGTCGTCGAGGTCGACCCGGCGGTGGTCCGGCTGGCCCGCCGCGACCCCGCCCTGTCCCGCCTCAACCAGCACGTCTACGACGACCCCCGCGTCCACGTCACCACGGACGACGCCTTCCGCCGGCTGCGGGCCACGCCCCCGGGGTCGTACGACGTCGTGATCGCGGACCTCCCCGACCCCGGCATCAGTGCCAGTACGAAGCTGTACTCGCAGGAGTTCTACGGCCTGGCCCGGCGCACGCTCGCGGACGACGGCCGGCTCGTCGTGCACGCGGGCCCGGTGGCCACCCGCCGCCGGGTGTTCTGGACGGTGGAGACGACGATCCGCTCGGCCGGGCTGCGGACGGTGCCGTACCGGGTCGACGGGCGCCGCGTCTGCTCCGTGCGCGGCCCCGACCGCACGGCGCGCACGGGGGTCCGGGGGCTCCGGGACTGGGGCTTCGTCCTGGCCGCCCGCACCCGCCCGGCGCTGCGGCTCGATCCGGCGGCGCCGCGGCCGCGCTCGCTCACGCGGGAGGGGCTGGCGGGGGACCGGCGGGCGGCGGCCCGCACCCGGCTGCGCGGGCTGACCCCGTCGACGCTGGTGCACCCGCGCTACGCGGACTGACTGAGCCGCCCCGGCGAATCGCCGCTTCGACGGGTTCGGTCCGGGCCCCGGTGGGTAGGCTCGGCCGGCATGGAGCATGAGGTGTTCGTTCCGGTACCGGCCGAGCGGCTCGGAGAGGTGCTCGCCGACCCCGAGCGGGTGGCCAGGGCCGTGCCGGGGTTCCAGCAGGACGCGGGGGCGGAGCCCGGCGCGGGCCGCCTGAAGGTGCGCGTCGGGGGGCACACCATCACGTACCGCGGCGCGTTCGGGGTCGTCCGGCGGGACGACGGCTCGTACGCGCTCGAGGGCGACGCGACGGAGGCCCGCGGCAGCGGTGCGGTGCGGCTCGCGCTGACGGTGCGGCTGCGGCCGGACGGGGCCGGCACGGTCCTGACGTTCAGCGGCACCGCCACGGCGACCGGCCGTATCGCCGAACTGCCCGCGGAGACGGTGCGGTCGGCGGGCGCCCGCCTGCTGACCCGCGCCGCGGAGAACGCGGGACGGGCCGCGGCGGAGCCGCCCCGACCGGAGGCTCCGGAGTCCGGCGCCGAACCGCAGCCGTCGGAGCCGGCGCCGGCGCCTGCGGCTGACGACGAGTCGTCGGAGCCGGTCCCCTCCCTCTTCGAGACGGAGGTGCCGCCGCCCTCGCTGGAGAACCCGGACGACCTGGACGACTCGGAGGACTCGGGCGACTCCGACGACTCGGAGGCCGAGCCGCCGGCCGAGGCGGCGCATGCGCGGCGGACGATGATCGGGCGGAGCGCGGAGGAGGTCGACCACGCCCCGCCGCGCGGGCGCTACGCGCCGGTTCCGGCGCCGGAGGCGATGGCGTCGGCGGGGGCGCTGCGGTGGGCCGCCCCCGCGGCGGCGGTCGTCCTGGCCTCGGCGATCGTCATGACCCGCTACCTCCGCAAACGCCGCTGACCCCACCACCGTTTCCTCGCCCCCGCCGCCCCTACCCTTCCCATCCCCGGGGGCAGGCCCCCGGACCCCCGCAGGTCACGTCGTCGGCCGCGGACCGGTGGGGGTACGCCGCGCAGTTCCCCGCGCCCCCCAAAGCAGGGACAGGCGCCTGCCCCTGCTCCGCGGCTCCGCCGCAGGGGCGCGGGGCTGTGTTGTTTCGCGGCTTCGCCGCGGGGGGCGCGAGCCACCGCAGCCCCGTCAGGGGCGCGGGACTGTGTTGTTTCGCGGCTTCGCCGCGGGGGGCGCGAGCCACCGCAGCCCCGTCAGGGGCGCGGGGAACTGCGCGAGCAACCAGGAACCCACCCGCACCCGCCCACGAACCGCCCCCACTCGAGCTCTCCCGCGTCTCACCCACCCACCCACCCACCCGCACTCGCTCACGCCCCACCCCCCCGCCCCGAGCCCACTCACCCCCGGTCCCCCCTCCCGGGGTGCAAGGGGCGGAGCCCCTTGAGGATGGGAAGGGTAAGGGCGGCGGGGGCGAAAAAGGTTGCCGTCGCCCCACCCCCGCTAGGGTCACCCCCGTGAGCAACGAACCGATCACGCTGACCGCGGGCCCCGCGGAGGCCACCCTCCACCCCGCCAACGGCGGCCGCCTCACCTCCCTCACCCTCGCCGGCACCCAACTCCTCCGCCAGGGCGACCGCTACGGCTGCTTCCCCATGGTCCCCTGGTGCGGCCGCACCAGGAACGGCCGCTTCCGCGACGGCACCACCGTCCACCAACTCCCCCTCAACTCCCCACCGCACGCCATCCACGGCACCGCCCGCACCGAACCCTGGACCACCGCCCGCACCACCCCCACCGAGGCCGTCCTGACCTACGACCTCACCGACCCGTGGCCCTACCCCGGCCGCGTCACCCAGGTCGTCACCCTCACCGAGGAGTCCCTCACCCTCGCCATGTCCGTGGAGACGTACGGCGACTCCTTCCCCGCCCAGATCGGCTGGCACCCCTGGTTCCGCCGCACCCTCGACGGCTCCGACGTCCGCCTCGACTTCACCCCCGCCTGGCAGGAGGAACGCGGCGACGACCACCTCCCCACCGGCAACCGCGTCGACCCCCGCCCCGGCCCCTGGGACGACTGCTTCGGCATGCCCGACGGCGTCGACGTCACCCTCACCTGGCCCGGCAGGCTCCAGCTGACGGTCGCGTCCCGCGAGAAGTGGGTCGTCGTCTACGACGAGCAGGAGGAGGCCGTGTGCGTGGAGCCGCAGACCGGCCCGCCCAACGGTCTCAACACGCTTCCGCGCCTGGTCACCCCCATCGAGCCGCTGGAAGCCGCCACCACCTGGACCTGGCGCCCCGCATAAGCTGAGCGCCATGATGACGGACGACGTGCGCGGCGCGCTGCTGCGGCAGATCAAGGACAAGGCCGTGGTGCACGGCAAGGTGACCCTCTCCTCCGGCCTGGAGGCCGACTACTACGTCGACCTGCGCCGCGTCACCCTCGACGGCGAGGCCGCGCCGCTGGTCGGCCAGGTGCTGCTCGACCTGACCGAGGGTCTGGAGTACGACGCCGTCGGCGGCCTCACGATGGGCGCCGACCCGGTCGCCGGCGCGATGCTGCACGCCGCCGCCGCGCGCGGCCGGCGCCTGGACGCGTTCGTCGTCCGCAAGGCGGCCAAGGCGCACGGCATGCAGCGCCGGGTCGAGGGGCCGGACATCAGGGGCCGCCGGGTCCTGGTCGTCGAGGACACCTCCACCACCGGCGGTTCGCCGCTCACCGCCGTGGAGGCGGTGCGGGAGGCCGGCGCCGAGGTCGTCGCCGTCGCCACCATCGTCGACCGCGCCACGGGCGCCGACGAGAAGATCCGTGAGGGCGCCGGAGTGCCGTACCTGTACGCGTACGGCAAGGACGAACTGGGCCTGGACTAGCCCCGCGCCCGTCCCGCACCGGCCCCGCGCCGAGCCCGCACCGACCCGGTTATCCACAGGCTGGACAGGGTGTCCGTCGCATCGGGCCGAGTCTGGAAGGATGGGGCCGACGATGACGTCACCCCCTAGGTCAGGGTCGTAAGTACGCAGAACGCATCCCGTACATCACAAGGAGCGGACAGATGCCCATCGCAACCCCCGAGGTCTACAACGAGATGCTCGACCGGGCGAAGGCAGGCAAGTTCGCCTACCCGGCCATCAACGTGACCTCGTCCCAGACCCTGCACGCGGCGCTGCGCGGCTTCGCGGAGGCGGAGAGCGACGGCATCGTCCAGATCTCCACGGGCGGCGCGGAGTTCCTCGGCGGCCAGCACAACAAGGACATGGTGACCGGCGCGGTCGCCCTGGCCGAGTTCGCGCACATCGTCGCCGAGAAGTACGACGTGAACATCGCGCTGCACACCGACCACTGCCCGAAGGACAAGCTCGACGGGTACGTGCGGCCGCTGCTCGCGGTGTCGGAGGAGCGGGTCAAGGCCGGCCGCAACCCGCTGTTCCAGTCCCACATGTGGGACGGCTCGGCCGAGACGCTGGCCGACAACCTCGCCATCGCGCAGGAGCTGCTGGGCCGCGCCGCCGCCGCGAAGATCATCCTCGAGGTCGAGATCACCCCGACCGGCGGCGAGGAGGACGGCGTCTCGCACGAGATCAACGACTCCCTCTACACGACGGTCGACGACGTGACCCGCACCGCCGAGGCCCTCGGCCTGGGCGAGAAGGGCCGCTACCTGCTGGCCGCGTCCTTCGGCAACGTGCACGGCGTGTACAAGCCGGGCAACGTCGTGCTCCGCCCGGAGCTGCTGAAGGAGCTGAACGAGGGCGTGGCCGCGAAGTACGGCCGGCCGGCCGGCAGCCAGCCCTTCGACTTCGTCTTCCACGGCGGCTCCGGCTCCACGGAGGAGGAGATCCGCACGGCGCTGGAGAACGGCGTGGTGAAGATGAACATCGACACGGACACGCAGTACGCCTTCACGCGCCCCGTCGTCGACCACGTGTTCAGGAACTACGACGGCGTCCTCAAGGTCGACGGCGAGGTCGGCTCCAAGAAGACCTACGACCCCCGGACCTGGGGCAAGCTCGCCGAGGCCGGCATGTCCCAGCGAGTGGTAACAGCCTGCGGCCACCTCCGCTCCACGGGCACGAAGATCAAGTAACAGCACACCAGCACCCGTGAAAGTCCCCCGCGCCCCTGCCTTCAGGGGCGCGGGGAACTGCGCGAGAACCCCCCCACCCACCCGCACTCGCCGAACGACCCCACCCACCCGAGCTCTCCCGCGCCCCCCGACGGAGCCGAACCCCCGGCCGGCGCCGACAACCGCACCCCGGCGGAGCCGTCTGGTGCCACCCCCGCCCCTGCGGGATGATCCCCCCATGGCCGCACCCCCCGGCACCCCCCTCCCCACCTCCACCGCCCGCTGGATCCTCCTCACCACCGTCCTCGGCTCCAGCATGGCCCTCCTGGACAGCACCGTCGTCAACGTCGCCCTCCCCCGCATCGGCCGCGACCTGAACGCCCCCCTCACCGCCCTCCAGTGGACCGTCAACGCCTACCTCCTCACCCTCGCCGCCCTCATCCTCCTCGGCGGCTCCCTGGGCGACAGATACGGCCGCCGCCGCGTCTTCGTCCTCGGCGTGACGTGGTTCGCCACCGCCTCCCTCGCGTGCGGCCTCGCCCCCACCCCCGGCATCCTCATCGCCGCCCGCGCCCTCCAGGGCATCGGCGGCGCCCTCCTCACCCCCGGCTCGCTCGCCCTCATCCAGGCCTCCTTCCCCCCGGAGGACCGCGCGCGGGCGGTCGGCATCTGGTCCGGCTTCGGCGGCATCGGCGCCGCCGTCGGCCCGTTCCTCGGCGGCTGGCTGGTCAACGGCCCCGGCTGGCGCTGGGTGTTCCTGCTCAACGTCCCCCTCGCCCTGATCTGCGTCCCGGTCGCCCTGCGGCACGTCCCGGAGTCCTCCGACGAGCGCGCCCACGGCCGCTTCGACCTGCTCGGCGCCACCCTCGGCGCCCTCGCGCTCGCCCTGGTGACGTACGCCCTCGTCGAGGCCCGCCAGGGCTCCCTGACCGTCGCGCTCACCGCCCTCGCGGGCGTGGCGGCGGGCATCGGCTTCCTCCACGTCGAACGACGCGCCCCGGACCCGATGATGCCGCCGTCGATCTTCGCCTCGCGCCAGTTCACCGCCGTCAACCTGGTGACGCTGTGCGTGTACGCCGCCTTCGGCGGCTTCTTCTTCCTGACCGCACTGCAACTCCAGGTGGTCTCCGGCTACTCACCGCTGAAGGCCGGCACGGCCATGCTGCCCACGACCGCCCTGATGCTGCTCTTCTCGGCCCGCTCCGGCGCGCTGGCGGAGCGGATCGGCCCGCGGCTCCCGCTCACCGTCGGCCCGCTGCTGTGCGCGGCCGCGATGCTGCTGATGCTGCGGGTGGGGAAGGACGCGGCGTACCTCACCGACGTGCTGCCCGCGCTGCTGGTGATGGGCGCCGGCATGGTCACCCTGGTGGCACCCCTGACGGCGACGGTCCTGGCGTCCGTGGACGCCGGCCGGGCCGGCCTGGCGAGCGGCATCAACAACGCGGCCGCCCGCGCCGCCGGCCTCGTGGCGGTGGCGGCCCTGCCCCTGCTGACCGGCATGGACGACGAGGCCTACCGCTCGCCCGACGCCTTCGACACGGCGTTCGGCCACGCCATGCCGATCTGCGCCGCCGTCCTCGCGGCGGGCGCGCTGCTGGCCGCCGCCACGATCCGCCGGCCGCCCGCCGACTGCGCCCACCCCGAATGCACCCACCACGGCAACGTCACCACGCCGCCCTTGGAACCACCGGCGCCCCACAAGGAGCGCGAGGAACGGCGCGAGCAACCACGGCACGACCCGCACCCGCCCGCGATCGACAACCCCCCGAGCTAGAAGCGGCCAAAGCCAGGGGGCACCCCAAGCCCCACAGTCACCCCCTCCCCGCTCACCCCCTCCCCGCTCACCCCCTCCCCGCTCACCCCCGGAGGGCTGCGTCCCGCAGACTGTGAGGCATGTCCATTCACGAGAACCTCCTCGGGGGCCCGCCCCCGACCCACCTCCCCGACGACCCGGAGCCCCGCGAGCTGCTCGCCACCGGCACCTCCCCCGCCGACGTCGCCGCCAAGTACCCCACGTCCTCCCTCGCCTGGGCCCGCCTCGCCGACGAGGCCTTCGAGCGCGGCAGCGTCGTCGAGTCGTACGCCTACGCCCGTACGGGCTACCACCGCGGCCTCGACGCGCTGCGCCGCAGCGGCTGGAAGGGGCACGGCCCGGTGCCCTGGGAGCACGAGCCGAACCGCGGCTTCCTGCGCGCCCTGCACGCCCTCGCCCGCGCCGCCGAGTCGATCGGCGAGCGGGAGGAGTACGAGCGCTGCAGCCAGTTCCTGAAGGACTCCTCGGAGACGGCGGCGAAGACGCTGGGCTGACCCGTACAAAGGGTCCGCCCCCGCACATGCGCGGGCGGACCTCGCGGATCTTCGGCACCTTGCGAGCCCCCGGCCGATTGCGGAGGATGCCGTTGGGGACCGGGGCCCCCGTGCCGGCATCGGCAGGGGCGGACCGCTACCCGGAGCAACACAGGAGACAGCGATGTCCCAACCGGCTCACGAGCCCCACGAGCCCGAGACCCCGCATCTCGACTTCGACGGCACGACCCCCTACGAGGACTACGTCCGGGCCGACGTGCTCACCCACCTCCAGCACCCCCTCTCCGAGGACCCCGGCGAGATGGTCTTCCTGGTCACGACCCAGGTCATGGAGCTGTGGTTCACGGTGATCGTCCACGAGTGGGAGACCGCCGCGCACGCCCTGCGCAGCGCGGACGACGTCCCCACCGCGATCGCCGCGCTCAAGCGTTCGATACGGGAGCTGGAGGCGCTCAACGCCTCCTGGACCCCGCTCGCGCACCTCACCCCGGCGCAGTTCAACTCGTACCGTTCCGCCCTCGGCGAGGGCTCCGGCTTCCAGTCGGCGATGTACCGGCGCCTGGAGTTCCTGCTCGGCGAGAAGTCCGCGTCCCTGCTGGTCCCGCACCGGGGCGCGCCCCGCGTCCACGCCGAGCTGGAGAAGGCGCTGCACGAGCCGAGCCTCTACGACGAGGTGGTGCGGTTGCTGGCCCGCCGGGGCCACGCGATCCCGGAGTCCGTGCTCCACCGTGGCGTGTCGCTGCGCTACGAGCCGTCCGCCGAGGTCGAGCAGGCCTGGACGGCCGTCTACGCGGGCGACCCGGAGGACGAGCTCGCCCGCCTCGGCGAGACGCTGACCGATGTCGCCGAGCTGGTGTGGCGCTGGCGCAACGACCACCTCGTCGCCACCCGGCGCGCCATGGGCGCCAAGGCCGGCACGGGCGGCTCGGCAGGCGTCGCCTGGCTGGAGAAGCGCGCGCGCCACAACGTCTTCCCCGAGCTGTGGACGGCGAGGTCCCATGTCTGAGTCCGCGGTGTCCGAGCAAGCCGGGTCCGAGCTGTCCGCGCGCGCCGAGAAGCTGGACGCCGAGGACGAACTGGCCCCCCTGCGCGCCAGGTTCGTCCTCGAAACCCCCGACGGGACGCCGGGCGGCGCCGCCGTCTATCTCGACGGCAACTCGCTCGGCGCGCTCCCCGTCGGCGTCGCCGAGCGCGTCGACGACGTCGTACGCCGGGAGTGGGGCGCGCTGCGGATCCGCTCCTGGGAGGAGAGCGGCTGGTGGACGGCGCCGGAGCGGGTCGGCGACCGGATCGCCCCGCTGGTGGGTGCGGCACCCGGCCAGATCGTGGTGGGCGACTCGACCAGCGTGAACGTCTTCAAGGCGCTGGTGGGAGCGGTACGGCTGGCGCGGGGCGGCGCCGGCCGCGGCGCGGCCGCGGACAGGGACCAGGAGCGGGACCGGAACCGGGACCGGGACCGGGACCGGGACGAGATCCTGGTGGACGCCACCACCTTCCCCACCGACGGCTACATCGCCGCGTCCGCCGCCCGGCTGACCGGCTGCACCCTCCGCCCGGTCGCCCCGGCCGACGTCCCCGCGGCTCTCGGCGAGGGCGGCGACCGCACGGCCGCGGTGCTGCTGAACCACGTCGACTACCGCACCGGCCGGCTGCACGACCTGCCGGCGCTGACCGCCGCCGTGCACGCGGCGGGCGCGGTCGCCGTCTGGGACCTGTGCCACAGCGCGGGCGCGCTGCCGGTCGGCCTCGACGCGCACGGCGTGGACCTCGCGGTCGGCTGCACGTACAAGTTCCTCAACGGCGGGCCGGGCGCACCGGCGTTCCTGTACGTCCGCCGGGAGCTCCAGGAACGCTTCGACTCGCCGCTGCCCGGCTGGAACTCGCACGTACGTCCGTTCGGGATGCGGCCGGAGTACGAGCCGGCGCCCGGTGCCCTGCGCGGCCGGGTCGGCACCCCCGACATCCTGTCCATGCTCGCCCTGGAGGCGGCGCTGGACGTGTGGGAGGGGGTGCGGATCGAGGCGGTGCGCGCCAAGTCGCTGGCGTTGACGGACTTCTTCCTGCGCTGCGTCGGAACGTATCTGCCGGCGGGCCGGGTGGAGTCCGTGACCCCGGCCGCGCACACGGAGCGCGGCAGCCAGGTGGCGCTGCGCTGCCCGGACGCGGAGGAGGTGATGCGGCGGCTGATCGCCCGGGGTGTGGTCGGCGACTTCCGCGCCCCGGACGTCCTGCGCTTCGGGTTCACCCCGCTGTACCTCGGCTTCGCCGATGTGGAGCGGGCGGCCCGGGTGCTGGCGGAGGTCGTGGCGGAGGCGGACGCGGCGGAACCGCCCCCCTCTCACCCAGCGTGACATCCGGGTGCGGGCGCACGTCACCGGGCTGATACCGTCCCGGCCATCGGCCGGAAACCCACCGGCCACCGTCAGCCCAATTCCGCACCGCCGCTGAGAGGTTGGACCATGCCGGACCAGGCCGCCGCCGCTGCCCGCGACGCCGCCGAAGAGGCGTCCGCCTTCTCACATCCGCACGTCGCCCCGGACGCCACGGCCGCGTACGGCGCTCACCCCGATCAGGTGATCGATTTCTACGCGCCACGTGACATGGCCGGAAATGTCCTGTCCGGGGCGGAGGCCGGGACCGGGGCGGCGGGGTCCGCGCCGCTCGTGGTGGTGCTGCACGGCGGGGCCTGGCGGTCCCGGTACGACCGCCGGCACGTCACGCCGTTCGCGGACTTCCTGGCCCGTCGCGGTTTCGCCGTGGCGAACGTGGAGTACCGGCGCGGGGAGACGGACGCGCCGGTCTCGTCCCCCGCGGACGGGTCGGACGGGACGGACGGGGCGGACGGGTCGGACGGGGCGGACGGGTCGGACGGGTCGGAGGGATCGGGGGCCGGGGCGACGCCGGTCGCCGGGCGGTGGCCGGAGACGTTCGACGACGTGGCGGCGGCACTGGACGCGCTGCCCGCGCTCGCCGGCGAGGCCCTCCCGCAGGCGGACGTCCGCCGCACGGTCCTGACCGGCCACTCGGCGGGCGGCCACCTCGCCCTGTGGGCCGCGGCCCGGCACGTCCTGCCCGCCGACGCCGCCTGGCGCACCGACCGGCCGGCCCCGCTGCGCGGGGTGGTCGCGCTCGCCCCGGTGGCCGACCTGGAGGTCGCCGAGAAGCTGTCGGTGTGCGAGGGCGCCGCCCGCCAACTGCTCGGCGGCGACGAGCACTTCGCCCTGCGCCGCCCGTACGCGGACCCGGCCCTGCTGCTGCCGACCGGCATCGCGACCACGCTGGTACAGGGCCGCACGGACGTCGTCGTCCCCCAGGCGGTCGCGGAGTCCTACGCGGACGCGGCGGCCAAGGCGGGCGAAATGGTGGGCCTGACGCTCCTGGAGGAGGTCGGCCACTTCCCCCTGATCGACCCCTCGGCGGACGCCTGCGCGGTGGTGGCGGAGGAGATCGCCCAACTGGCTTGGTGAGGACCGCGCTCCGCGGAGGGCGCGGGGCTGTGGCTGGTCGCGCGGCTTTGCCGCGAGTGCGCGACCAGCCACAACCCACCCGCACTCACCCCACAACGCAAAGCCCCCCACTCACCACCGCCCCAAAGCCCCCCACTCACCCCATATCCCACCCACCCCGTAATACCTGTAATACCTGAGAGCTACCCCCCAACTGAGCTCCCCAGCGGGACGCCAACGCCCCCTCACGCTCAGTAACTTCACCCGCATGACCACCCACCACCCCCGGCGCCACCCATGGAGCCGCCCCTGGCATCGCGCACGGCACCGCCTACGCCGCGCCACCCTCACCGCACTGCTCACCACCGCCCTCGTCGCCCCCCTCTCCGCCGCGGCCCGCCCGCACACCCCCGCGCCGGCCCCCGCCACCCTCCCCCCGCTCACGGCGGCCACCACGGCCGCCACCTACGCGGCCAACCGCGCCAACGCCGCCACGGCGGCCCGCATGGCCGAGGCGCACGGCGACCGCCACCGCGCGGCGGACGACCGCGCGCTGGCCTCCCCGTCCCGGCACCTCCTCACCTTCGACGGCCGGGACTCCGGCCGTGCCGTGGAGGTGTTCGGCAACCTGGCGAGGGCCGACCGCGTCGCGGTCCTGGTCCCCGGCTCCGACACCACGCTCGACACCTACGACCGCTTCCGGGCGACGGCACTCGCACTGCGCGACCGGCTTCCCCGGTCGCGCACGGCGGTGGTCGCCTGGCTCGGCTACGCCGCCCCGAGAACGTTCAGCACCACCACCCTCACCACCACCCGCGCCGACGAAGGAGCCGGGCAACTCCGCACGTTCATACGCACGCTGCACACCGTGGCGGCCGGCCGCACCCCTCACGTCTCCCTCCTCTGCCACTCCTACGGCACGGTCGTGTGCGCCCGCGCCGCCGGACACGTGGACGCCGACGACATCGCGCTGGTCGGCAGCCCCGGCACCGGCGCGGACTCCGTAGCCGACCTGGGCACCCGTGCCCGGGTGTGGGCGGCCCGCGGCGCCGACGACTGGATCGCCCACGTGCCCCACCTGCGCGCCGACCTCTTCGGCACGACGGTCGGCTTCGGCACGGACCCGGTCTCCCCGGAGTTCGGCGCCCGGGTCTTCGCGGCGGGGGACGGCGGCCACAGCGACTACTTCCGCCCCGGCTCGACGTCCCTGGACAACCTCGCGCACATCGTCCTCGGCGAGACGACGGAGGTGAGCCGTGGCTGACTCCCCGTCGCTCACGACACGGCTCCGCACCGCCGCCGCCCGGGTCGAGGCCGGCACCCCCGCGGAGCGGGACCGTGCGGTCGACGCACTGCGGGCCCTCGCGATACTCGGCGTGGTGCTGGGCCACTGGCTGGTGACCGCGCTCGTCGCCGACGGCGGTGCGCTGCGCACGGCGAGCCCCCTGGGGTCCATGCCCCGGCTGGCCCCGGTCTCCTGGGTGTTCCAGACGCTCGCGGTCTTCTTCCTGGTCGGCGGGCACGTGGCGACGCGGAGCCAGGCGTCCGCCCGCGCCCGGGGAGTGCCGTACGGGTGCTGGGTGGGTGTCCGGCTGCGGCGGCTGTTCCGTCCCGTGGCGGCCCTGCTCGCGCTGTGGACGGTCGCCGCCGTCGCCCTGCTGCTTACCGGCGCCGACGCGGGCACGGTGCGCACCCTGGTGAAGCTGGCGCTGTCCCCGCTGTGGTTCCTGCTGGTCCTCGCCGCGCTGACCGCGGCGACCCCGCTGCTGGCCCGGCTGAACCCGCTGTGGCCGCTCGCCGTCGTCCTCCATGTGGATCTGGTGCGCTTCGGTCTCGGCGGACCCTCCTGGCTGGGCTGGGTGAACCTGCCGGCGGGGTGGCTGGTGCCCTACGCGCTGGGCGCGGCCTGGACCCGCGGGGAGCTGGCGGGCCGGCGCGCGGCCGTGGCGCTGCTGGCCGGGGGCACGGCGGCGACGGCGGGGCTGGTGCTGTGGGCGGGGTATCCGGCGTCGATGGTCGGAGTGCCGGGCGCGGCGGTGTCCAACCTCGATCCGCCGACCCTGGCGGCGGTCACCTTCGGCCTGGCACAGTGCGGGCTGGCGCTGCTGCTGCGGGACCGGCTGCGCGCAATGATGCGGCGGCCCCTGGCCTGGGCGGGGGTGACGCTGGTGAACCTGTCGGCGATGACGATATTCCTCTGGCACCAGACGTCACTGATGGCGACCACGGCTCTCGGACTGCTCGCGGGCCGGCTCCCCGGACTGCACACCAGGCCCGACGCACTGGGCTGGGTCGCGTTCCGGCTCGCCTGGCTGCCGGTCTTCGGCTGCGTACTGGTCCTGTGCTGGACGGCGTTCCGCCACCGCGAACAGGATCCGCACCGCGCGCGCCCGAAGGGACGGAACGGCGGCGGGGGCTCGCGCGTGGTTCTCGTCCACCGCCCCGGCCACCGCACACGAGGAGCGTCCGACCATGCCTAGAGTGAACCGAATGGGCGAGGAGCAGTACGTCGACGAAGCGGGCCGGCCGGGCCGGGGGGATCCGCGCGACGGGGCCGACGAGGCGGGCCGTGCCTTCTCCGAGCGGGCCCTGGCGCGGGCCCGCCGCTGGGGGCGCACGCTGATCGCGGACCTGGGCGGATTCGCCGCCGACCCGTTGCCGCCGATGGCGCGCCCGCGTTTCCTGCGCCGGTTCCCGCACGGCGTGGTGATCGTGCTCGCCGTCTATCTGGCGCTCGCCTCCGTGGCGCTGCTGACCGACAGCTACCGGTTGACCTCCGCGTTCGGTACGTCGCTCGGCATTCTGCAGGGCGTGGCGGTGGTGATGGCGCTGTGGCGTCCCGTGCCCGCCTGGTGGCTGTCGCTGGCGGTCACGCTCGTCACCGCCGAGGCCGTCCGTTCGGGCCCGTCCTCGGTCATGCTGCCCGGCTCGGGGTACCACGCGCCCTGGCCGTGGACCCCGGTGGCGATAGCGGGGCACGCCCTCGTGCTGCTGCTGCTCGCGCTGCGGGCGCCCGGCCGGGTCTCCGGCGAGGTGCTGGTGCTGACCGCGCTGATGACGTACCTCATCGAGGGGATACAGGGGGCGTCGGTCTACTCGGCGACGGGGCTGCTGGCGGTGGTGGTGTTCGCCACGGTCGCGCTGCTCGGCACCGCCCTGCGCGGCCGCCGGGTGGCCCGGACGCAGCTGGTCGAACAGGCCACGCTCACCGCCGAGGAACGGGCCCGCCGCACGGTACTGGAGGAGCGCAGCCGCATCGCCCGCGAACTGCACGACGTGGTCGCCCACCACATGTCGGTGATCTCCATACAGGCCCAGGTCGTCCCGCATCTGGTGGAGAACCCCTCCGCCGAGCTCAGGGAGAACGCGGAGGGCATCCGAGGCAACGCCCTGGAGGCCCTCACCGAACTGCGCCGGGTGCTGGGATTGCTGCGCTCGGAACACCCGGGCGACGCCCACGGCTTCGGCACCGGCGGCGGTACGGCCCCCGACGCCCCGCAGCCCACCCTCGACGACGTGGGCGCGCTGGTGGACAACATCCGCGCCGCCGGTCTGGCGGTGAGCACGGGGGTGACCGGGCGACGCCGGCCGCTGCCGCCGGGCGTGGAGCTGTCGGCGTACCGGATCGTGCAGGAGGGGCTCAGCAACGCGCTGCGGCACGCGCCGGGTTCCCGGGTCGTGGTCGAACTCGACCACCAGCCCGAGGGGTTGCAGGTGCGGGTCGTCAACTCGCGTCCCACCCGGGCCGCCCCGCCGTCCCCGGGCGCCGGACACGGACTGCTGGGAATGCGGGAGCGGACCACGATGCTGGGTGGCACCCTGATCGCGACCGTGACCCCGCAGGGCGGTTTCCTCGTGGAGGCGTTCCTGCCCGGCCCGGCCGGCGGCTCCGTGGCGGACACCGCGGCGGAGGCGGCGGGCGGGAGCACGGGCAGGGCCATGGGGAAGGCCGCGGGCAAGGACACCGGCAGAGCCACCGGGAGAGGGAGCCGATGACGAGCAGCACGATCCGCGTCATGATCGCCGACGACCAGATGATGGTCCGCCAGGGCTTCACGGTGCTGCTCAACGCCCAGCCCGACATCGAGGTCGTCGGCCAGGCGGTGGACGGCCTGGACGCGGTGGAGAAGACGGCCGAACTCGCCCCGGACGTCGTGCTGATGGACATCCGCATGCCCCGGCTCGGCGGCATCGACGCCACCGAGCGGGTCACCCGCTCCGTCCCCGGCACCAAGGTGCTGGTGCTGACCACCTTCGACCTCGACGAGTACGTGTACGACGCGCTGCGCGCCGGCGCCTCCGGGTTCCTGCTCAAGGACGCCTCCGCCGACCAGCTGGCGGAGGCGGTACGGGTGGTGGCGGCGGGCGACAGCCTGCTCGCGCCGGTGGTCACGCGCAAGCTCATCGCCGAGTTCACGCGCCTGCGGTCCGGGCCCCGCGCCCCGCTGAAGGAACGCGTCGGCTCCCTGACCGAGCGGGAGACGGAGGTCCTCGCCCTGATCGCGCAGGGGCTGTCCAACGCGGAGATCGCCGAGCGGCTCTGCGTGGCCGAGCAGACGGTGAAGACGCACGTGGGCCGCATCCTGGTGAAGCTCGGCCTGCGCGACCGCACGCAGGCGGCGGTGTACGCCTTCGAGTCGGGCGTGGTCCGCCCCTCCGGGTACTGATCTGCCGCCGAGGACTTCCCCTCGCTCTCCACCCCGTAGTACTTGAGAGGGAGGCCCGGGAACCCCTCCCGGTGGTGACGACGGTGACCCCGCCCTCCGCCTACCGTCTTTCACGTGACCGAGACGACCCAGACGCGAGTGATCCCACCGGGGAGCGGTGCCGCGCCGCACAGCCCGGAACTCCAGATGGCCGCAGGCATCTTGCGCGGACTGCGGCAGGACCTCTTCCACGACGCCTTCGCCTACCGGCCGCTGCCGCGGCTGCGCACCGACGGCCCGCTGACCGGCCGGCTGACCGGCAGGGCCCAGGAGTACGCGACCTGGATCCCGCACGCCCTGGTGGTGGCGGCCGGCGTGCTGGCGGTGCTCGCCACCGGCAAGACGCAGGACCACCAGCCGTCGTCCCTGCTGGCCTCCTTCCTGGCGCTGGCACCGGTGCTGCTGACCCTGGTGCGGCCCGTCGGCGCCTTCTGGCTGTCCATGGCGGCGACCCCGCTCGCCGGGCTGCTGGTCGACGCCTGGAGCGACTGGCCCTGGGCGACCGGTTCCTTCGTCTGCCATCTGACGGTGCTCACCGTCGTGGCGATACGCACGAGCCCCCGCACGGCGCGGTGGATGTGGCTGCTGACCGCGGTCTACGGCCTGACGGTCGAGGTGCTCTTCGGCGCGGACCACTACGCCGCCAACGCCGCGCCGCTGCTGGTGATCGCCGCCTTCCTCCTCCTCGCGGTCACCGTCTGGCACATACGCCGGACCGCCGAGCGGCGGGTCACCGCCGAGCAGACGCAGACCGCGCAGGAGCGCTCCCGGCGCACCCTGCTGGAGGAGCGCACCACCATCGCCCGGGAACTGCACGACGTGGTCGCCCACCACATGTCGGTCGTCGCCATCCAGGCCGAGGCCGCCCCCTACCGGGTCCAGGACCCGCCGCCCGAGCTGGAGAAGGCCTTCGCCACCATCCGGGAGAACGCGGTGGCGGCACTGACCGAGCTGCGGCGCGTCCTCGGTGTCGTCCGCGCGGAGGACTACGAGGCCCCGGACGCCCCGCAGCCCACCCTGGCCGAGCTGGACGCGCTGCTCGCCAATGTGCGGGAGGCCGGCCTCGCGGTGGAGAAGGTGGTGACGGGCGCGGTGCGGGAGCTGCCGCAGGGCGTGGAGCTGTCGGCGTACCGGATCGTGCAGGAGGCGCTGAGCAACAGTCTGCGGCACGCGCCGGGGGCGGGCGCCCGGGTGGAGATCGGGTATGTGCTCGGCGGACTCGGGCTGCGTGTGGTCAACGGCCCGGCGCCGCAGCCGTCCCTGGTCAAGCCCTCGCCCGGCGCCGGGCACGGCATCACGGGGATGCGGGAGCGGGTCACCATGCTCGGTGGGGAGATGACGGCAGGCCCGGCCGATGACGGGGGGTACGAGGTGGCGGTGTTCCTGCCGGTCGCCACGGTCACCACGGCCGCCGAGGACGACGCGTGACGGACGGGGCGGCGGCGGGCGGCCGGCCCGCGATACGGATCGTGATCGCGGACGACCAGATGATGGTGCGCGAGGGCTTCTCGGTCCTGCTCAACGCGATGCCGGACATGGAGGTCGTCGGGGAGGCGGTCAACGGGAGGGAGGCGGTGGAGCGGGTCAGGGCGCTGGCCCCGGACGTGGTGCTGATGGACATCCGCATGCCGGAACTGAACGGCATCGAGGCGACGCGGGAGATCGTCGCGGCCGACGGGCGGACGAAGGTGCTGGTGCTGACCACGTTCGACCTGGACGAGTACGTGTACCAGGCGCTGCGGGCGGGGGCGTCGGGGTTCCTGCTCAAGGACGCCTCGGCGCGGCAACTGGCCGACGGGGTGCGAGTGGTGGCGGCGGGGGAGGCGCTGCTCGCGCCCTCGGTGACCCGGCGGCTGATCACCGAGTTCTCCCGGCTGGCCGACGCCCCGAAGCTGCCGGCGGTGGCCCGGGGCGCGTACGGGGAACTGACCGAGCGGGAGACGGAGGTGCTGGTGCTGATCGCGCAGGGGCTGTCCAACGCGGAGATCGCGGGACGGCTGGTGGTCGCCGAGTCGACGATCAAGACGCATGTGAGCCGGGTCCTGGTGAAGCTGGGGCTGCGCGACCGTACGCAGGCGGCGGTCTTCGCCTACGAGGCCCGGCTGGTCACGCCGGGCTGACGCGGCGGCACGGCAGGACCTTCCTCAGCCGGAACCCGGGCCTGGTCAGCCGGGGTCCCGCTCGGTTAGCGTCGCCGCATGGCTGCCGTTGTGTCCGACCTGGCATTCGACCCCTGGGACCCGGGGTTCGTCGCCGACCCGTACCCCGCCTTCGCCGAGCTGCGCGCCCGGGGCCGGGTGCTGTACTACGAGCCGAGCGGCCAGTGGCTGGTGCCGCACCACGCGGACGTCTCGGCGCTGCTGCGGGACCGACGGCTCGGCCGGACGCATCTGCACCGCTTCTCGTACGAGGAGTTCGGCCGCACCCCGCCCCCGCCGGAGCACGAGCCGTTCCACACGCTCAACGACCACGGCATGCTCGACCTGGAGCCGCCGGACCACACCCGGATCCGGCGGCTGGTGTCGAAGGCGTTCACCCCGCGCACGGTGGAGCGGCTGCGCCCGTATGTGCACGGGCTCGCGGACGAGCTGGTGGCCCGGCTGGTGGCGGCGGGCGCCGGCGATCTGCTGACGGACGTGGCCGAACCGCTTCCGGTCGCGGTGATCGCCGAGATGCTCGGCATCCCGGAGTCCGACCGGGCCCCGCTGCGGCCCTGGTCGGCCGACATCTGCGGGATGTACGAGCTGAACCCGTCCGAGGAGACGGCACGGCGGGCGGTGCGGGCGTCGGTGGAGTTCTCCGAGTATCTGCGCGGTCTGATCGCGGCCCGCCGCAAGGACCCCGGCGAGGATCTGATCTCGGGGCTGATCGCGGCCCACGACGAGGACGACCGGCTCACCGAGCAGGAGATGATCTCCACCGCCGTCCTGCTGCTGAACGCGGGCCACGAGGCGACGGTCAACGCCACCGCCAACGGCTGGTGGGCCCTGTTCCGTCACCCCGGGCAGCTGGCGGCCCTGCGCGCGGACCACTCCCTGGTCCCCTCCGCCGTCGAGGAGCTGCTGCGCTACGACACCCCGCTCCAGCTGTTCGAGCGCTGGGTGCTCGACGAGATCGAGATCGACGGCACGGTGATCCCGAGGGGCGCGGAACTCGCCCTGCTGTTCGGGTCGGCCAACCACGACCCCGAGGTGTTCGAGGCCCCGGAGACCCTGGACCTCGCCCGCCGCGACAACCCGCACATCTCCTTCAGCGCCGGCATCCACTACTGCATCGGCGCGCCCCTCGCCCGGATGGAACTGGCGGCCTCCATGACCGCCCTCCTGACCCGCGCCCCCACCCTGCGCCCCGCGGCGGAACCGGTCCGCAAGCCGAACTTCGTCATGCGCGGCCTGGAGGGCCTGACCGTGGAGGTCGGCTGAGGCTCGGGCCGAGGCAGCGCGGTGGCGCGCACGGGGCCCCGGGCGCGCCGTCAGCGCCCCCGGCGCGCCCGCGCCGTCACCCGCCTCCCGGCAACGTCAGCCCCCACGCGCCCTCCCGTGCCACCCACGTCCGGGTCCGTACGGGGCCGGACGGGACCGTGTCCGCGCCGTAGTGGAAGTCGGCGCCGGACACCGTGACCCGGCGGCCCGTCGCCCGCAGGGGTTCCACCGCCGCGCCCAGGGCCACCGGGCGCAGCTCCACCGCCACCAGGCCGCCCGCGCCCCCGAGCCGTACCGTCACCGACTGAAGCGGCTGGTCCAGGTCCACCACCGTCTCGCCGTCGACCTCCACCCGCAGCCGCTGCGGCCCCTCGCCGCCGGGCCGGGCCGGGCGGGCGGCCAGCGTCCGCACCAGGGAGCGGCAGGTCCGCAGCCAGGGCCGCGGCCGGCCCACCGCCGCGCGCCCCGCCGCACCTCCCGTCGGCCCCGCCTCCGGCCCCCACCCGTCCTCCGGGCCGCCGTCCGCCGGGGCGGCCCCGGCCCCGGAGGGGATGCGCACGCCGCCCAGCACCACCCCGTCACTGTCGTCCACCAGCAGGTCGAGGCGCCGCTCCCGCCCGTCGAGGACCGCCCGCGCCGCCGCCACCGCGCCCCCCGGCACCCCCAGCGACCGGGCGAGCGCCACCCGACCGCCCACCGGCACCACCGACACCGCGCATCCGGCCAGTTCCCGCCGCCGGTGCAGCAGGGCCACCGTCCGCAGCAGCGCCCGGTCGTCGCCCACCACCACCGGGCGGCGCGGGCCCCGCCGCAGCAGCGCCCGGGCGAACTCCTCCGGCCCGTCCGGCAGGCACACCTTGGTGGCCGCCCCCGCGCTGAGCACGTCCTTCGCGATCCGTACAGACTCCCCGTCGGTGTGCCGGGCGGCCGCGTCCACGACCACCAGAAGCTGTTCGGACGTCGCGGAAGGGGTCGCGGAAGTCATCGCGGTAGTCGCCACCTCGGCCATGCCTCGCTTCCTCGGGTAGCATCTTTGTGCAAGAGCCCCTTGCGCTATTGCGCCAGGGGCTTCGTCTATACCGGGGCATCCGGGTCCGGCGGTGCGCGGCCGACGAAGGTCGCCGGGGTGCGCGGCACATGGTGGTGCCCGTACGCCCCCGACCTTGGACATGCCCCGCCCGGAAGGGGTGTACGCGCGTGCCCGCACTTGTGCTGCTCGGTGCTCAGTGGGGTGACGAGGGCAAGGGAAAGGCGACCGACCTGCTCGGTGGCTCCGTGGACTACGTGGTGCGTTACCAGGGCGGCAACAACGCCGGCCACACGGTCGTCGTGGGCGACCAGAAGTACGCGCTCCACCTCCTCCCTTCCGGAATCCTCACCCCGGAGTGCACGCCGGTCATCGGCAACGGCGTCGTCGTCGACCCGTCGGTCCTGTTCTCCGAGCTGAACGGGCTGAACGAGCGAGGCGTCGACACGTCCAAGCTCCTGATCAGCGGCAACGCCCACATCATCACGCCGTACAACGTGACCGTCGACAAGGTGACGGAGCGGTTCCTCGGCAAGCGCAAGATCGGCACCACCGGCCGGGGCATCGGCCCGACCTACGCCGACAAGATCAACCGGGTCGGCATCCGGGTGCAGGACCTGTACGACGAGTCGATCCTGACCCAGAAGGTCGAGGCGGCGCTCGACGTCAAGAACCAGATCCTCACCAAGCTCTACAACCGCCGCGCGATCGCCGTCGACCAGGTCGTCACGGAGCTGCTCACCCACGCCGACCGCCTCAAGCCGTACGTCGCCGACACCACCCTGGTGCTGAACGACGCGCTCGACGACGGCAAGGTCGTCCTCTTCGAGGGCGGCCAGGGCACGCTGCTGGACATCGACCACGGCACGTACCCCTTCGTGACCTCGTCCAACCCGACCGCGGGCGGCGCCTGCACCGGCACCGGCGTCGGTCCCACGAAGATCACCCGGGTCATCGGCATCCTCAAGGCGTACACGACCCGTGTCGGCGCCGGCCCGTTCCCGACCGAACTGTTCGACGAGGACGGCGAGGCGCTGCGCCGCATCGGCGGCGAGCGGGGCGTCACCACCGGCCGCGACCGCCGCTGCGGCTGGTTCGACGCGGTCATCGCCCGCTACGCGACCCGCGTCAACGGCCTGACCGACTTCTTCCTCACCAAGCTCGACGTCCTCACCGGCTGGGAGCGGATCCCGGTCTGCGTGGCGTACGAGATCGACGGCAGGCGCGTCGAGGAACTGCCGTACTCGCAGTCCGACTTCCACCACGCGAAGCCGATCTACGAGACGCTGCCCGGCTGGTCGGAGGACATCACCAAGGCGAAGTCCTTCGCCGACCTGCCGAAGAACGCGCAAGGCTACGTGAAGGTGCTGGAGGAGATGTCCGGCGCCCCGATCTCCGCGATCGGCGTCGGCCCGGGGCGGGACGAGACGATCGAGATCAACTCGTTCATCTAGCCCGCCCAGTCCGCCCCCGAGCCGGTGACCGACGGCCGCAGCGCCCGTCGGTCACCGGCTTCGGCACAGCGAGGCCCGCGCCTGACGTCACCGCGCCGCCGCCCCGTCCAACGCGTTGTTCACCAGGGCGGTGGCGTACTCCTCGTCCAGGGGCGCGTCGGGGACGAGCAGGCGGTTGTAGCAGGCGCCCCAGAGCTGGTCGACGAGGATCCCGAGGTCCATGTCGGCGCGGAGCTGCCCGCGGTCGCGGGCCCGCTCGAACGCGGCCAGTGCCAGCGCCCGGCGCGGCGCGGAGTAGTGCCGGGAGAACGCCGCGGAGAGCTCCGGGTCGGTCTGTGCCACTCCGATCAGCCCCGCGAGGGCCGTCCCCGTGCTGCCCTGTGTCACCAGCCGTACGAACGCGCGCAGCTGGGAGGTGAGGTCGGCCCGTATGTCGCCGGTGTCCGGGAACTCCAGCTGCTGCTCGCTGTGGGCGAAGAACGCCTCCGCCGCGAGTGCTCCGGCCGACGGCCACCACTTGTAGAGGGTCATCTTGCTGGACCCCGCCGTCGTGGCGACCCGGTCGAAGGTCACCGCCTTGATCCCCTCGTGCAGCAGCAGGTCGGCGGCGGCCCGCAGCACTCCCGTGCGCACCTCCTTCGCCGGCCGCCGCCCCCGTCCGCGCCGGGGCGGGGGCGTGTTCAGGGGCTTGTCCGTCATGCGTGCGCTCCTTCTTCCGGCCTTCCTCCGGCCTTCTTCCGGATCGGTGTCGGCCAGTTTAATGGACAGGTCGTCTTTATGTGGCTACGGTTATGTGTACGGCAAGTCCACATACCTGGGAGCCCCCATGCCTGAGAACCAGACCACCCCGCGCGTCGCCGTCGTCACCGGCGGATCGGGCGGTATCGGCCGGGCCGTCGTCGAACGCCTGGCGGCGGACGGGACGGCGGTGCTCGTGCACTACAGCGGGAACGAGGCGAAGGCCCGGGAGGTCGCCGGGGCCGTCACCGCCGCGGGCGGGCGGGCCACGGTGTTCGGCGGCGACGTCGCCGACCCCGAGGCGATGGCGGCGATGTTCCGGCACGCCACCGAGACCTTCGGCGGCATCGACGTCCTGGCGCACACGGCCGGCATCATGCCGCTCGCCCCGATCGCGCAGATGGACCTGGACACCTTCGACCGCATCCAGC
This sequence comes from Streptomyces sp. NBC_00670, assembly GCF_036226765.1. Taxonomy (NCBI): domain Bacteria; kingdom Bacillati; phylum Actinomycetota; class Actinomycetes; order Kitasatosporales; family Streptomycetaceae; genus Streptomyces; species Streptomyces sp. NBC_00670. The sequence goes on from NZ_CP109017.1 coordinate 3,971,780, forward strand.
GGACCAACGTCCGCGGCACCTTCGTCGTCAACCAGCTCGCCGCCCGCCAGGTCCGCTCCGGCGGGGCGATCGTCAACTTCTCCAGCTCCCTGACGCGGCTGCAGTTCCCGGCCTACGGGCCCTACGCGGCGTCCAAGGGCGCGGTGGAGGCGATGACCCTCATCCTCGCCCGGGAGCTGCGCGGCCGTGACATCACGGTCAACGCCGTCGCCCCCGGCCCCACGGCCACCCCGCTGTTCTTCGAGGGCAAGAGCGAGGAGGACATCCGGCGCATCGCCGGGCTCAACCCGATGGAGCGGCTGGGCACGCCGGAGGACATCGCCGAGGTGACGGCGTTCCTCGCCGGCCCGGCACGCTGGGTCAACGGCCAGGTGCTCTACGCCAACGGCGGTGCCGCCTGACGCCGCCGGACCCGCCCTCCGGGCGAACGACGGGAGTCGAGAGACAGGCCCTAGCTGAAGACGATCATCGAACCCTGTGCCAGGCTTCGCGTCGCCGCCGCGTGCAGGCCGAGCCAGACGTGGCGTTCGCGGGCGAAGGGGCTGGGGTCGTACGGGGGCGCGGGGGCCGGTTCCTCCAGGTCCGTGGGGCCCGCCGGGGGCTGCGGCGCGGCCGGGGGGTTGGCCGGGTCGATGCCGATCGCCGGGGCCACCGCCTCCAGTTCGCGCAGCAGGGTGTGCGAGGAGCCCAGCGGGCCGCCCCCGGCGAGGAGTTCGTCGTTGGACAGCGGAACGGGGAACTCCACGGGCACGTACGCGCCCGCGTGGTCGTAGTGCCAGACCAGGTGCGAGCGCTGGGCGTTCGCCTCGAACATCTCCAGCAACTGCTCGTAGTCGCCGCCCAGTTCGTCCACCGGTGTCACCGCGAGCCCGCACACCTGGAGCAGATACGCCCGGCGCAGGAAGTGCAGGGCGTCGTAGTCGAAGCCCGCGACCGGGGCGACGTCCCCGGACAGTCCCGGCATGTACTGGTACACCGGCACCGGACCCATCCCGGCCTCGGCGAGCGCCTTGTCGTAGAGCGCGAGTTCCTCGGCGAAGGGGTTGTCCGGGGTGTGGCACAGCACGTCGACGAGCGGGACCAGCCAGAGGTCACAGGCCAACAGGGAGCTCCTCGTGATCAAGGTGGGGGAGGGGGACGGGGGACCGTGGGAAGCCTAACGAACGGGTGTACGGTACCGGTCAGGCGTCGCCGCCCGGCCGGGTCGTTATGGTGCCCTTCCCGTCCAGGTCCCACACCCACACGCCGCCCACCCACGTACCCGGGTCGCCGGTGAGGTCCTGCACCGTCTTGCGCAGCGCCTCGTCGTTCGCCTGCGGGGCCAGCACCAGCACGCCCGCCTTCCAGTAGGCGAAGTCGGCCCGTGCCTGCCGCCGCCAGCTGTCGATCTCCAGGTTGGGCGCGGTGCCGCTGTTGCGGACGTCGCTGAAGAGGTTGGACGTGGCGCGCGGGACGGCGCCGTAGATGCCGATGCGGTCGGGTCCCCAGGGGCCGTTGAAGTAGCCGCCCGGCAGCCTGAAGCCCAGGCCGGCGGCGGTCTGCCAGTGCAGTGCCTCCGCGTACCCGGGGTCGGGCAGCGGCACCGGCACCAGGGTCTCTCCCGCACCGACGTACGACTTGTAGGTGCCGTCCGCGATGAACGCCGGCACCTTCTCCCGGGGAACCGTCTTCAGCGGCGCCGGAACGATCGGCAGCAGCGCGGCGACGACGGCCGCCAGGCCGATGATCTGGGCGCCCGTGAAGACACCGGAACGGGACCCGGCCGTCGCCGTCGCCGTCGCCGTCGGCTTCGGCTTCGGCGCGAGGCGTTCCAACGCCAGCGCGAGCAGCATGCCGAGCGCCGGCGCGCACACCATCGCCACGCGCCCCTCGATCACCGACTCGAACAGCGGCCGGTGCGCGAGCAGCTTCCACGGCCCCGGCAGCGTGGTGTCCGTGAGCGGGAGGCGCATCTCGGGCCCGAGCGACAGCAGCGCCGCCCCGGCCGCCGTCACCGCCAGCGCCTTGACCAGCGCCCTGTCCCACAGCCGTACGACGATGCCGAGCGCGAGCAGCGCCAGCGGCCAGCCGTAGAAGGCGTTCTGCTCGGTCGGGTTGAGCGACAGCGCGTTCGCGTGGTCCGCGTCGCCCGCCAGTGAGCGTTCGGCGAAGGCGATCAGGGCGAGCGGGCTGTTGCCCGCGTTGTCGCCGTGCAGCACGCTCTTGTAGCTCTGCGGCCCGAAGAACTGCCAGTAGAGCGCGAACGACACCAGCGGCAGACAGACCGCCGCCGCGATCCCCAGCCCCTTCGCCAGCGGCCGCCACACCGCCCGCGCCACGTCCCGCCGTACGACGGCGTAGGCGCCCGCGAACAGCACGAGCCCCAGCGCGGTGAGCAGCAGCGGCTCCTCGCCCAGATAGATCTGGTACGCCGTCATCACGCCGAGCACGATCCCGTCGCGCCCCACACGGGTGCCCGCGCACAGCCGCAGCGCCCGGTCGATCATCAGCGGGATCATGAACAGCACGACGAAGTTGGGATGCGCGTTGGCATGGCTGACCATCGGCGGCGCGAACGTGGCCAGCGCCGCCCCGGCGAAGGCCGCGCCCCGGTGCCGTACGACCCGTTTGACGATCAGCCAGTACCAGGCGGTCGCGGTCGCGGCGAGCCCCAGCGTCATCACCAGCGCCAGCGACACCGCGGGCCCCAGCCACAGGGTGAGCGGCGCGAACGGCACGCTCAGCCCCAGCATGACCGTGTTGGCCATGAGGTTCACGCCGTCCGGAAAGCCCTGGAGGGTGGTGAACAGCGGGTTGCGCAAGTGACTGATGTTGTCGGCGGTGACCGCGAAGAACCACTCCCACTGGTTCTGGTCCTGGAGCGAGTCCGGCAGATAGCGGTGGTTCGGGTCCGCCCAGCGGCCGGAGTACAGCAGGAAGGACAGCAGCAGGAACAGCACCGGCACCAGCAGGTCGGCCGGGCGCACCGCGCGCACCTTCAGGACGGCGAGCTCGGCGAGGATGCGGCCGTAGTCCAGGGGCCGCACCTTCGAGCCGGGCTGGTGCGCCCAGCGCACCGGCACCTCGGCGACGGGCCAGCCGGAGCGCCGGAAGTGCTGGAGTATCTCCACGTCGATGCCCCAGCCGTCGAGCCGGGAGGCGGCGAACGCCTCGCGCGCGCGGTCGCCGTCGAACAGCTTGAAGCCGCACTGGGTGTCGCGGATGCCGGGGACGGCGACCCGGCGTATCAGCACGTTCCCGGCCCGGCCGAGCAGTTCCCGTATCCGGTGCTGGTGGCGTTCGATCGTGGCGCCGTCGGTCGCCCGCGAGCCGATCGCGGCCGCGTGGCCGTCGGCGAGGGCGGCCTCCAGGCGGTCCAGCTCCTCGATGGGCGCGGCCAGGTCGGCGTCCGTGACCAGCACCCGGCGCCCGCGCGAGGCGAGCACCCCGAGCCGCAGCGCGTGCCCCTTGCCGCGGTTGGCGGGGCTGCTCAGCAGCCGTATGCGCGGATCGCGGGCGGCGGCCCCGGCCACCACCTCGCCGGTGGCGTCGGTGGAGCCGTCGTCCACGACGAGCACCTCCCACGCGTCCGGGCGCCCGTCGCCGCCCCCGCCGCTCTTGCTCAGATACGTGACGATCGCGTCCAGCGTGGGCGCCAGGCGCCGCTCCTCGTTGTACGCGGGCACGACGACCGTCAGGTCGATGGAGGTGGCCGACATGTCCTCTATGACGTCCTGGGCGGCGGTCCGGCTCATCCGACGGCCGCCAGCCGTTCCAGCAGGGCCAGGGAGTGCGCGTCGTACGCGGTGACGACGGCGTGCGCGCCGGCCGGGTCGCGGCGGGCCAGCGCGTCGACGAGGTCGGTGTGGCCGGCCCAGAGCAGCCCCCGCAGCGGGGACGCCCCCGCGGGCCGGTCGGGATCCGGGGGCTCCGTCCGGCCCCCGGGGGCGGCGATCCGGCGCAGGTGCTGCACCGCGCACGCCCAGGTCTGCACCCGCAGCCGGTGCAGGAAGTCCGTCAGGTACGGATTGCCGCACAGCCCGCCCAGCTCGCGCCAGAAGCGGACGTCGTAGCCGATGAGCACGTCGAGGTCGCCCGCGGCGGCCGCGCGCCGGGCCTCCTCGCCGCGCCGCCGCACCCCGGCGAGCGCGTCGGCCGCGCCGGGCTCGGCGTCCAGGTCGATGCCGGTCGCGGTGAGCCGGCGGAAGATGCCGTCGGTGACCAGCGCGCGGGCCTGGAGCATGCCGCGGTAGTCCGCGAGGGAGTACGCGCGCACCGCGAAGCCGCGGTGCTGCACCGCGTCGAGCAGCCCCTGCGCGGACAGGTCGACCAGCGCCTCGCGGACCGGGGTGGCCGAGACGCCGTACTGCTCGGCGATCTCCTTCACCGTGAACTCCTGCCCCGGCTGGAGCCGGCCGGCCAGCACCTCGTCGCGGAGCGCGTCCGCGAGCTGCTGCCGCAGGGTGCTGCGGGTTACGGCGCCGTTGCCGCCGATGCCGGGCATGCTGGCCTCGCTCCCATCCGCGCTGAGGTCGCGCGCGGGGTGCGCGCGGGGGACGTGCGTCCGCGAAACGTACGTACGCGCGAGGCACGCACCTTTCTCCGAGCACGTCACCTTACGCTGCACGGGTTGCGGGGAGGGGCGGACCGTGCTGCGGGATCGCGCGGGCCCGGGGCGGGAGAGTGTGCCGGCCTGGTCACGGTCCGGCCCGGGGCGGGAGAGTGTGCCGACCTGGTCACGGTCCGGACCGAGACGGAACCGGGTCCGGGCCCGGCGCGGTCGTGAACCGCGCCGGTCACTATTCTCGGGCCGGGTTGCAGGCACGGGGGCGGCGGCCCCGGGGGAGGACGGTGCGGCGGTGGAGCAGCTCGGTGCGGGGGATCCGCAGGTCATCGGGGGGTACCGGCTGCTGGCGCGGCTCGGCGCCGGGGGCATGGGGAACGTGTACCTGGCCCGGTCCGACCGGGGCCGCACGGTCGCCGTGAAGCTCGTACGGCGGGAGCTGGCCGAGCGGGAGGAGTTCCGCGCGCGGTTCCGCCAGGAGGTCGGGGCGGCGCGCCGGGTCGGCGGGGACTGGACCGCGCCCGTCCTGGACGCCGACACCGAGGCCGAGGTGCCGTGGGTGGCCACCGGGTACGTCGCCGGGCCGTCCCTGGAATCCGTCATCAGCCGCGACTACGGGCCGCTGCCGGAGAGTTCCGTGCGCTCCCTCGCGGCCGGGCTCGCGGGCGCCCTGCGCGACATCCACGCGGCCGGACTCATCCACCGCGACCTCAAGCCGTCCAACGTGCTCGTCACGATCGACGGGCCGCGCGTCATCGACTTCGGCATCGCGCGGGCGCTGGAGACGGCGGGCGACGAGGGCCTCACGCGCACCGGCGCGCTGGTCGGCTCGCCCGGCTTCATGGCGCCCGAACAGGTGCGCGAGGACCGGATCACCCCGGCCTGCGACGTCTTCTGCCTCGGTTCGCTGCTCGCCTACGCGGCCACCGGAGAGCTCCCGTTCGGCGCGGCGGACAGCGGGGCGCACGCGCTGATGTTCCGCATCGCGCAGGAGGAGCCGGACCTGGCGAAGGTGCCGGAGGGACTGGCCGGTCTCGTACGGGACTGCCTCCACAAGGACCCGGCGCGGCGGCCCTCACCTGCGGAGGTACTGGCCCGCACGGGGGCCGGGGACACGCTGGCCGACGGGCGGCTGGGGGAACCGTGGCTGCCGGGGGCGCTGGTGGCGCAGCTGGGGCGGCACGCGGTGCGGTTGCTGGAGGTGGAGAGTCCGGGGCCGACGGGGTCTGCCGCGCCGCCCCCGCCGGTGTACCCGGGCTTCGGGCCGCCGCCCGCGCCGGCGCCTGCCCCCGTGCCCGCGCCGAGGGCGAGTCGGCGGGGGACCCTCGCGCTGGTCGCCGTGGCGGTGGTCGTGGCGCTGGGCGCGGGTGGGGCGGTGCTGGCCGTGATGCGGGGCGAGGGTGACGGCGGGGGTGACGGCAAACGCGGGCACGGGGGTACGGCGTCGGCGTCCGCGTCCGCCACGACCGGGTCGCCGTCCCCCGGGGCGGTTCCGGAGGGGTACGTCGGGACGTGGACGGCGAGCATCGACAACGCGAACGGGCACAGTACGCGGGAGCTGGTCGTGCGGCAGGGGAAGGTGGGGGAGAAGGTGCTGACGCTCACGGCGGAGGGGCCGGCGGGGAGTGGGACGTATCACTGCGTGTTCGTGGCGGAGCTGGCGGCGGAGCCGGTGGGGGGTGGGCCGGTGTCGATCGGGCCGTCGGAGGTGACGGTGGGGCGGCCGGCGACGTCCTGTACGCCGGGGGATCCGACGCAGCTGGCGCTCCAGTCGGACGGCCGCCTGCGCCGCACAACGAGCGACGGCGACTCCCTGACGTACACCCGCCAGGACTGACCGGAGGTTTTTCGCCCCCGCCGCCCCTACCCTTCCCCGCGCCCCTGATCAGGGGCGCGGGGAAGGGTAGGGGCGGCGGGGGCGAGGAAAACTACCCCCGCGGCTCCGGCGGACGTTGGCGTGGCATGTGCGGGCGGGCCGGAGGCAACGGTGCGCGCACACCCACCCCCGGCGGGGCGTCGCCCCGGGACGAACCCACCCCCACCTCCCCCCGCACGGACGCGACCCCCACCCCCCGGAACTCCACCATCCACCCCGCCGTCTCCCCCCGCACCAGCTCCCCCACGTCCTCGGCGAACCCCCGCAACACCCCCAGACACCGCTCCGCCGCCTCCGCGGCAGTCCCCTCCGCCGGCCCCAACACCTCCCGCACACTCTCCGCCGCCCAGTCGAACTGCAACGCCCGCAACCTCCGCTGCACCGCCTGCGCCGTCGCCACGTCCCGCATCCACCCGGACGTCACCCCGAAGAACCGGTCCCCGGCCACGCACGCCGCCCCGAGCAGCAGCGCGAGATACGCCCACGGCACCGCCCCGCCGACCACCCCGGTCACGTCGAGCAGCGGCAGCACCGCCCCGCACACACCCCCCGCCGCCGCCCCGCCCCGCAGCACCCGCGCCGCCCGCCGCTTGCCGACCCGGTCGGCGAGGTACCACGCGACGGTGTCGAGCGCCCCGCGCTCCACCCACAGGTACAGCTCGTGCAGCCGTTCGGCCGGCTCCCCCCAGTCACCCTGCGGAAACGGCCGCCCGGCAAGGTCGACCGGCCACGGCCGCACACCCCCGCCGCCCCGGACGCCCCCTTCGCCGCGGCCATTGCCTTCACCCCGGCCGTCCCCCTCGCCCCGGCCACCCCGGCGCGGACCCTCCGGCTGCACTCCCGGCTGACTCACCCGGCACTCCCTCCTGACGGCACGGCCCCGGCCCCCTTCCTACCGCCCAATGAGTGGCGATGGAGAGCGTTTCGCCGCTTATCCGCCAGGACGGGGGGCTTGGTCAGGTATAGGGCGCCCCTCGATTTCACTCGAAAGAGTGGCGGGGCGCAGGGGCCGGGGAGCACGTAGGCTCGTGCCGAGAGGAAAAGCGAGCCGCGCGGAAGCGCGCACGTGCCGTACCCGACAGGAGCTGATCGTGATCCCCGGTGGTGGCCAGCCCAACATGCAGCAGTTGCTGCAGCAGGCCCAGAAGATGCAAGCGGACCTCGCCCAGGCCCAGGAGGAACTGGCGCGCACGGAGGTCGACGGGCAGTCGGGCGGCGGCCTGGTGAAGGCGACCGTGACCGGTTCCGGCGAGCTCAGGGCGCTCAAGATCGACCCGAAGGCGGTGGACCCGGAGGACACCGAGACCCTCGCCGACCTGGTCGTCGCGGCCGTCCAGGCGGCCAACGAGAACGCGCAGACCCTCCAGCAGCAGAAGCTCGGCCCGCTGGCCCAGGGACTGGGCGGCGGCGGCATCCCCGGCCTGCCGTTCTGACGTCTTTCCGACGTCCCTTCTAAGTGGCACGGCGGCCAACTACCGTACGTACCAAGGAACCGAGCCCGGCACCGCACGCAGTACCGGGTTCACGCGGGAAAGGCACATCCGTTGTACGAAGGCGTGGTCCAGGACCTCATCGACGAGCTGGGGCGGCTACCCGGCGTCGGTCCCAAGAGCGCGCAGCGGATCGCCTTCCACATCCTCCAGGCGGAGCCGACCGACGTACGGCGCCTCGCGCAGGCGCTGCTCGAGGTCAAGGCGAAGGTCCGCTTCTGCGCGGTGTGCGGCAACGTCGCCCAGGAGGAGCAGTGCGCCATCTGCCGTGACCCCCGTCGCGACCCGGCCGTCATCTGCGTGGTGGAGGAGCCGAAGGACGTGGTCGCCATCGAGCGCACCCGCGAGTTCCGCGGCCGGTACCACGTGCTGGGCGGCGCCATCAGCCCGATCGAGGGCGTCGGCCCCGACGATCTGCGCATCCGCGAGCTGCTCGCCCGGCTCGCGGACGGCGCGGTCAACGAGCTGATCCTGGCCACGGACCCCAACCTGGAGGGTGAGGCCACCGCCACGTACCTCGCCCGGATGATCAAACCCATGGGCCTCAAGGTCACCCGCCTGGCCAGCGGCCTCCCGGTGGGCGGCGACCTGGAATACGCGGACGAGGTCACCCTCGGCCGCGCCTTCGAGGGGAGACGACTCCTAGATGTCTGACGCCACGCTGCACTCCAAGACCCAGAACCCGGACGACTTCGCGGTCCAGGTCGCCGACCAGATCGAGAGCTTCCTGGTCGCCGTCACCGAGGTCGCCCGGGGCGACGAGCCGGACTCGGCCGTCCCGTTCCTCCTCCTGGAGGTCTCCCAGCTGCTGCTGGCCGGCGGCCGGCTCGGTGCGCACGAGGACTTCCTCCCCGAGGAGCGCTACGAGCCCGACCCGGGCCCCGAGCCGGACGTCGACGAACTGCGCGAACGCCTGGCCAGGATGCTGGACCCGGTGGACGTCTACTCGGAGGTCTTCGACCCCTACGAGCCCCGCAAGGCCCCGGTCCCGGCCCGCATCTCGGACGACCTCGCGGACGTCATCACCGACCTGCGCCACGGCATGGCCCACTACCGCGCGGGCCGCTCCACCGAGGCCCTGTGGTGGTGGCAGTTCTCTTACTTCTCCAACTGGGGCTCCACCGCCTCCGCCACCCTGCGCGCCCTCCAGTCCCTGGTCGCCCACGTCCGCCTCAACCAGCCCCTGGAGGAACTGGACGGCCTCGACACCGACCAGGATCTCGGCGACGAGATCCTCGCGGAGGAGGCGGGCCGGGTCATGGCGGAGGAGATCGGCGAGCCGCTGGGCGTGCGCCCGGTCGTCTGACACCCCGCGCCACTCACCGGCGCGGGCGGGCCACGGCTCCGTGCAGCGCCGCCGCGTCCACATGGGGCGCGGTCGGTGTCGGCGCGCTGTACCAGCGCAGCGGCCAGGTGTTGCCTTCCAGCGCGGGGATGCCGATGTAGGTGACCGTGCGGTCGTCCCGGCAGGGGAGCTGCTGTACCCCGGCCGGCCAGTCGTACCGCCGTACGGTGCCGGGCGGGAGCAGGAAGTACACCCAGCGCCCCCGCGCCGCCTCGCACACGATCGGCCCCGCGTCCTCGTCCGTCGCCTCGATCAGATGGTCGGCGACCAGTTCCCCGCGCAGCCCCTCGATCCGCACGGCGTCGAAGTGGACGCCGGTCACATGCAGCCGGTGACCGGAAGGTGGGACCCACACGGGCCGGTGAATTGTGTCCGTCATGGTCACACTGTGCCGCCCGCCTCTCTACGCTCGGTAGCGACCCGGGGGATACGCGCCCCGGCGTACCCGTCGGAGGTGGTTGCCGTGCCCGGCCAGAACAACTCCCAGCCGCCCGTCGCCTGGCGCTACAGCGGCAACCAGATGAAACGCTGGCGCACGAAGGCGAACATCAGCCGCGAGCAGCTCGCCGAGGCGGCGTGCTACTCCCCGGACACCATCAAGTCCATGGAGCAGGGGGTGCGTATGCCGACGCCGCGCGTCCTGGACGTCGCGGACGAACTGTGCCGCGCGGAGGGGTTGTTGAGCGCGGCGAAGGACTACTTGCTGCGCGAACGGTTCCCGGCACGGGCCCAGGACTTCATGGAGCGGGAGAAGGAGGCGATCAGTCTCTGGTGGTACGACACCCTTTACGTCCCTGGCTTGTTGCAGACCGAGGCGTACGCGCGTGCCTTGATCCAGAACCACGTGCCGCCGCTGGACAACGAGACTGCGGAGGAGCGGGTCGCCGCCCGCTTGGAGAGGCAGGAGATCCTCACTGGGCGGAAACCGCCGGTGGCTCTCAGCTTCGTGCTCTACGAAGCGGCTCTGCGGAACCCGCAGGTAGACAAGGAACAGTTGCGTCGCCTGCTGGAGGTGTCCCGCTTCTGGAACGTCACCATGCAGGTGCTTCCGTTCGACCGGATCTGCGCGGTCGCGCTGCTCGGACCCGTAGTACTGCTCGAAACGCGTGACCACGAACGGTTCGCTTACGCGGAAGGCCAGTTGGGCAGCGAACTGACGGCTGAACCGGGGGCTGTCAGCCGCGCGTCGGAGCGGCTTAGCATGATCCGGGCGCAGGCCCTCGGCCCTGATGAGTCGACCTGTTTCGTCGAGCGGATGGTGGACCGCCATGAATGACCAACTGCACTGGACCAAATCCAGCTACAGCGACTCCGAGGGCGGTGCCTGCGTAGAGATCGCCCTGGCCTGGTTCAAGTCCAGTTACAGCGACAGCGAGGGCGGCAACTGCGTCGAGGTCGCCCACTGCGACCTCGTCCACGTCCGTGACTCCAAGGCGGCCCCCTCGGGCCCCGAACTCCGTATCGCCGCGCCCGCCTGGTCGGACGCGCTGCGGGCGGTGCTCGACGGCAAAATGTGATGCCGGGCACTTTCCGCGTGGCCGGAGCGTTCCTCGGGCAGAAGCCGCTCGGGCACGACGTCCGACGGAGTACGTCGTCCCGGAGTGGCCGGTGGTTTCCGCAGGAAACCGGGGTGATCACGCCATGAGCGGGACATCTCACCATGCGGTATCCCGGAAGGGAGATTCGGCCGCTCGATAGACTGAGCCGACCGCGCCGTACATACCTATGTGCGGACATCGCGGACAGAGACGGACTGAGCGAGGAGCGCACGTGGGCCTTGTCGTGCAGAAGTACGGAGGCTCCTCCGTAGCCGATGCCGAGGGCATCAAGCGCGTCGCCAAGCGGATCGTGGAAGCCAAGAAGAACGGCAACCAGGTGGTTGTCGTGGTCTCCGCGATGGGCGACACGACGGACGAGCTGATCGATCTCGCCGAGCAGGTATCGCCGATCCCTGCCGGGCGCGAGCTCGACATGCTGCTGACCGCGGGAGAGCGGATCTCCATGGCCCTGCTGGCCATGGCGATCAAAAACCTGGGCCACGAGGCGCAGAGCTTCACCGGCAGCCAGGCCGGTGTGATCACCGACTCGGTCCACAACAAGGCGCGGATCATCGACGTCACGCCCGGCCGCATCCGCACCGCGCTCGACGAGGGCAACATCTGCATCGTCGCCGGTTTCCAGGGTGTCAGCCAGGTGGGCAAGGACATCACCACGCTGGGCCGCGGCGGCTCCGACACCACGGCCGTCGCGCTGGCGGCGGCGCTGGACGCGGAGGTGTGCGAGATCTACACCGACGTGGACGGCGTGTTCACCGCCGACCCGCGGGTGGTGAAGAAGGCCCGGAAGATCGACTGGATCTCCTTCGAGGACATGCTCGAGCTGGCCGCCTCCGGGTCCAAGGTGCTGCTCCACCGCTGTGTGGAGTACGCCCGCCGCTACAACATCCCGATCCACGTCCGCTCGTCCTTCAGCGGACTCCAGGGCACGTGGGTCAGTAGCGAGCCGATCAAGCCGGCGCAGTCGGCACAGCACGTATCGCAAGGGGAACCAAAGGTGGAGCAGGCCATCATCTCCGGGGTCGCGCACGACACCTCGGAGGCCAAGATCACCGTCGTCGGCGTGCCCGACAAGCCGGGTGAGGCCGCGGCGATCTTCCGCGCCATCGCGGACGCCGAGATCAACATCGACATGGTGGTGCAGAACGTCTCCGCCGCGTCCACGGGGCTGACGGACATCTCCTTCACCCTGCCCAAGGCCGAGGGCCGCAAGGCGATCGACGCGCTGGAGAAGGCGCGTGACGTCATCGGCTTCGACTCGCTCCGTTACGACGACCAGATCGGCAAGATCTCCCTGGTCGGCGCGGGCATGAAGACCAACCCCGGGGTCACCGCCGGGTTCTTCGAGGCGCTCAGCGACGCGGGCGTCAACATCGAGCTGATCTCGACCTCCGAGATCCGCATCTCGGTCGTCACCCGCAAGGACGACGTCCCGGAGGCCGTCCGCGCGGTCCACAGCGCGTTCGGCCTCGACTCCGACAGCGACGAGGCAGTCGTCTACGGAGGCACGGGTCGATGACCCCGGACCCCCCACGCGCCCCGGCCACCGTCCCACCCAGACCCGGCCCGGGGCTCGTGGGGGCGCCCGCGCCCCGTAAGGGGCGCGGGGCTGTGCCGATCAGCGGCTCCGCCGCGGGGCGCGAGCAACCACAGCGCACCCGCAGTCGCGACAAAACCGCACCACCCCCCACCCCAGGCGCCGCAGGTGCAGGCCCCGCACGGACCCGCACCCCTCAGCCGGCCGTCGGCCAAGCCGCCCCGTCGGCCCAGCACAGGGACAAACCCGTGCTGGCAGTGGCCGGCGCCACCGGCGCCCTCGGTACCGTCATGCTCCGCATCCTCTCCCAACGCGCCGACATCTGGGGCGAGATCCGCCTGCTCGCCTCCCCCCGCTCGGCCGGCCGCAAGCTGACCGTCCGCGGCGAGGAGACCGAGGTGGCCGAGCTCGACGAGGCCGCCCTCACCGGCGTCGACGTCGCCCTGTTCTGCGTCCCCGAGGACGTCGCCCGCGCATGGGCCCCCGTCGCCGCCGCCCGTGGCGCCGTCGTCGTCGACAACTCCGCCGCCTTCCGGGCGGCGGCCGACGTCCCCCTGGTCGTCCCCGAGGTCAACGCGCACACCGCCCGTGTGCGCCCCCGCGGCATCCTCGCCAGCCCCGGCTGCACCACGCTCACGATGATCGTGGCAATGGGCGCGCTGCACGCCGAGTTCGGCCTGCGCGAGCTGGTCGTCTCCTCGTACCAGGCGGTGAGCGGCGCGGGCCGCGCGGGCGTGGAGACGCTGCGCGAGCAGCTCGCCCTCGTCGCCGGTACGGAGCTGGGCACCCACCCCGGCGATGTGCGCCGCGCGGTGGGCGAGGCCACCGGCCCGTTCCCGGAGCCGGTCGCGCTCAACGTCGTCCCGTGGGCCGGCACGCTCGGCGAGGACGGCTGGTCCTCGGAGGAGGCCGGGCTGCGGGAGGAGACCCGCAAGGTCCTCGGCCTGCCGCAGCTGCCGCTCGCGGTCACCTGCGTCCGCGTCCCCGTGGTCACCGCCCACTCCCTCACCGTCCACGCCGGCTTCGAGAACGAGGTCACGGTCGAGGCGGCCCGGGAGATCCTGGCCACGGCCCCCGGCGTCGTCCTGTGCGACGACCCGGCGGCGGGGGAGTTCCCCACCCCGGCGGACGTGGTCGGCACGGACCCCGCATGGGTGGGCCGGGTGCGCCGGGCGCACGACGACCCCACCGCGCTCGACTTCTTCGTCTGCGCCGACAACCTCCGCAAGGGCGGCGCCCTCAACGCCGTCCAGATCGCCGAACTCGTCGCGGCGGAACGGGAGTAGGGCCCCGCGTGGGGGCTCCGTGACGGTGGCCGCGAGGGCCCTCGGAGGGCGCACGAGGGGCATCCGGCCTGCCCCTTCGGGCCTTCGGCATGCCCTATACGCTGGTCAAACCGTCAAGTATTTGTAGGATCTGTGTCAGTCCTGTGGCCGGGCCGGACCCACCTGGTCCGGACCACTTGAACCAGACCCGTACGGGAAACGAAGATTTCCTCCCCGCCTCCGTCACCGGACGCAACCGGACGGACGGCGGGGAGCGTCATTGCGTTCGCCCTTCGGGGGGGGGGCGGGCAGCGCAGGCAGGGCACAGCACAGGGGAAGAGCTGGTAGGCATGAGGGCACGGGACGTACTGTCCGCCGCCACGGGGGAAGCACGCCGGACACACGGGGCGCCCGGGCGCACACCGCTGAAGCGCGTGCGACGGGGCGCACCCGAACCCGCGTACAACCCTGACGGCCCCAGGCGTGTCCAACAGGCGTGGCAGCAGAGGTACTCGAATTCACCGCGGCGGTACAGACGGGGGGCACGGCCCTGCGTCCGTCCCGCCGGGTCCGCATGCCCGGCGCGCCCGGCGGCATGCCGGTGATCGCGCCCATGCCCGCAGCGCGGCCCACCCGCATACCGAACCAGCGTGAGGGAGCAGAGGAGGCCGTGGCGACCGGTACCACGGTCGACCACCTCACGGAGACCTACCGGACGCACTACCGCTCCCTGCTGGGCCTCGCGGCGCTCCTCCTCGACGACACCGCCTCCTGCGAGGACGTCGTCCAGGAGGCGTTCATCCGCGTCCACTCGGCCCGCAAGCGCGTCCGCGACCCGGAGAAGACGCTCGCCTATCTGCGCCAGACGGTGGTGAACCTCTCCCGCTCCGCCCTGCGCCGCCGCATCCTCGGCCTGAAGCTGCTGTCGAAGCCGATGCCGGACATGGCGAGCGCGGAGGAGGGCGCCTACGACCAGCTGGAGCGGGACTCCCTGATCAAGGCGATGAAGGGGTTGCAGCGCCGCCAGCGCGAGGTGCTGGTGCTGCGCTACTTCGCGGACATGACGGAGGCGCAGGTCGCGGCGACGCTGGGCCTCTCCCTCGGGTCGGTCAAGGCGTACGGCTCCCGCGGCATCGCGGCGCTGCGCATCGCCATGGAGGCGCCGGCATGACCGAGCACGACAGGAACACCGAGCACGGCGGCAAGCACGACGACGAACAGCAGGCTGGGAACGGAACTGTGAACCACCGCCCCGAGGACCACGGCCACCCGGCCGCCCCCGGCGACGACCCGGCCGACCGGCCCGCCACACCCGGCTCCGGCGAGGCGCACGACGACGCCCGCGGCGACACACACGACGACGCCCGCGGCGACACACACGACGACGAGCTCGGGCTCGCTCCCGACGAGCTGGCGTTGCGGCGGGTGCTGCACTCCGCCGTCGGGGACATCGAGCCCCGCGACGGCGCCCTGGAGCACCTGCGCCGGGCGGTGCCCGCGCGTAGGGCGCGCAAGCGGCAGGCACTCGTCGGCATGGCGGCCGCCGCGCTCTTCGCCGGCACCGCCGTCCCCGCCCTGCTGCACGTCTCCCACGCCACCGGTTCGAACGCCGACCCCTCCATCGCGGGCCAGGCCTCCCAGGCCCACGGCGGCGCGGGCCAGGACAAGGGCAAGAGCGGCGGTTCGGGCGACGACAGCGGCGCCTCCGACTCCGTCAAGGACAAGGGCACGTCCGGCCACGAGGGCAAGCGGGACAAGGGCACCGGCAAGGGCCGCGGCGCCACCGGCAGCGGCTCCTCCGCCCCCGGCTCGGGCATCACCGACTGCACGGCGGCCCAGCTCGGCGGGGCCACCGCCGGCATCGCCGCCGCCGACTCCACCGGAGTGGTCTACGGCACCTTCCGCGTCGCCAACATCTCCGGCACGACCTGTACGGTCTCCGGTCCGGGCACGGTCGGCACGGCCGCCCAGGGCGCGGCGGACCCGACGCGCGTCACGGTCGTCAGCCATGTCGCGGGCGACGCCGCCACCGGGCTGCCCGACCCGTCCCAGGAGCTGGCCTCGCTGATCCTCAAGCCCGGCATGGCCTACCAGGTGAAGTTCGCCTGGGTGCCCTCCGAGACGTGTCCCACCGAGGGCGCCAGCGGCGGCGGCTCCGGCGGCCCCTCGCCCGACCCGAGCACGTCGGACGGCCCTGCGGGCTCCTCCGAGGGCTCCTCGGCCACGAACGGCAACACGGCCTCCTCGCAGCTTTTGCGGGCGGACGGCGTCGCCGACGGCAGCGTGGTCGTCTCCCACACGGCCGCGACGGGCTCGCCGACGGTGACCGCGACGGTCCCGAACGCGTGCGCGGGAACGGTCTACCGGACGGGAGTGCTGGCGGGGTCCTGAGCCGGGGGCCCGGCCCCGTCGGTGTCCGCCACGGGGTCACCGCCGTCCTCCGGAAGGATCCCCAGCTCCGCGTCGCGCTGGAACTCCACCTCGCGGCGCAGCAGCCGGAACCACATGAAGACGACGAAGCCCGCGAAGACGAACCACTCGCCGGTGTAGCCGAGGTTCTGGAAGGCCCGCAGATCGAGCCCGGAGTCGTCGGGCCGGCTCGCCGGGACCGCCGTCATCCCGCTGTCCGCCCTGTCGAGCGTGACCCAGGCGTCGTACACGTCGTACGGCACCAGGTTCACCAGCGACGCCGCGCTGATCGCGCCGACCTGCCCGGCGGGCAGTCCGCCCGCCGCGCTCGCCCCGTTGTCGCCGGGCGTCTCGGAGGCCTGCAACGCGCCGGTGACGGTGACCTCGCCGGACGGCGCGGCCGGTGCCTTCGCCGCGGACGCGGTGCCGGGCAGCCAGCCCCGTACGACGGGCAGCGCCTTGCCGCCGTCGGTGCGGAGCATCGTCAGCACGTAGTAGCCGCTGCGGTCGTCCAGCTCACGGCCGGGAACCAGGAGCTGCTTGCCGTAGTGCCCGGTCGCCGTGGCGCGCTTGCCGGAGGTGGACTTGTCCACCGGCAGCAGCGACGCGAGCGGGCGCGCGGCCTCCTTCTTGTCGGCCGCGGCCTGCTCGGTGGCGGAGCGGTGGTCCTGTACGCGGTCCTCGAAGCGGCTGAGCTGCCAGGTGCCCATGAAGACGCAGACGGGGATGGCGAGAAGGGCGAGTACGTTGATCGCCCACCAGCGGGGGGTCAGGAGGAACCGGTACACAACGTCAACGGTACGGCGGGGACGGGGGCCGGGGGCACGCGGGGTGCCCCCGGATCGCCTACGCCCCGCCCCCCACATGCCGCGCCGCGAACTCCAGCTCCAGCCGCACCTGCTTGATCCGCTCATCGACGACGAGGGACCCGTGTCCCGCGTCGTACCGGTACACCTCGTGGACCGCTCCCCGCGCGGCCAGCCGGTCGACGTAGTTCTCGATCTGGCGGATCGGGCAGCGCGGGTCGTTGACGCCCGCCGAGATGTACACCGGCGCCTTCACCGCGTCGACGTACGTCAGCGGCGACGACGCCTCGAACCGCTCGGGCACCTCCTCCGGCGTGCCGCCGAGCAGCGTGCGGTCCATCGCCTTCAGCGCCTCCATCTCGTCGTGGTACGCCGTGACGTAGTCCGCGACCGGCACCGCCGCGATGCCCACCGTCCACAGCTCCGGCTGGACGCCGAGGCCGAGCAGGGTGAGGTAGCCGCCCCAGGAGCCGCCGGTCAGCACCAGCCGCCCGGGATCCGCGAGGCCGGAGGAGACGGCCCACTCGCGGACCGCCGCGATGTCCTCCAGCTCGATCAATCCGACCCGGTGCTTGAGCGCGTCGGTCCACTCGCGGCCGTAGCCGGTGGAGCCGCGGTAGTTGACGCGGACGACCGCGTACCCGTGGTCGACCCAGGCGGCGGGCGCGGCGGCGAAGGCGTCGCTGTCGTGCCAGGTGGGGCCGCCGTGGATGTCGAAGACGGTGGGCAGCGGCCCGCTCGCCCCGGCCGGCCTCTGCACGAGCGCGTGGACGCGGCCGCCGGGCCCCTCCACCCACACGTCCTCCACGGGCACGGAGGCCGGCGCCTTCATCCCGGGCGGGTCGAGCACGACGCGCCCCGTCGTGGACCGCACGGCCGGCGGCTCGGCGGCCGAGGACCACAGGTACTCGACGCTGCCGTCGGGGCGTGCGGTGGCGCCGGAGACGGTGCCGGGCGGGGTGGACAGCTCGGTCAGGGCGCGCTCGGCGAAGTCGTAGCGGAACAGCTCGCTGCGGGCCTCGAAGCTGTGCGAGACGAGGAGGGCGGAGCCGTCCGGGTACCACTCGGCGGCGACGTCGCCGGGCAGCTCCAGCGCGAGGTCGGTCTCCTCGCCGGTGGCGACGTCCCAGACCAGCGGCTCCCAGCGGCCGCGGCGCTGGTGGCCGATGAGCAGCCGGGTGTCGCCGTCGACGGGCGCGAAGCCGAGCACCTCCAGGCCCAGCTCGACGGTGCCGCCCTTGGTGTCGTCCAGCTCGGCGACGGCGGTGCCGTCGGGGCGCAGCACGCGCAGCGCGGAGTGCATGGCGTCGCCGTGCTCGGTGTGCTCGATGGCGAGCAGTGACCCGTCGTGCGAGAGGTCGCCGACGCCGGCGGACTCGCGGTGCCGGTAGATCTCGACGGGGTCCTCGCCGGTGCGGACGAGGTGCAGCGTGGTCCCGTCCTCGTCGGTCGACCGCCCGACGACGGCGGTCCGCCCGTCCCGCCCGAGCGCGAGCCCGGCGGGATAGGAGGGCGCGAGCCCGGGAGCGGCGGCTTCGTCACGCGCACCGGAAGTGCCGCCGGCGAACGCCTGTCGCCTCCAGACCCCGAACTCATCCCCATCCGTGTCGTCGAACCACCAGATCCACTCACCGTCGGGCGACAACACCCCGTCCGTGGTGCCGTTCGGCCGATCGGTCACCTGCCGCTGCTCCCCGGTGGCCCGGTCCCACGCGTACAGCTCGTACGTCCCGGTCGCGTTCGACACGAACAGCGCGCGATCCGGCGCGTCCTCCGCCCAGTCCGGCAACGAGACCCGCGCCGCCCGAAACCGCATCTCCCACGCCACCATGCCACCACTCTCACTCATGGGTACATCTTGCCGCGCCCGGCAGGGGGCGCGGGGCTGTGTCCATCCCGCGGCTCCGCCGCGGGGGCGCGAGCAGCCGCGCGCCCCTAGGGGCGCGGGGAACTGCGCGGCGCACCCCCACCGGCGGTCAGCCGACAACGCACCCAACGGGGTCCAAGGGGCAGAGCCCCCTGAAGGGACGATGGGGGTCCCCCCTGCTCGAACGAAGTTGAGAGCTTGGGGGAGGGTAGGGGCGGCGGGGGCGAAAAAAATCCCCACCCGCACCTGCCACCGAACCTCACGCACCCCCCACCCCAAGGCACCCCACCCCGGGGTCAAGGGGACGAAGTCCCCGCAGGCCCCCGCCCCAACAGCTCCGCCAATCCCCTCCGCGTCGCCGCCAACACCACCCGATCCCCCACCCCCAGCACGTAGGAAGACGGCAACCCCCACCCCCGCGAACCGCCGGAGGCCACGTCCCGCCCCAGCACCCGCCACTTCCCCGCCACGAACGCCTCCCCCACCGTCCGCCCCTCCAACTGCGGATGCCCCGCCACCTCCACCGCCGCGAACAGCAACACCCGCCGCTCCACCGGAATCGCCCCCAGGATCTGCCGCCCCAGCATCGCCGCCGCGAACGCCGGCGCCGCCAGATGCGACACACTCCGGCTCCGCGTGAGCGCCTGCGGATACGCCGCCCGCAACGTCCGGAACACCGCCGTCGCGAAGTCGTCGTCGTACAGCCGCAGCACCACCCGCAGATCCGGCCGCACGGACCGCGCGTACAGCGCCGCCTCCAGATTCGTCGTGTCCGCACTGGTCAGCGCGAGCAACGTCCGCGCCCGGTGGATCTTCGCCGCCTCGAGCACCCCCTCGTGCGTGACGTCCCCGAGCACCACCGGCACCCGCAACCGCCGCGCCACCGCGAGCCCCCGCGCCTCCGGATCGCCCTCGACGCACACCACCGGAATCCGCAGCTCCCGCAGCCGCACCAGCACCCGCGTGCCGATCTTGCCCACGCCCAGCAGCACCACGTGCCCGGACAGCCCGCGCGGCGGCCGGCGCAGCGCGGAGTTGCTGCGGAACGTACCGAGCGCTTCGAGCACGGCGGCCAGCAGCACCGGCAGGAGCAGCAGCCCCACAAGACCCGACAGCAATTGCAGGATCTGCCGCCCGGCGGGCTCACCCACCGCCGGATCGTTGATCGCGAACAGGTCGAGCAGCGTGAGATACGTGGCCCGCAGCGGATTGGTGTCGGTCACGGCGAGCTGCGCCACCGCCAGCGCGACGACACAGGCCACCAGACCGGCGAACGACCACCGCAGCCGCCGCGACAGCAGCAGCGCGAACGGCACCATGCTGCGCCCGGCCGGCTGCCGGGGCCCGGTGTAGGAGACGGTCTCCAGGACGACGGTTCCCCGCCCGGTGGCCGCCGCGACCGCCGCCTCGTCGGGCAGCAGCCGGGGCCCCTGCTCCCCGCTCTCCTCGGCGCCGTCGGCGCCCGCCGGGTCGCTGCTGGTGGCGGAGAGCAGCGCCAGGGTGCACAGCCCGGGGTCGGCGATCTCCCCGGGCGCGGGCGGCTGCCGCTCCACCGCGCGCAGCATCAGTCCGTCCGTCTGGACGACCTTGGTGGTGCCGGTGACGGCGGTCGCGGCGAGGGCGGGCGCGGCGGTGTCGGCGTCGGACAGGACGGTGGTGGAGGCGTCGAGGTTGTCGTCCTCGTCGACGGCCCCGTCCGGGCCGATGAGCGCGAGCGCCGCCGCCTGGTCGAGCAGCGCCTCGATGTGCTGTCCGAGGCGGCGGTTGTAGAGGCGGAGCACGAGCCGCAGCCGGGGGTTGAGCCGGCGGGCGGTGAGCGCGGCGCGGATGTTGGTCTCGTCGTCGTCGTAGACGAGGGCGAGCGCGGTGGCCCGCTCCACGCCCGCGTCGGCGAGCACGGCCTCGGCGGCCTCGGACGCCTCCAGCACCCGTACGGACCCGCCCGGTTCGAGGGGCGGACGGCCCCCGGGCGCACCCTGGCCCCCGGGCGCACCCTGGCCCCCGGGCGCACCCCGGCCACCGCCCCCGCCACTGCCGCCGGCCGGAGAGCCCCCGGCCCCGTTCCCCGCCGCCCGCGTCACCGCCGCCGACACCCGGTCGAGCAGGGCCGCCCCGCGCGGCCGTCCCACCACCGGCTGGCGGGCCAGCCGCCGGGCGGGCGGGACGACGAGGGTGACCCGCTCCCCGTACACGTCACGGAGTTCGGCCGCGAGCCGGTGCGCCAGCCCGTCGTCCCCGCACACCACCATGTGTGCGCCGCCGTCGATCGATCCCGTCCGGTACGCCCCGCCGCTCGCCACGAGGGAGAAGACTGCCGCACCCGCGCACCCGGTTCCAGGGGCGGGGGCCCGCCGGTCCGCCCTTGCCGTCGGCGCGTGCGTCGGCGAGACTTCGACGGAACCGGCCGGAGGCGGCCGGTCGACGGCACAACGGAACGGGAGCCGCGATGTTCGGCCTGAGCGAGCTGGTCGTGATCCTCCTCGTGGTGATCGCCGTCCTCGCCTTCAAGAAGCTCCCGGGGCTGACGCGCTCGGCCGGGCAGGCGAGCCGGATCTTCAGGAGCGAGTCGAAGGCCCTGCGCGACGAGGACCCGGAGGGCGCCCCCCGGGTCGTGCCCGGCACGGTCGTCAGCCGCGACGAGCGGCAGCCCCGCCCCTGAGACCGCCGCTGTTCCTGACGCCCGCCGCCCGCCCGCGCGAGCGGTAGACCACGTACGGCCGCGCCGCGTACCCGAGCGGCGCCGCGAACGCGTGCACGAGCCGGCCGAACGGCCACAGCGCGAACAGCGCCAGCGCCAGCAGCGCGTGGCACCGGTAGACGAGCGGGGCGTGGGCCATCGCCGAGACGTCCGGGTCGAGCGTGAACAGGCTGCGGAACCAGACCGCGACGCCCAGGCGGTAGTCGTACGGGTTGGCCACCGAGGACGCCGTGGCGGTGAGCCCGGCCAGCAGCACCAGGACCAGCAGCGGGTACATCAGCCGGTCGCCGCGGCTGGTCGCCCGGCGCACGGCGGGCACCCGCAGCCGCCGGTACAGCAGGATGCCGAGCCCGCAGACGGCGGCGACACCCGCCACGCCGCCCATGGTCAGCGCCACCCCGTGGTACTGCGCCTCGCTGACCCGCAGCCGCTCGGTCACCCACTCCGGCACCAGCAGCCCCATGACATGCCCGCCGACGACGAACAGCAGCGCGTAGTGGAAGAGGGGACCACCGATGCGCAGCAGCCGTGCCTCGTGCAGCTGGCTGGAGCGCGTGGTGAAGCCGAACCGGTCGTAGCGGTAGCGCCACAGGGTCCCGGCGACCAGCACCACGAGCGAGAGATAGGGCAGGACGCCCCACAGGGCGATGTGCAGATGCTCCATCAGCGGCGGACTCCTTCGACGTGTTCCATCAGCGGCGGATTCCTTCGGCGCTTTCGTGGCCCGGGGCGTACGGGACGGGGAGGGGGAGCGCGGGGAACGGCAGCGGGACCGGGGGCGGTGCCTGGGCGGGCGCGGGGCCGTCCGGCAGGGTGTCCCGGACCGCCCGTACGACGTCCAGGTACGGGCTGTCGTACGCCGCCAGCCCCTGCGCCAGCAGGTCGAGCGCGCCCCGGTGCTCGGCGAGCAGCGCGCGCCCCTCCTCCGGGCAGCGGGCGGCGAGTTCCAGCAGGGCGGGCAGGTGGTCGGGGAGTTCCCCGCCGTCCGGTTCCCAGCCCGCCGCCCGGTAGCGGGCCTTGAGTGCGGCGAGGCTCGCGCCCCGGCGCCGGGTGTCGCCGTCGGTGTAGTGGGTGAGGTGCAGGGTGCGGCGGCGGGTGCGGTCGAACGTGACGACGTACCGCTTCGCCAGGTCGAGCACGGGGACATCGGCGCTCCACCGGCAGAACCGCAGCAGCGACATGGGCGCCGGGCCGGGCAGCCGCCCCAGCTCGGCGGCCACTTCGTCGCGCCGCACCGGCCAGTCGGCCTCGGGGTAGGACAGCAGCAGGGAGGCGGCCTGGTGCACCGCCCGGTGCAGATGCGTCACCGCGCGCCCTTCCGCTCCGGGAAGAGCCCCCGGGGCCGCCCGCGCCCGTCCCAGTTGAACAGGTTGACCCGGCCGCGCAGCTCGCTCCCCGTGCGGGGAGCCGTCCCGGCCGGCACGGGCGGCGCATGGAACGCCTCCGCCGGATCCGCGGCGTCTCCGTACATCCCGGGCCCGCCGTCCCCCTCCAGGCTGCACCCGGCACCGTCCACCCCGCTCCCGCTCCCGCCCCCGGCCACGTACGTCGTCGGCACCACGTACCGCTCCTCGTACTTGGCCAGCGCGAGAAGCCGGTACAGCGCCTCCAGGCCCCGCTCGTCCATGCCGACGCCGCGCGCGAGCGCCGGGTCGCGTTCCTCGCCGAGGTTGATCCGGCGCATGTGCGAGCGCATCGCGGCCAGCCGGCACAGCGCCGCCTCCACGGGGCCGGTGTCCCCGGCGGTGAACAGTCCGGCGAGGTACTCCAGCGGGATGCGCAGCGAGTCGATCGCGCCGAACAGCGCGGCCGGGTCCTCCCCGTCGTGCCCGCTGCCGGTCAGCGCCTCGACGACGGGGGAGAGCGGGGGCACGTACCAGACCATCGGCATCGTGCGGTACTCCGGGTGCAGCGGCAGCGCGACCCGGTAGGTGCTGATCAGCTCGCGTACGGGGGAGCGGCGGGCGGCGGTGATCCAGTCGTGCGGGATGCCCGACTCCTCGGCGGCGCGTACCACCTCGGGGTCGTGCGGGTCCAGGAAGCAGCCGAGCTGGGCCTCGTACAGGTCCTTCTCGTCGGTCACCGAGGCGGCCTCGCCCACCTTGTCGGCGTCGTAGAGCATGACGCCGAGGTAGCGCAGCCGGCCCACGCAGGTCTCGGAGCAGACGGTGGGCTCACCGGCCTCGATGCGCGGGTAGCAGAAGGTGCACTTCTCGGCCTTGCCGGTGGAGTGGTTGAAGTACACCTTCTTGTACGGGCAGCCGCTGACGCACATCCGCCAGCCCCGGCAGCGGTCCTGGTCGACGAGGACGATGCCGTCCTCGATCCGCTTGTACAGCGCCCCGGACGGGCACACCGCCACGCACGACGGGTTGAGGCAGTGCTCGCAGATGCGCGGCAGATGGAACATGAACGCCTGCTCGTACTCCAGCCGCACCTGCTCGTTCATCTTCTTCAGCACCGGATCGCCGGCGAGGTGCTCCGGGCCGCCGCCCAGGTCGTCGTCCCAGTTGGGGCCGTAGGTGAGGTCGGTGGGGCGGCCGTCGACGAGGGAGCGGGGACGGGCGGTGGGCAGGTCGTCGCCGAGCGGGGCGGCGATCAGGGTCTCGTAGTCGTAGGTCCAGGGCTCGTAGTAGTCCTTCAGGGAAGGGAGTTCGGGGTTGGCGAAGAGGCGGGCGAGGCGGCGGGCGCGGCCCCCGGAGCGGGGGACCAGGCGGCCCCGGGCGTCGAGGCGCCAGCCGCCCTTCCACTTCTCCTGGTCCTCGTGGCCGCGCGGATAGCCGAGCCCCGGGCGGGTCTCGACGTTGTTGAACCAGGCGTACTCGGTGCCGGTGCGGTTGGTCCACGTCTGCTTGCAGGTGACCGAACAGGTGTGGCAGCCGATGCACTTGTCGAGGTTCATGACCATGGCGATCTGTGTCATGACGCGCACGTCAGTACCGCACCTCCTGGGCGCGCCGGCGGACGACCGTGCGCGCGTCGCGCTGGTTGCCGGTGGGGCCGTAGTAGTTGGGGGCGAACGACAACTGGCCGTAGCCGCCGATGAGATGGGTGGGCTTGAGGAGGATGCGGGTGAGCGCGTTGTGGACGCCGCCGCGCCTGCCGGTGGTCTCGCTGCGGGGGACGTTCACCAGGCGTTCCTGCACGTGGTACATGAACACGGTGCCGGTCGGCATGCGGTGCGAGACGATCGCGCGGGCGACGACGACCCCGTTGGGGTTGACCGCCTCCACCCAGTCGTTGTCGGCGGCGCCGATCGCCTCGGCGTCGGCGACGCTCATCCAGATGACGGGGCCGCCGCGCGCCAGGGTCTGCATCAGCAGGTTCTCCTGGTACTCGGAGTGGATGGACCACTTCGAGTGCGGGGTGAGGTAGCGCACGCTCACCTCCCGCTCGCCCACCACCGCGTCCGCTCTCAGGTCCAACGGGGGCCGGTAGACGGGCAGTTGCTCGCCCAGCTCGGCCATCCAGTCGTGGTCGAGGTAGAAGTGCTGCCGCCCGGTGAGGGTGTGCCAGGGCTTCCTGTGCTCGGTGTTGACGGTGAAGGGCGAGTAGCGCCGGTCGGGCGCCTCCTTGCCGGACCACTCGTAGCTGGTGCCGACCTGGACGGGCCGGTCCTGGGTGTCGGAGAACACCACCCGGCGCTCGTGCACCGCCTCCGCCAGCGTCTCGAACCCGGCGGCGGGACCGCACCGTTCGGCCAGCCGCTGGAAGCCCTCGGCGGCGATCCGCCCGTTGGTGGTGCCGGACAGCGCGAGGATCGCCTCGCACAGCTTGACGTCCGTGTCGAGCAGCGGCCGACCGCGCGCCGCCCCCTCGGACGCGGTACCGCATCGCGAGGCCAGCCACCGCACCTCGGGCCCCGGCCGCACGGTCACCCCCTTCACCGTCATCCCCCGCTCCTCGGGCAGCGGACCGAGCGCGGCGAGCTGTTCGGCGACGGCGGTGTAGTCCCGCCGCACCACCGTGAAGTGCGGCAGGTTCCGTCCCGGTACGGGGGCGGCGGTGCCCTCGCGCCAGTCGGGCACCGTGCCGCCGGGCTGGGCGGTCTCGCCGGGGGTGTCGTGCTGGAGGGGCGTGGCGAGCAGGTCGTAGGCGGTGTCCAGACGGCCCTTGGCCAGCTCGCTGAAGCGCGTGGCCAGCCCGTGGAAGATCTCGAAGTCGGTGCGGGCCTGCCAGGGCGGGCTGATCGCGGGCGAGAACGCGTGCACGAAGGGGTGCATGTCCGTGCTGGACAGGTCGTGCTTCTCGTACCAGGTGGCGGCGGGCAGCACGAGGTCGGCCATCAGCGTGGTCGAGGTCATCCGGAAGTCCAGCGCGAGCAGCAGATCGAGCTTGCCGGTGGGCGCCTCCTCGTGCCATGTCACGTCCCGGGGGCGGGCGTCGGGCGGTGCCTCCTCGGCGCACGCGTTGTCGCTCGCGCCGAGCAGGTGGCGCAGGAAGAACTCGTTGCCCTTGGCGGAGGAGCCGATGAGGTTGGCCCGCCACACGGTGAGCACCCGCGGCCAGTTGGCCGGGTCGTCGGGGTCCTCGCAGGCGAAGCCGAGCCTGCCGCCGGTGAGCTGGGAGGCCACCCACTCGTCCGGCTCGCGCCCGCTCTCCCGCACGGCACGCCCCAGGTCGAGCGGGTTGGCGGAGAACGTCGGCGCCGACGGCATCCAGCCGAGCCGGGCCGACTGGGCGACCAGGTCGGCGGTGTGCCGCCCGGCGAACAGGCCCTTCCCGGCCGCCGGTGAGGCGAGCGCGTCGGCGCGCTGGGCGTCGTAGCGCCACTGGTCGGTGTGCAGGTACCAGTACGGCGTCCCGGCCGTCTGCCGGGAGGGCCGCACCCAGTCGGCCGCCGACTGCACCTGCTGCCAGCCGGCGTACGGGCGGACCTTCTCCTGGCCGACGTAGTGCGCCCAGCCGCCGCCGTTGACGCCCTGGCAGCCGGTGAGCAGCAGGAGGGTGAGGAAGGAGCGGTAGATGGTGTCGGAGTGGAACCAGTGGTTGGTGCCGGCGCCCATGACGATCATGCAGCGGCCGCGCGTCTTCTCGGCGGTCTCCGCGAACTCCCGCGCGATGCGCACCACGGCCGCCGCCGGGACGGAGGTGATCGCCTCCTGCCAGGCGGGGGTGCAGGGCAGCGCGGCGTCGTCGTAGCCCTGCGGCCAGTCGCCGGGGAGGCCGTCGCGCCCGACGCCGTACTGGGCGAGCAGCAGGTCGAACACGGTGGTCACCCGGCGCCCGCCGACCTCGCGGACGGGGACGCCGCGGGAGAGTCCGGTGCCCTCGGCGTCGTCGAAGCGGGGCAGCCGGAGCGTGGCGGTGGCCGTGTCCCGGCCCTGGTACAGGCTGAGCAGCGGTTCGACGTCCCCGAGGTCCAGGTTCCAGCGGCCCTCGCCGCGCTTGGACCAGCGGTCGCCGAGGGTGCCGTTGGGCACGACGGGGCGGCCCGAGGCGGTATCCAGCAGCACGGGCTTCCAGGCGGCCTCCTCCTCGCCCTCCTCGAACAGCCCGAGCGTGGCGGCGGTGACGAACTTGCCCGGGACGAGGGTGCCGTCGGGGCGTTCCTCGATCTCCACCAGGAACGGCAGGTCGGTGAAGCGCCGCACGTAGTCGGCGAAGTACGGCACCGTGCGGCGCACGAAGCACTCGGTGAGCAGCACATGCCCCATCGCCATGGCGAGCGCCCCGTCGGTGCCGGGGTGGGGGTGCAGCCACTGGTCGGCGAACTTGGTGGCGTCGGCGTAGTCGGGGGAGACGACCACGACCTTCTGGCCCCGGTAGCGGGCCTCCGTCATCCAGTGGGCGTCCGGCGTCCGGGTCACCGGCACGTTGGAGCCCCACAGCATCAGGTACGCCGCGTCCCACCAGTCGCCGGACTCGGGCACGTCCGTCTGGTCGCCGAAGACCTGCGGGGAGGCGATGGGGAGGTCGGCGTACCAGTCGTAGAAGGAGAGCATCGGCGCGCCGATCAGCGCGTGGAAGCGGGCGCCGACCGCGTGCGAGGCCATGGACATGGCGGGGATCGGCGAGAACCCGGCGACGCGGTCCGGCCCGTGGGCGCCGATGGTGTGGACGTGGGCGGCGGCCGCGATCTCCAGCGCCTCTTCCCAGCCGATCCGCACCAGTCCGCCCTTGCCGCGCGCCGACTGGTAGCGGCGCCGCTTGACCGGGTCGGACGTGATCTCGGCCCAGGCGGCGACGGGGTCGCCGAGGCGGGCGCGGGCCTCGCGGTAGAGCTCCAGCAGGACACCGCGGACGTGCGGGTGGCGGACGCGGGTGGGCGAGTACGTGTACCAGGAGAAGGAGGCGCCGCGCGGGCAGCCGCGGGGTTCGTACTCGGGCCGGTCGGGGCCGGTGGAGGGGTAGTCGGTCTCCTGGGTCTCCCAGGTGATCAGCCCGTCCTTGACGTACACCTTCCAGGAGCACGAGCCGGTGCAGTTCACGCCGTGCGTGGACCGTACGACCTTGTCGTGCGCCCAGCGCTCGCGGTACGGGCTGTCGTTGACGCTCTGGTCGGTGCGCAGCACCGCCCGCAGATCGGGGGTGGTCTCGGTGCGGCGCAGTATGCGGCCGCCCCGCAGCAACCGCTCCGCGGCCACCGCCGCCATGCGTTCCGCTTCCCGACGGGCACCGCGCCGTCCCACCACCCGGCACACTCCTCACGTACATGCTGCTGCTCCCGAACTGACCGAGTGTCAGCTCGGAACAACGGTAGCGGGGGGTACTGACACGACTACGCAGAGTTGAGAAGGGCTATACGGAGGTCTGTACGGAGCTTTCCTTGCCCTTTGCAATAATTGTGCGGGGCACGCTTATGTGACGCCGGTCACGGTGAGGTGGAGCGGTCTCACCGAAGGTGACCGTTGCACCATGCAATGATACGATCCGTGCAGGCGGGCAGGGTTGCCCCCCGTCTCCCTTCCTCCCTCTTCTCCTCTCCCCGCGGGCAGTGCGGCCCGCGGCGGTCGGGATGTTCCGTGCCCGTCCCCACCCTCGATCCACGGAGTTCGTCATGTCCGCGTCCCTGGCCCCGGAGCCGGCCGCCACCCCCGTGGAGGCCCCCCGCCCCCACGGTCATCCGCCCCACCTCGCCGTTCCCTCCATCCCGGTCCTCGGCGACTTCCATGTGCCGCCGCGGGTGCTGGCGATCACCGCGCTGGCCGTGCCCGTCGGCGCGGTGGCCGCGCTGGTGGCCGCCGGGCTGCTGAAGCTGATCGCGCTCATCACCAATCTCGGCTTCCGCTGGCGGTTCGGCTTCGGCTCCGCCGTGCCCGCCGACGCCACGCACCGGTGGCTGCTGGTGGTCATGCCGGTCGTCGGCGGCCTGGTCATCGGGCTGATGGCCCGCTACGGCTCCGAGAAGATCCGCGGCCACGGCATGCCCGAGGCGATCGAGTCGATCCTGGTCGGCGGCAGCCGGGTGCAGCCGCGGGTCGCCGTCCTCAAGCCGGCGTCGGCCGCCATATCCATCGGCACGGGCGGGCCGTTCGGCGCGGAGGGGCCGATCATCATGACCGGCGGCGCGGTGGGCTCGCTCATGGCGCAGCTGCTGCGGGTCACGACGGACGAGCGCAAGGCGCTGCTGGTGGCCGGTTCCGCGGCGGGCATGGCGGCGACGTTCAACGCGCCGCTCGCCTCGATCCTGCTCGCCGTCGAGCTGCTGCTCTTCGAGTGGCGGCCGCGCTCGTACCTGCCGGTGGCGGTCGCCGCGGTGACCGCCACGCTGGTGCGGGGTCCGCTGCTCGGCACCGATCCGCTGTTCGGCGGCGCCCACGTGCCGGCGCACCTCGCGCTTCCCGACTACGGCCTGTGCCTGG
This sequence comes from Streptomyces sp. NBC_00670, assembly GCF_036226765.1. NCBI lineage: Bacteria > Bacillati > Actinomycetota > Actinomycetes > Kitasatosporales > Streptomycetaceae > Streptomyces > Streptomyces sp. NBC_00670. The sequence continues at coordinate 4,000,977 of NZ_CP109017.1, forward strand.
TCGCCGGCGCCGCCGCCGGGCTCCTCGCGCTCGGCGCGACGGCCCTCGTCTACTTCTCCGAGGACTGCTTTTCCCGGTTCACCCGGCTGCGCGTGCACTGGATGTGGTGGCCCGCGCTCGGCGGTCTGATCATCGGCCTGGGTGGTCTGGTCGAGCCGCGCACGCTCGGGGTCGGCTACGACGTCATCGACGCGCTGCTGACCGGGCACGCGACGGTCGGTCTTGTCGTCGGCGTCCTGGTGGTCAAGACGCTGATCTGGGGACTGTCCCTCGGCTCGGGCACGTCCGGGGGCGTGCTCGCCCCGATGTTCATGGTCGGCGGCGCGCTGGGCGCGGCGGAGGCACTGGTCTTCCCGCACGTGGGCCCGGGTTTCTGGGCGCTGGTGTCACTGGCCGGAGTCCTGGGCGGCGTGATGCGCTCGCCGCTCACGGGCATCGTCTTCTGCCTGGAGCTGACCCACGAGATCAACGCCCTGATCCCCATGGTCATCACGGCGTCGACCGCGTACCTGCTCTCGGTGACGCTGCTCAAGCGCTCGGTCCTCACCGAGAAGCTGGCCCGGCGCGGCCTGCACCTCACCCGGGAGTACTCCGTCGACCCCCTGGAGACCCACCTCGTACGGCAGCTGGAGACCCCGGCGGCGGTGACGTTCCGCGCCGACCGTCCCGCCGGTGAGATCACCGCCCTGCTGCGCACGGCGCACGACGCGGGCGACCCCGAGGGCCTGCTCGCCCAGCGGCTGTACCCGGTGCTGGACGCGGAGGGCGCGCTCGCGGGCGTGGTCACCCGAGGCCGCCTGATCCACGCGGACCCCACCGACCGCACGCCGCTCGCCTCCCTGGCGACGCCCCCGGTCACGGCCCACCCCGACGAGACCCTCCGCACCCTGGCCAACCGCATGGCCCACCACGAGGTCACCCGCCTCCTGGTGGTCACCCCCGGCCCGGACGGCCGCCCCGAGGCCGAGGGCATCATCACCCTCCGCCACCTCCTCACGGCCCGCCGCATCGACCACCACGAGGAACACCACGCGGAACGGGTGTTGAGGTGGCGGGGGAGGCGGGCGGCAGAGATGCCTGCACCAGCCCGAGGATGACGCGCACGCACTCTCCAGGCGCAGCGGGTCTTCCGGCGCCGGCAGCCGAGGCGCCTCCGCCGTCCCGGGCCGGCGCCCGGCGGACGGGGATCGATCACATTCATGCGTCAAATCTCCCGGCTCCGGGAGGTTTGACGCAAGGACGCGGGTCGCGGAGAATGGTTGCGTGTTCCCTCTCGATCGCGGGAGGGTACCCGCAAGGAGGTGCGAGGTGGCCGAGCCGGACTACGTATCCGTGAAGCAGGCCGCGGAGTCCCTGGGGCTGGTCGATTCGCGTGTCCGCCAACTGCTGCGCGAGGGGCGTTTGCGTGGTGCGATGATCGGCAGCCGGTGGATCGTGGAGGCCGAAGCCGTCCGCGAGCGCAACGCATCCGCGCACACACCGGGGCGCCCGCTGTCGGAGCGGAACGCCTGGGGAATCCTTGCCCTGCTTTCCGGGAGCCGGGCTCCCGCATTGTCGGACCCGGAGCGTTCCCGTCTGGTGGCCCGCATACGGGATCTCGCCGACTGCGAGGAGCTGCCGGCGGAACGCCTGCGGAAGCTGCTCGCGGCGCGTGCGGAAGTGCGGCGCTACCGGGCCCACCGTGGCCTGCTCCCCACGTTGCTCGCCGATCCGGACGTGGTGCGTACCGGGGTCAGCGCCGCCCCTCGGGTGGGCGCCGACTACGTCGCTCCGGGACGTGCCGAGATCTACGTGCATCCCGACCGGGTCGGGAAGCTCGAGGCCGGCTTCGGCCTGGTTCTCGACGCGCACGGTGGAAACCTCGTCGTCCGCGTGCCGTCGGCCACTGCCTGGACGTTCCTCGTCTCGGCCGAGTGGGACGAGAGGGAGGGCAGGGACGCTCCGGCGCCCGTGGTCGCGGCTGACCTGCTCGATACAAGAGAGGACCGAGCCGTCGCAGCGGCGGCGGGCGTCCTCCGGCCACTACTGACGGCGAACGCGGCGAAGGGGAGGCGTGCGGCGTGAACGAGGCATTCGTCCGCATCGAGTCGGATCTGCTGACCGGACCGCTGGTGGGCCTTTGGGGAACCCTTCTGGACCTGTCCGAGAAGGTCCCCGAGGCGTGGACCCTCATCGGTGGCCAAATGGTCCTCCTGCACGGGCTGGAACACGGCAGGAACCCACCGGCCGCCAGCCTCGACCTCGACGTGCTGGCCGACGTGATCTCCGACCAGCACAGTCTGCGAGCCCTCGTGACCGCATTGGAGGACCTGGGTTTCGCGTCCAGTGGTGTGTCTCCGGAGGGCAAGGCGCACAGATACAGGCGGCACGAGGACGGGGGCACACTCGTCGTCGATCTGCTCGCCCCGGACAACCTCGGCCAACGGGCCGACCTGACCACGACACCTCCCGGCACGACACGGGAAGTTCCTGGTGGGCGACAGGCCGTGCAGCGCAGCGAAGGCGTCCCCGTGCGACTCGGTGAGCGCACGGGGACGATCCACCGCCCCAGCCTGCTGGGCGCGATCGTCGGCAAGGCGGCCGCGCTGGGCATTCCCACCGCACCGAAGGAGAAGCACTACCGGGACCTGGCGTTCCTTCTCTCCCTGCCGGCGGATCCCCTCGCTCTCAAGCGCCAGTTGACGAAGGGCGACCGCAGGAAGCTGCGGACGGCGCAGCCGCTGCGGGACGTCGACCACAAGGCCTGGAGGGCGCTGGACGACGAGGAGGCACGGGCGGACGGCCAGGCGATGTACCGGATACTGACCGCCGCATAGTCGGTCTGTCGAACAGAGCGGGGGCCGGCGGGGCGCAGCAGGGTGAGCGCGTCCCCCTCCACCCGGCACCCGCTCGCCCAACGGCGCCCACCGCCGCGGGCCCGCGCGTGCGACGGCGTGGCTACCGCCGTCGCGCCACCCTCCCCTCGTCCCACACCGGCTCCCGTGTTTCCCGTACGTGTCCGTCCGCGGCGAACAGCAGGTAGCGGTCGAAGCTCTTCGCGAACCAGCGGTCGTGGGTGACCGCGAGTACCGTGCCCTCGTAGGCGCTGAGCCCCGCCTGGAGCGCCTCCGCGCTCTCCAGGTCGAGGTTGTCCGTCGGCTCGTCGAGGAACAGCGCGGTCGTGCCGCGGAGTTCGAGCAGCAGGATCTGGAACCGCGCCTGCTGGCCCCCGGACAGCCGGTCGAACGGCTGCTCGCCCTGCGCGCTCAGCTCGTACCGCCGCAGCGCGGACATCGCCCCGCCCCGGTCCAGCGCGTGTTCCTTCCAGAGGATGTCGAGCAGCGTGCGGCCGACGAGCTCCGGATGGGCGTGCGTCTGCGCGAAGTGCCCCGGCACGACGCGCGCGCCCAGCGTCCACTCCCCGGAGTGCTCCACGCGCTCCCCCGCCAGCAGCCGCAGGAAGTGCGACTTGCCGGAGCCGTTGGAGCCGAGCACGGCCACCCGCTCGCCGTAGAAGACCTCCAGGTCGAACGGTTTCATCAGCCCGGTCAGCAGCAGTTGGCGGCAGGTCAGGGCCCGTACGCCCGTACGGCCGCCACCCAGCCGCATCGTGATCTTCTGCGGTCGCGGCGGCTGCGGCGGCGGCCCCGCCTCCTCGAACTTCCGCAGCCGGGTCTGCGCCGCCTGGTAGCGGGAGGCCATGACGTCGCTGCGCGCGGCGTACTGCCGCAGGTCGAGCACCAGCTGCTTGAGCTGCGCGTGCTTCTCGTCCCAGCGCCTGCGCAGCTCGTCGAACCGTTCGAACCGCCGCTCGCGCGCCTCGTGGTACGTGGCGAAGCCCTCGCCGTGCACCCAGACGTCACTGCCGCCGGGCGCCGGCTCCACGCTGACGATCTTCTCCGCCGAGCGTGCCAGCAGCTCCCGGTCGTGGCTGACGAACAGCACGGTTTTGGCGGTCTCCCGGAGCTTCTCCTCCAGCCACCGTTTGCCCGGCACGTCGAGGAAGTTGTCCGGCTCGTCGAGCAGGAGCACCTGGTCGGGGCCGCGCAGCAGCACCTCCAGGCACAGCCGCTTCTGCTCGCCGCCCGACAGCGTGCGCACCTCGCGCCACCGCGCCCGCTCGTAGGGGACGCCGAGCGCGGCGCTGGTGCACCGGTCCCACAGCACCTCGGCCTCGTAGCCGCCCGCCTCGCCCCAGTCGCTCAGCGCCTGCGCGTAGCCGAGCTGCGCGGCCTCGTCGTCCCGCTCCATGAGCCGCAGCTCCGACGCGTCCACGGCGGCCGCGGCCTCGCGCACGCGCTGCTGCGACACCGCGAGCAGCAGGTCCCGCACGGACATGTCGTCCGTGACGGTGCCGATGAACTGCGGCATCACCCCGAGCCCGCCGCTGACGGTGACCGTGCCGCCGTGCGGCTTCAGCTCACCGGCGATCAGCCGCTGCAGCGTGGTCTTCCCGGCGCCGTTCGCCCCCACGAGGGCGACGACGGAACCCTCGGCGACCTTGAAGGAGACGTCTCCGAACAGGATGCGCCCGTCGGGGAGGTAGTACTCCAGATGCGCTGCTTCCACGTGGCCCATGGGCCGTGGAGCGTACGCGCACCCCTGGTCGGGGCGCATCGCAATTAATTACTTGGCTAGCCACCTAATCGGTGCTACTTTTAAGTGGTCGGCCACATAAACGGGTGGCCGACACCGGACGCACCACTGACACAAGCGAGCGAGGAACAGCCATGAAGGCCATCACTTTCGACCGGTTCGGCGGCACCGAGGTCCTGCACGAGACGGAGGTCCCGACCCCCGAGCCGGGCGCCGGCCAGGTCCGCGTGCGGATCCGGGCGATCGGCGTCAACCCGGTGGACGGCAAGATCCGCTCCGGCGGCATGGAGGCCATCTTCCCGACGACCCTGCCCGCCATCCCCGGCGGCGAGATCGCCGGCGTGGTCGACGCGCTCGGCGAGGGCGTCGAGGGCCTGGCAGTCGGGGACGAGGTGCTCGGCTGGTCCGACACCGGCTCCTACGCCGAGTACGCCCTGGCCACCCCCGACCACCTCGCGCCGAAGCCGGCCGGCCTCGACTGGGAGCACGCGGTCACACTGCCGGTCGCGAGCGACGGCGCCGAGCGGGTCCTCGACGTCCTCGGCGTCAAGGAGGGCGAGACCGTACTGATGCACGGCGCGGCGGGCGCGATGGGCACGCTGGCCGTGCAGCTCGCCACCGCGCGCGGTGCCCGCGTCATCGGCACGGCGGGCCCGGCCAACCAGGAGTATCTGACCGGCCTGGGCGCGACGGCGACGACGTACGGGGAGGGTTTGCTGGACCGCGTGCGCGCGCTGGCGCCCGAGGGCGTGGACGCCGTGTTCGACCTCGCGGGCAAGGGCGCCCTGGAGGACTCCATCACCCTGCTCGGCGGCACCGCACGCGTCGTCACGACCGCCGACTTCCGCGCGGCGGAGCTGGGCGTCCACTTCGAGTCGGGCCCGCAGCGCCGGTCGGCCGCACGGCTGGCGGAACTGGCCCGGCAGGCGGCCGACGGCACGCTGGTCACGACGGTCGGCACCAGCCTGCCGCTGGACCGGGCGGCCGAGGCGCACCGGATCGTCGACGCCGGTCACGGCCGCGGCAAGTTGGTCCTGACGGTCGCCTGACTGTTCATCTCTTCATCTCCGGAGGAGGAACCCCCATGTCCGAGGCAACACCCCTGCACACCCTGTGGACCCCGACCACCGTCGGCGCCCTGACCCTGCCGCACCGGTTGGCGATGGCCCCGATGACCCGGGACCGCTCCACCCCCGAAGGCGTCCCGACCGAACTGAACGCCGAGTACTACGCCCAGCGCGCCTCGCACGCCCTCGTCATCACGGAGGGCACGCAGCCCTCCGCCGACGGGCAGGGCTATCTGCTGACGCCCGGCCTGCACAGCGAGGAACAGGTCGCCGGCTGGCGCAAGGTGACGGACGCCGTGCACGCGGCGGGCGGCCGGATCGTCGTCCAGCTCATGCACACCGGACGGATCGCCCACCCCGACAACACCCCGCACGGCCGCCGGCCGGTGGCCCCGTCCGCGGTCCGCCCCGCGGGCGCGATGTTCACGGCGACGGGCCCGCAGGAGATGCCCGAGCCGAGGGAACTGTCGGCCGACGAGGTGTCCGCGACGGTGGACGACTTCCGCCGGGCCGCGGCGAACGCGATCGCCGCCGGAGCCGACGGGGTCGAGATCCACGGCGCCAACGGCTATCTGATCCAGCAGTTCCTGGCGACCAACACCAACCACCGCACCGACCGCTACGGCGGCTCGGTCGAGGGCCGCATCCGCTTCGCGGTGGAGGTCGCCACGGCGGTGGCCGAGGAGATCGGCGCCGACCGCACCGGCATCCGGCTCTCGCCGGGCAACCCGTACAACGACATCACGGAGGCGGACACGGCCGCGCTGTACCCGGCGCTCGTCCGCGCGCTGGCCCCGCTGAACCTGGCGTACCTGCACCTGATCCACGGCGGCGACGAGGAACTGCTCGATCGCCTGCGGGAGTTGTGGCCTACCGCCCTGCTCCTCAACCGCGCGGGCGCCGACCTGCCGACCCGCGCCGCGGACGTCGCCGCCGGCCGCGCGGACGTGGTGACCGTGGGCGCCCTGGCCCTCGCCAACCCCGACCTGCCCGAACGGGTACGCTCCGGAGCACCGCTGAACACCCCCGACCCGGCGACGTTCTACGGCGGCGACGCGACGGGCTACACGGACTACCCGGCCCTGTCCGCTGTTCCCACCGTCTCGGCTTGAGGAGGCACGATGACCGACCCCGCACCGCCCACCGGGGAGGCCCCCACCCAGGAGGCACCCACCGGGGAGGCCCCGGGCGCGGTCCGTCAGGGCCGACTGAGCTACGCCGTCTTCGAGCTCGGCCGGACCCACCGGAGCAGGGCCGCGGCCCTGCTCCGGGGGATGAACCTGCACCCCGGCCAGGAACTGCTGCTCATGCAGCTCTTCGACCGCGACGGCCAGACCCAGTCCGAACTCCTCGAAAGCGTCGGCCTGGACCACTCCACGGTCTCCAAGTCCCTCCGCCGCATGCAGGAGGCCGGCCTCCTCACCCGCGAGCCGGCCCCTCACGACCGCCGCGCCATGATCGTCCACCTCACCCCCGAGGGCCGCGCCCTGGAGGCCCCGATCACCGCGATGTGGCACACGCTGGAAGAGGCGTCGGTGCAGAACCTGACACCGACGGAGATCGAGACGTTCATCGCCCTCGCCCGGAGGATCGAGGCGTCGGTCGCGGGGTGAGGGGTGGGGGCGAGGGGTGAGGGACGGAAGCGGACGGGGGCGAGGGACGGAAGCGGGCGGGGGCGAGGGACGGAAGCGGGGCGGGGTCGGGAGCGGCCCCGCGCGACCGTTTCCACCACGAACCGTGTCCGGCCGTGCCCGGTTCGTGCCAGAATCGCTCACCGTCCATCGTCACGGCGGGCGGACGCGACGCCACCGCCTGCCGGACCCGGGAAGGGGAGCCCGAGCATGGCCGTGACCTCGTCCGTTCCGCACTGGCCCACCCTGGACGACTACGTCCACGACTGGGCACTGGTGGACGTGGAGACCTCCGGACTGAGGCCAGGCCGGGACCGCGTCCTGTCCCTCGCCGTCGTCACGCTCGACGGACAGGGCCGGCGGACGGGAGAGTTCTCCACCCTCCTCAACCCGGGCTGCGACCCCGGTCCGGTCCACATCCACGGCCTCACCCCCGCCCGTCTGGCGGGTGCGCCCACCTTCGAGGAGGTGGCCCCGCGGGTGGGGGAGCTGCTCGACGGCCGCGTCCTCGTCGCCCACAACGCGCAGTTCGACTACGACTTCCTGGCCCACGAGTTCGCCCGCGCCCGCTCCTGGGCCCCGGTCGGCAGACGCCTGTGCACCCTGGCCCTCAACCGCCTGGTCGGACCCGGGACGCCCGACTTCAAGCTGGGAACGCTCGCCGCGCACTACGGAGTGGAGCAGAGGCACGCGCACGACGCCCGGGACGACGTACGGGTGCTCACCGGTGTCCTTCGCGGCTCGCTCGGCGCCGCCGAACGGCTGGGGCTGCCGTTGCCGCTCCTGGCCTGTCCGCCCCGCCAGGACTACAGGCCCTACGTGCCGAAGACCCCCTGCGCCTACCGCAATCCGGGGCCGTTGGGAGCGGACGGTCCGCTGGTGCAGGGAATGAAGGTGGCCGTCACCGGGGAGACCGAGGTCTCCCGCGAGGAACTGGTCGCCCGCTCGGTGGCGGCCGGACTGAACATGATGACCTCGGTCAGCCGGCACACCAGCGTCGTCGTCACCAACGATCCCGGCGCCGGCTCGGCCAAGCTCCGCCGCGCCGAGGCCGAGGGCGTCCGCCTCGTGGACGAGCCCACCTACCTGCGCCTGCTGGCGGACGTGCGGCCGGGCCGGGCCAAGGGCACGGCGGGGCAGGGCGGTGCGGAAGAGTTGACGTCGGGTACTTCCGCCCCGAACATTCCGGCACAACGCACTACGACACCCACCGCGCCGACGACAACCACCGCGCCGATGACACCCGCTGCTGACCCGGACCGCCCGCTGGTCGGGCGCCGGGTACTGGTCCTGGGCGGCACGCACGAGGAGGCCGCGGCGGCACGTACCCGGGTCGCCGGCCTCGGCGCCTCGGCCGCGGTCAACCTCTCGGCCAGGGTGACGGACGTCGTGGTGCTGCCCGGCGGCGAATCGGACCGGCGCCTCGGCCGCATCGCCTCGCTCGGCCTGCGCGTGCACGACGCCGACTGGCTCCGCGCGCCCACGCCCGCACCGGCGCGGGAGGGGACCGAGGACCGACCGGACACGGCACGGGTACTGGTCCGGGGCGCCGTCATGGATCTGCCAGATCTTCCCGGTCTCCCCGGCCACGGTGCGGCCTGGACGGTGGCCGCCACCTGGGGCCAGCACGCCGCCTGCGACGTGGACGTCGTCGCCTTCGCCCTCGACGCCCACGAACAGGTGGCGGGGGACGAGGACTTCGTCTTCTACAACGCGCCCGAACACCCGGACGGCACCGTACGGTTCGCCGCGGACGGTCCGACGGAGCAGTCGGTCACCGTCGACCTGGCACGGCTGCCCTCGGAGGTCAGCAGGATCGCCGTCGCCGCCGCGATCGACGGCACCGCGACCTTCGGCGACGTCGGCGCCGTCGAAATCACCGTCACCTGCGGTGTCGGCGAGGCCCCGACCGCCCGCGCCACCCTGGACGCCGCCACCACCGAGCGCACCATGATCCTCGCCGAGCTCTACCGCCGTGACGACGCCTGGCGACTACGCGCCGTCGGCCAGGGCTACGACCACGCCCTGGCCACCCTGGCCCGCGACTACGGCGTCGACATCACCGACTGACCGGAGCACCGCGGCTCCGGGCACCGCGGACATCAGGACATGGCCGACTCGCGCCCTTCCGGCGCCGTGCCGGGATGCCCAGACTGCCGAGGACGGATGTGAGGGGGGCGCGATCGTGGCTGGGCGCAAACGGCGTACTGCTGCCCGCAGACGGCGGGCCGCGCTGATGAAGACGGCGGCCGCCGGGTGCGGCCTGCTGCTTGTTTTCCTGGCGGTGTACTGGTCGGCCGTGTGGCTGTACCTCGTGAGTGCGTTGCTTCTCGGCGGACTTGGAACGGCGCTCTGGTGGCTGTGGCGTACGGATCGACTGGTACGCGGCCGGGACCGGGCGTGGCGAAGGGAGGAGGCGGTGAATGCCGGCCGTCGGACTCTTGCCGAGGTGGATGGAATGACGGGGACGGAGTTCGAGGAACTGGTCGCGAGTCTGTGCCGCCGGGACGGATGCACCGATGTTCGACGGGTGGGCGGCGCGAACGACAATGGCGCGGACGTCGTCGGCAGTCTCCCGGACGGCAGAAGCGTCGTGATCCAGTGCAAGCGGTACGCACCGAGCAGCACGATCGCGAGCAGGGAACTGCGCGACCTGCTGGGTGCCAGGGTCCACTTCGGAGCAGACCTCGCGGTATTCGTCACTACCACCCGGTTCAGTGGCCCCTCGGAGAAGTTCGCCCTGCAACACGGCATCCTCGCCGTGCACCGGGACCACTTCGGACTGTGGAACAACGGCACCTCGCTCCTGACCCTGAGCGAGGTGAACGGGAAGGGACAAGGAGACTCACGCCACCGGGGCCGCTGGAAGCGGACGTACGGCAGGTGACCGAACACAGACCGGCACCATGCCCTCGCGTCATGCGGAACCTGGCCGATCTCCTCCGACGTCGGGGCCGACCTATCGTGTTGCCGTGCCACACACGACGGGGTGTCCCCTCCTTTTCCTTGACGTCGACGGTCCACTGATTCCCTTTGGGTCCCCCTCCGGACATCCACGGACGACTGCCGCCGGCGCCCCGAAGTACGATGATCGCGGGAACCCCCTGCTGACTCGGCTCGACCCTGAACTCGGAACGCGTCTCACGACCCTCGGATGCCGCCTCGTATGGGCCACGACCTGGGGGGAGGAGGCAAACGAGGTCATCTCCCCGTGGCTCGGACTGCCGAGACTGCCCGTGGTGGAATGGCCGACCCTCCGCACTCAAGAGGGCCCGCGCGGCCTGCACTGGAAGACCCGCCACCTCGTCGAGTGGGCCGATGGCCGACCGTTCATCTGGGTCGACGACGAAATCGGCGCCATGGACCGCCTGTGGGTCGACGCCACTCACCCGACACCGTCCTTGCTCCACCGCGTCGACCCGGCCAAGGGCCTCAAGAACGCCGACTTCGCTGCGCTGACCGACTGGCTCGCTTCCCTCAAGCGCAGACGAACACAGCACGAGGCAGTCGATCCGCCGATGACGGGCGACGCCAACTGGCTGAGCTAGGGACGACGGTGGGCGGCAGGATCGACCCCGGGCGCTGGAGTCCGGGACAGGCTCATATAACACGGGCGGTCGGGGTCGCCCACTTCCATGAGCACTAAGAGATCGATGTCGTGGTTGGCGAAGCGATGGAGGTACTGGAGGAACAGTTCCAGTTCCCCGGCGGAGAGCGGTTCGTCGTGTCGGTCGTTTCGCACGCACTCCCCCAGGTCGGCTTGAACGACAGGAGCTCATTGCAGACAAACAAACGGAGACAGGTGAGGCGCCCACCGAAAGCGGTAGGTGCCTCACCTGCTGTTTTGGCTGTCGGGGTGGCGGGATTTGAACCCACGACCTCTTCGTCCCGAACGAAGCGCGCTGCCAAGCTGCGCTACACCCCGGTGTCGCTGCTGTCGCGGCGACGTCGTTTACTTTAGCCCACCGGTGGCCGGAGACGAAATCCGGTTTTTCGGGGGCGGCGGAGGGGGGCCGGGCGGATGTGGTCCAGGGCGACCAGGAGGATCGCCGCGGCGTAGACGGTGAGGCCCAGCAGGAGCGCGTTGGCCAGGACGTGCTGGTAGCCGTGGGCCGCGACGTCGAGGAACGGGTAGAGGTAGCGGTCCGGTGTGCCGGGGGCGAGGAGGGCGCCTCGGGTGAGGAGCAGGGCCAGGTAGGCCAGCGGGTAGAGCAGCCAGGCCGTGGCGTGGCGGGGGCGCAGGCGGTTCGGTGGGGTCAGCAGGAGCCAGTCCAGCGCTGCCGCCAGCGGGACCGCCGTGTGCAGGAGCTGGTTGGCCAGGGCCGGCCAGCCGGTCGCGTCGGCCGGGGTGTCCGTGATCGCGAACGGTGGTGCCGTGTCCGCGAGCAGCAGGTGGTAGGTCAGGGCCGCCGTCGCCGCGTACAGCAGGGTGGCGCCGGTCAGCGCGGGCGGGAGGGGGCGGCGGGCCGTCCACGCGCGGCGGGCGGTGAGCGTGAAGACGACCGTCACGAGCGCCCCGCTCTGGACCGTGAAGCAGGTCAGGACCCGGAGCGGGCTGCCGTGGAGCAGGTCGATCGTCACTCCGGTCGCCGCCGCGGCGGCGATCAGGAGGCGGAGGACGGCCGTCGCGCGGCGGCGTACGGGCGCCACCACCGCCGCTGCCGGAACGGCGGCCGACAGGGGGCCGGGGACGCCCGGGAGCGCCGGCAGACCCGGCATGTCCCGGGGTATGGGGGTGAGCATGCCCTCACGCTAGGGAGAGGGGTGGGGCGGGGCGATTCGGGTGGGCTGTTCGGGTTTCCGAACCTCTACGAGAGCGTAAGGCGGCTTGGCGTCCGCCCCGTGCTCCTCTACCGCTTCGCCGTCAGTGTCAGCAGCGTTGCCTCCGGGGGGCAGGCGAAGCGGAACGGGGTGTAGCGGTTGGCGCCGCAGCCCGCCGAGACGTGCAGGTACGAGGTGTGGCCCTCGGCCGTGTGCGTCGACAGGCCCTTGACGCGGTCCGTGTCCAGGTCGCAGTTGGTGACCAGGGCACCGTAGAACGGGATGCACAGCTGGCCGCCGTGCGTGTGGCCGGCCAGCATCAGCGGGTAGGCGTCCGCCGTGAACGCGTCCAGTACCCGCAGGTACGGCGCGTGCACCACCGCCATCGAGAAGTCGGCGCCGTCCGACGGGCCGCCCGCCACGTGTGCGTAGCGGTCCCGCTTGATGTGCGGGTCGTCCAGGCCCGTCAGCTCCAGCGACAGCCCGCCGTCCAGCTTCAGCGTGCCGCGTGTGTTCGTCAGGTTGAGCCAGCCCGCCGCGTCGAAGCCGTCGCGCAGGTCCTCCCACGGGTTGTGGATCACGCGTACGGCGGGTGCGTTGCCGTTGAGGCCGTGGCGGCCGCTGGTCTTCTCCAGCAGATAGCGGGCGGGGTTGCGCGGCACCGGGCCGTAGTAGTCGTTCGAGCCGAAGACGTACGCCCCCGGGAACTCCATCAGCGGGCCCAGGGCATCCAGTACCTCGGGGACGGCCTCCGGGTCCGAGAGGTTGTCGCCCGTGTTGATCACGAAGTCGGGGCGCAGGCCCGCCAGCGAACGCAGCCAGCGCTGCTTCTTGCGCTGCCCGCCCACCATGTGGATGTCGGAGACCTGCAGTACGCGCAGCGGGCGCATCCCCTCCGGGAGGACGGGCACCGTGACCCGTCGCAGTCGGAAGGAGCGGGCCTCGAACCCGGCCGAGTAGAGCAGTCCGGCGGCGCCAACCGCCGTGATTCCCAGGGGTACTCCGTATCGCGCGCGCATACGTCCATCGTGTCAGACGGCGGGGGGTGGTCCGTGCGGCCTGTGGACAACTTCCGTCCCGCGTCGGTGCGTCCCGGCTCCTGGTCGGTGGATCCCGGCTCCCGCGCCCGTGCGTCCCGGCTCCTGCCCCGGTGCGCCCTCGCCGCCCGCGTCGGAAATCGCGGGCGGTCTTCTCCCCGTACCTGAGACAATCGAGTCATGACCACGCTCAAGTCGAAGCTGCAGGCAGACCTCAACGCCGCGATCAAGGAGCGTGACGAGCTCCGCTCCTCCACGCTCCGGCTGACCCTCACCGCGATCACCAAGGAGGAGGTCGCCGGCACGGAGAAGCGCGAGCTCTCCGACGACGAGGTCACCAAGGTGATCACCCGTGAGGCGAAGAAGCGCCGCGAGGCCGCCGAGGCGTTCGCGCAGGGCGGGCGTGCGGAGCAGGCCGAGCGGGAGCGGGCCGAGGGCGAGCTGCTCGCCGTCTACCTGCCCAAGCAGCTCTCCGACGAGGAGCTGCGGGGGATCGTCGTCCAGGCCGTCGAGGAGGCACGGGCGGCCGGGGCCGAGGGGCCGCGGGCCATGGGCCAGGTCATGAAGATCGTGAACCCCAAGGTGGCCGGCCAGGCGGAGGGCGGTCGCGTCGCCGCGCTCGTCAAGCAGGTCCTGGCCGCGGGCTGACGGGGGTTCTCCGCGACGCCTGACGGCAGGTTCTCTTCTCCGCGAAGCCCGACGTCAGGTTCTTGCCGCATACGACACGACAACGGGGGTGCCCTCCATCCGAAGGGGCACCCCCGTTCCCGTACGCGTCGGACCGGTCGGAGCGGCCCGGCGCCCTACCCCGTCTGCCCGCCGTTCCCGTTCCCGTTCCCCTGGATGTTGCCGTTTCCGCCGCCGTCCTGGCCCTGGAACCAGCCCTCCGGCAGGGAGAACGTCGGATCGGGGTCGGGGCTGCTCGTACCCGCGTTCGTACCGACGGTCGCGCCGCCCGCCGCCCCGCCGTTGCCGTTGCCGCCGTTCGCCCCGCCACCGTTGGTGAACCCGCCGTTGGTGAAGCCGCCGAGCAGGCCGCCCAGGGGGTCGTTGTCCCCGTTGTCGCCGTCGCCCCGGCCCTTGTCGCGGCCCTTGTTGTTGTCGTCGCCCTTGTCCCGCTTGCCGTCGGGGATGTTCACCAGGTGGAAGTCGGGGGCCTCCTTGCCCTCCAGCGCGCCGGACATCATGTCGCGCCAGATCGGGCCGGGCACCTCACCACCGAACACCTTGGCGTGCCACTGGCCGCCGATGGAGATGTCGACCATCCGCCGCTTGTGCGCCGGGTCGCCGACCCAGACCGCGCCCGCCATGTTCGGCGTGTAGCCGACGAACCAGGCAGCGTAGCGGTAGTCCGTCGTACCGGTCTTGCCCGCGCTGGGACGGTCGCCGAGGCCGGCCTGCGTACCCGTGCCGTCCTCGACCACGCCCTTGAGGAGCGTGTTCACGGTGTCCGCGGTCTTCTCGGACATCGCGCGCGAGCACTTCGTCTTCGGCACCGGGAGCGACTTCTTCTCGTCGCCGATCTTCTGGGTGATCGCCTCGATCGCGATGGGCGTGCAGTACGTGCCCCGGGAGGCGAAGGTGGCGTACGCGCTCGCCATCGTCAGCGGCGACATCTCCTGCGTGCCCAGGGCGATCGACGGCGCCTGGGTGATCTTGTCACCGTCGGCGCGCTGCACGCCCATCTTCTTGGCCATCTCCGTCACCGGGCAGATGCCGATGTCGGAGATGAGCTGCACGTAGTAGGTGTTGACCGACTTGGCGGTCGCCTCCTTCATGCCGTACGGGCCGTGCTCCGACTCGTTCTCGTTCGTCAGCTTGGTGCCGTCGGAGTTGACCCACTTCTTGCCGTCGCACACCGAGACCGGGCTCGGGTACTCCATCTCGTACGGCGAGGAGTAGGTCTGCGTGGCCGACTTGCCGCCCTCGAGCGCGGCGGCCGCCACGATCGGCTTGAACGTCGAACCGGGCTGGTAGCCGGCGCCGCCGCCCATGTTCTGGTTGACCGAGAGGTTGATCTGCGTCTCGTGCTTCTGGAAGCCGTACGGGCGGGACTGGCCCATGGCGAGGATCTTGCCGGTGCCGGGCTCGACGATCGTCGCCGCCGTGGCCACGCTGTCGCTCTTGTTGACGTGGTCCTTGATCGACGCCTGGGCCGACTCCTGCGCCTTCGGGTCGAGCGTCGTACGGATCGTGAGACCGCCGCGGTTCCACACCTTGGCGCGGGCCGCGCGGGTCTTGCCGAACGTCTCGTCGTTGAGGAAGACCTCGCGCACGTAGTCGCAGAAGAAGCCGGCGCCCTTGACGGCCGTGATGCAGCCGTTCTTCGGGCGGCTCACCTTCAGCCCGAGGGGCGTCTTCTCGGCCTTGTCGGCCTCGGCCCGGGAGATGTCGTGGACCTGGGCCATGCGCATGAGGACGGTGTTGCGCCGCTTCTTGGCCTGCTCCGGGTGGTTCGTCGGGTCGAAGCTCGAGGGCGACTGGACGATGCCGGCCAGGAGGGCCGACTCCTGGAGGTTGAGGTCCTTGGCGTGCTTGGAGAAGTAGCGCTGGGAGGCGGCCTCGACGCCGTACGCCTGCTGGCCGAAGAACGTGATGTTCAGATAGTTCTCGAGGATCTTCTTCTTGCCGAGCTTCTCCTCGAGCTGGATCGCGTACTTCAGCTCACGGATCTTGCGGCCCAGCGTCTGCTGCGTGGCCTGGGCGACCTTCGTCGGGTCGTTGCCGGCCTCCTCGATGAAGTAGTTCTTCACGAGCTGCTGGGTGAGCGTGGAGGCGCCCTCGGAGACCCCGCCGCTCTGCGCGTTCTTGTTGAGCGCGCGCAGCACGCCCTTGAGGTCGACCGCGCCGTGCTGGTAGAAGCGCGAGTCCTCGATCGCGACGATCGCCTTCTGCATGTACGGCGAGACGGCCTTGAGGTCCACGACGGTGCGGTCGCGGGAGTAGACCGTGGCGATCTGGCCGCCGTCGCTGTCCAGGATCGTGGTGCGCTGGCTCAGCTGCGGGCTCTTGAGGTTGGCCGGCAGGTCGTCGAAGCTCTGGACCGAGCCCTTGGCGGCCAGCCCCAGCGCACCGGCCGCGGGCAGCGCGATGCCGGCCATCACCGCCCCCGCGAGCACACTCACGCCGAGGAACTTGGCGGCCTGCTGCGTGGGGGAGGTGCCCCCGCCCGAGCGCTTTTTTGGCATGGAAGCAGCCTAATCCGAAGTGATGAGCGTTCCGCGGGAGCGGGCGCTCATCGGAATGTTCGAGTGCTGGATCGTGACATACGGGGCGGTCGGTCGACGACGCCGGGAGCGGAACGAGAGCGGAAAAGGGCCGGAGGGGCCGGACGGGACCAAAGGCCTACCTTCCCAAATCGCCGGACACACGGACAGGCGTTGGCCTAAGCTGCTCACTGCTGTCACAGCGACAGGCCCACGTATCAAGTACGGCCGGCGACCCCGAATCGTTCCGGCGGTCAGCCACTTTTTTGTGGGATGCGTGTCCGAATCCGCCTCGTGTGTCATCCGGCGTCCGTTGTGGCACGACCCCCCTGACCTGATTCGCCGGGAAAGTCACGTATGTCGTCAGCTCACTCCCCCGGGTGATCTGCCGCTTCCCCATAGTCCGTTCGGACCATTCAAGATTGGGCCCGCTGGGGGTGTTGCGCTGTGCCCACCTTCCGTAACGTCCTCAACTGGCGGCGGTGAATATGCCGCCGTCGCCGTGGGGGAGCCTCGATTCGGGAGAGGACGGCGCCGGTATGGGCTGGGTAACCGACTGGAGTGCGCAGGCGGCCTGCCGCACTACCGATCCGGATGAACTGTTCGTTCAAGGAGCAGCGCAGAACAGGGCCAAGGCGGTGTGCACGGGATGTCCGGTGCGCACGGAGTGCCTGGCCGACGCGCTCGACAACCGCGTTGAATTCGGCGTGTGGGGAGGCATGACGGAGCGGGAGCGCCGCGCGCTGCTGCGCCGGCGGCCGACCGTCACGTCCTGGCGCCGGCTGCTGGAGACCGCGCGCACGGAGTACGAGCGCGGGGTGGGCCTGCTCACCCTCGACGAGGACGAGACGTACTCGGACTACGCCGCGGTGAGCTGAGCCGGCTTCGTGCCGTGTGCTGTCTCGCTTCGTACGTCACCTCGCTTCGTACGTCACCTCGCTTCGTACGTCAGCTCACGTCGTACGTCAGCTCACGTCGTACGTCAGCTCGGTTCCGCGTCGGCCGCGAGGCGGTCGCCGATCTCGCGCAGGCCGGTGAGGTCGTGCACGTCACCGGGGAGCGCTGCCACCTCGGCCACGGCCACCTCGGGGTGGAGCGCGAGGAAGCGGTCGCGGGTGCGCTGCTCGCGGGAGAGCAGCCGCATGCGCTCGGCGTGCAGCCGGAGCAGACCCGCCGTCAGGTGATCCAACGCGCCGCCGTCCTCGCCGCCGGCGGGGGAGCCCTCGTCGGAAGCGGCGGCCGGGTCGTCCGAACTGCCCGTGCTTTTTGAACTGCCGTGTGTTTCGGGAGAGTTACGAGGACTTTCCTTCCCGTCCCGCTGATCCACAATGCGGGCGTCCTCAAGATTTTCCGCGGCGGCCAGCGCCCGCTCGGCCGACAGCTGGGCGGCCCCGCTGCCGTGCACCCGGTTGAGGACCAGGCCGGCCAGCGGCATCCGCTCCGCGGCCAGGCGCTCCACGAAGTACGCGGCCTCGCGCAGCGCGTCCCGCTCCGGCGCCGCCACCACCAGGAACGCCGTGCCGGGCGCCTGGAGCAGTTTGTACGTGGCGTCCGCGCGGGTGCGGAACCCGCCGAACATCGTGTCCATCGCCGCCACGAACGTCTGTACGTCGTGCAGCAGTTGGCCGCCGAGCAGCTTGCCCAGCGCCCCCGTCATCATCGACATCCCGACGTTCAGGAACTTCATCCCCGCCCGGCCGCCGACCTTCGCGGGCGCCAGCAGGACGCGGATGAGCTTGCCGTCCAGGAAGGACCCGAGCCGCTTGGGCGCGTCCAGGAAGTCCAGCGCCGAGCGCGAGGGCGGGGTGTCGACGACGATGAGGTCCCACTCGTCGCGCGAGCGGAGCTGCCCCAGCTTCTCCATCGCCATGTACTCCTGCGTGCCCGCGAAGCCCGCCGAGAGGGACTGGTAGAAGGGGTTGCCCAGGATGGCCGCCGCCCGCTCCCGGTCCGCGTGCGCCTCGACGATCTCGTCGAACGTGCGCTTCATGTCGAGCATCATGGCGTGCAGTTCGCCGCCCGCGGCGTCCTCGACGCCCTTCACCCGGCGCGGGGTGTTGTCCAGCGCGTCGATGCCCATGGACTGCGCGAGCCGGCGAGCCGGGTCGATTGTCAGTACGACCACCTTGCGGCCGCGTTCGGCGGCGCGCAGGCCGAGGGCGGCCGCCGTCGTCGTCTTGCCGACGCCGCCGGAGCCGCAGCACACCACGATGCGGGTCCCGGGGTCGTCCAGGAGGGGGTCGATGTCCAGGACACGGGCGGGGTCGAGGGAGCGGGCCGCCGCGAGGTCGTGGGCGGAGGCGGCGGCACGGGCGGCGCGGTCCTGTCCGGCGTGCGCGCGCGTGGGGTCCTTCTCGGCGTCCCGGGTGCGGGTGGTCTGGGGGTGCGTGGAGGCCGGGTCCGGACTCATGAGATCCCTTGCTGACGCAGTTCCTTGGCCAGGTGGTACAGGCCCGCCAGGTCCATTCCCTCGGCGAGCAGCGGGAGTTCGTGCAGCGGCAGGCCGAGTTCGGTCAGCTGGGCGCGCTGGTCGTGCTCCAGCGCGTACCGCTCGGCGTACTCCTCGGCCTGCTGAAGGAGCGGGTCCACCAGGCGCTCGGCCAGCCCGCCGCGCCGTGCGCCGCCGAGGCCCGCGCCCGAGAGGGACTTGGCGAGCGCGGTGCGCGGTGCGGCGCCCGCGAGCTCCAGGGCCGCCTCGTCCAGTACGGCCGGACGCACCATGTTGACGATGATCCGCCCCACCGGCAGCCGGGCACCGCGCAGCTCCGCGATGCCGTCCGCGGTCTCCTGGACGGGCATCTCCTCCAGCAGTGTCACCAGGTGGACGGCCGTCTCGCGGGACTTCAGGACCCGCATCACCGCCTGCGCCTGATTGTGTATGGGACCGATCTTGGCCAGGCCGGCCACCTCGTCGTTGACGTTGAGGAAGCGCGTGATGCGGCCGGTGGGGGGCGCGTCCATGACGACGTAGTCGTACGTGAAGCGGCCGTGCTTGTCCTTGCGGCGCACCGCCTCGCACGCCTTGCCGGTCAGCAGGACGTCCCGCAGACCGGGCGCGATCGTGGTGGCGAAGTCGATCGCGCCGAGCTTCTTCAGGGCGCGGCCCGCGCCGCCGAGCTTGTAGAACATCTGGAGGTAGTCCAGCAGGGCCAGCTCGGGGTCGATCGCCAGTGCGAACACCTCGCCACCCCCGGGGGCGACGGCGATCTTGCGTTCCTCGTACGGCAGCGCCTGCGTCTCGAAGAGCTGTGCGATGCCCTGTCTGCCTTCCACCTCCACCAGAAGCGTGCGCTTTCCCTCGGTCGCGAGGGCGAGCGCGAGTGCTGCGGCGACCGTGGTCTTACCGGTACCGCCCTTGCCGCTGACGACCTGGAGCCTGCTCACGTATTCGAGCCTAACCAGTCCGCGCTCGGGCTACGCGGGAGGCTGTGGACAACGGGGGATACAGTCGGCCCCATGACCAAGTGGGAATACGCAACCGTGCCGCTGCTCGTCCACGCCACGAAGCAGATCCTGGACACCTGGGGCGAGGACGGCTGGGAGCTCGTCCAGGTCGTGCCCGGCCCGAACGCCGAGCAGCTCGTGGCCTACCTGAAGCGGGAGAAGCAGGCGTGAGCGCGGTCGAGGACCGGCTCGCGGAGCTGGGGCTGACCCTGCCGGAGGTCGTGCCGCCGCTGGCCGCGTACCAGCCGGCGGTGCGGTCGGGGGCGTACGTGTTCACGGCGGGGCAGCTGCCGCTGGTGGACGGGAAGCTGCCGGTCACCGGGAAGGTGGGGGCGGAGGTCACGGCCGAGGAGGCGGCGGGGCTGGCGCGGACGTGTGCGCTGAACGCGCTCGCGGCGGTCAAGTCGGTCGTCGGTGACCTCGACCGGGTCGCGCGGGTGGTGAAGGTCGTCGGGTTCGTGGCGTCGGCGAGCGACTTCACGGGGCAGCCGGGAGTTGTCAACGGGGCGAGTGAGCTGCTCGTCGAGGTGTTGGGGGACAAGGGCGTGCATGCGCGGAGTGCGGTGGGAGTTGCCGTGTTGCCACTGGACGCGCCGGTCGAGGTGGAGATCCAGGTGGAGGTGGCGGGGGAGTAGGGGTTGGGGGTGGGGCGGGGTGGCCCGGGAGGGTTCTCGCCCCCGCCGCCCCTCCCCTTCCCGTCCCCGGGGCTCTCCCCCCCGAACCCCCAAAGATGCGCAGTTCCTCGCGCCCCTTGTCGGGCATGGCGTTCCTACTGGTCGGTCTCGAACATCTGGTTGTTGCGGGATAGCCTCCGGGCATGGGGAATGGGCAGTGGTGCCCGGCTGAGTGGCCGGAACTGATCCGTGCGCTGGCGGACGGACGTCTCGCTCCGGTGGCGGCCAGGCGCGCGGCCACCGTGATGCTGCTGCGGGACACCGGTGACGGTCCCGCCGTCCACATGCTGCGGCGGCGCACCTCCATGGCCTTCGCCGGGGGTGCGTACGCGTACCCGGGCGGCGGTGTCGACCCCCGTGACGACGAGCACCACGTCCGCTGGGCGGGCCCCACGCGCGCGTGGTGGGCCGACAGGCTCGGCGTGGACGGTACGGCCGAGGCGCAGGCGATCGTCTGCGCGGCCGTGCGGGAGACGTACGAGGAGGCCGGCGTCCTCCTCGCCGGGCCCACCCCGGACACCGTGGTCGGCGACACCACCGGCGCCGACTGGGAGGCCGACCGCGCCGCCCTGGTCGCCCGTGAGACGTCCTTCGCCCAGTTCCTGGACCGCCGGGGCCTCGTCCTCCGCTCCGACCTGCTGGGCGCCTGGACGCGGTGGATCACCCCCGAGTTCGAGCCGCGCCGCTACGACACCTGGTTCTTCGTCGCCGCCCTGCCCGAGGGCCAGCGCACGCGCAACGCCTCCACGGAGGCCGACCGGACGGTGTGGATCCGTCCGTCCGAGGCGGCCCGCGGGTACGACGACGGCGAGCTGCTGATGCTCCCGCCGACCATCGCGACCCTGCGTCAGCTCGCCCCGTACGCCACCGCGGCCGAGGCCCTGGCCGCCGCGCCGGGGCGCGACCTGGAGCCGGTGCTGGCCCGGGCCGAGGTCCAGGAAGCCGGGATCCGCCTGTACTGGCCGGGGCACGACGAGTTCACCATGCACATACCGAGCGGCGGAGGCCAGTGAGATGACGGAGGCAGCGGCCCTTCCCGGGCAGCCACGCGGAGGGGTCCTCTCCGGACCGGCCACCGCGCGCGCGGTCAACGTTCTCGCGCCGAACCCGTCGGCGATGACGCTCGACGGCACCAACACGTGGATCGTCGCCGAGCCGGACTCCGACCTGGCCGTGGTGATAGACCCGGGCCCGCTGGACGACGCCCACCTG
Organism: Streptomyces sp. NBC_00670; assembly: GCF_036226765.1. NCBI lineage: Bacteria > Bacillati > Actinomycetota > Actinomycetes > Kitasatosporales > Streptomycetaceae > Streptomyces > Streptomyces sp. NBC_00670. The sequence continues at coordinate 4,022,584 of NZ_CP109017.1, forward strand.
CGCAGCGTCGTCGCCACGGCCGAGCAGGCGGGCCGGCGCATAGCGCTCACCCTGCTGACGCACGGCCACCCCGACCACGCCGAGGGCGCCACGAGGTTTGCGGAGCTGACGTCGACAAAGGTGCGCGCGCTGGATCCGGCACTGCGACTCGGGGACGAGGGACTGGGCGCCGGGGACGTCGTCACCGTCGGCGGCCTGGAACTGCGCGTGGTCCCGACCCCGGGACACACGGCCGACTCCCTCTGCTTCCATCTCCCGGCCGACCGGGCCGTCCTCACCGGCGACACCATACTGGGGCGCGGTACGACCGTCGTCGCCCACCCCGACGGCCGCCTGGGCGACTACCTGGACTCACTGCGCCGTCTGAGGTCGCTCACGGTCGACGACGGCGTCCATACGGTGCTGCCGGGCCACGGCCCCGTCCTGGAGGACGCCCAGGGCGCCGTCGACTTCTACCTCGCCCACCGCGCCCACCGCCTCGCCCAGGTCGAAACGGCGGTCGAGAACGGCCACCGCACACCGTCCGAGGTCGTGTCCCACGTCTACGCGGACGTGGACCGCTCCCTGTGGCCGGCGGCGGAACTGTCGGTCAGGGCGCAGCTGGAGTACCTGGGAGACCACGGCCTCATCTGACCCGCGCCCCGCCCTGCACGGGCGTGGCACCGCGGGAACCGCGCCATCCCGTCAGCGCGACCGCTTGGCCAACCGCTCGACGTCGAGCAGAATCACCGCCCGCGCCTCCAACCGCAGCCACCCACGCCCCGCGAAGTCCGCGAGCGCCTTGTTGACGGTCTCCCGCGACGCCCCCACGAGCTGCGCCAGCTCCTCCTGCGTCAGATCGTGCACCACATGGATGCCCTCTTCCGACTGCACACCGAACCGCCGCGAAAGGTCGAGCAGCGCCCGCGCCACCCGCCCCGGCACGTCCGAGAAGACGAGGTCGGCCATCTGGTCGTTGGTCTTGCGCAGTCGCCGGGCGACGGCACGCAGCAGCGCGGCGGCCACCTCGGGCCGCGCGTTGAGCCACGGCTGGAGGTCGCCGTGGCCGAGACCGAGCAGCTTGACCTCGGTGAGCGCCGTGGCCGTCGCCGTACGCGGGCCCGGGTCGAACAGCGAGAGCTCGCCGATCAGCTCGCCGGGGCCGAGGACGGCCAGCATGTTCTCGCGTCCGTCGGGGGAGGTGCGGTGCAGCTTCACCTTGCCCTCGGTGACCACGTACAGCCGGTCACCGGGGTCGCCCTCGTGGAACAGCGAGTCGCCGCGCGCGAGGGTCACCTCACTCATGGAGGCGCGGAGCTCCGCGGCCTGCTCGTCATCGAGCGCCGCGAAGAGCGGGGCGCGCCGCAGAACGTCGTCCACGAGTTCTCTCCTTGTCGACCTGCTCAGGGGCTGTTCGCCCCCCGGGTACCCATCGGTTTACCAGGGGACCCTGCTGCCCATTTTGCCGGACGGTCCAAACAGTGTGATCTGTCACAAGGATGCCGCACACGTGTGCCGGGCAGTGGGGCAGGGTCCGATTACGGGGCTCCTTCCCCGGGGAGCGGAGCGGATGTCAGTGCCGGGTCGTAGGCTGGCCGGGTGTCCAAATCGCCGGTGAGAGCACAGGCCAAGGGGGCTGGGCGGGTGGTTGTACGTCGGGATTCCGCTGACGGCGAACAGAGCGGAGGCGGTACGGAGAAACCGGCAAAACGGGCGCGTGCGGCCGCGGCCGGCGAGACGGCCGGCGGGCCGCGCAAGGCGGCCGGTTCGAGCAGGGCGGCCGGTTCGAGCAGGGCGGCCGGCGCCGTGCCGCGCAAGGCCGCCGCCGAGTCGCGCACGGCCCTGGTCCGTCGCGCCCGCCGGATCAACCGCGAGCTCGCCGAGGTGTACCCGTACGCGCATCCGGAGCTGGATTTCGAGAGCCCCTTCCAGCTGATCGTCGCCACGGTCCTGTCCGCGCAGACCACCGACCTGCGCGTCAACCAGACGACACCGGCGCTCTTCGCCAAGTACCCGACTCCCGAGGACCTGGCGGCGGCCAATCCGGAGGAGGTCGAGGAGATCCTGCGGCCGTGCGGCTTCTTCCGGGCCAAGACGAAGTCGGTCATAGGGCTCTCCAAGGCCCTCGTGGAGCGGTTCGACGGCGAGGTGCCGGGGCGGCTGGAGGATCTGGTCACGCTGCCCGGCGTCGGCCGCAAGACGGCCTTCGTCGTTCTCGGCAATGCCTTCGGACGGCCGGGAATCACCGTGGACACGCACTTCCAGCGGCTGGTGCGGCGCTGGCGGTGGACGGAGGAGACCGAGCCGGAGAAGATCGAGGCGGCCGTCGGCGCGCTCTTCCCGAAGAGCGACTGGACGATGCTGTCGCATCATGTGATCTTCCACGGTCGCCGTATGTGCCACGCCCGCAAACCGGCCTGCGGCGCCTGCCCGATCGCCCCGCTCTGCCCGGCGTACGGCGAGGGGGAGACGGACCCCGAGAAGGCGAAGAAGCTGCTCAAGTACGAGAAGGGCGGCTTCCCCGGCCAGCGCCTCAAGCCCCCGCAGTCGTATCTGGACGCGGGCGGCATCCCGGCCCCGCCGCTGGGGGCCACCTGGTGAACACGGTCCCCGACGGACACCCACACGAGGGACACGCGGAACGATCCGGGACCCCACGGGCGTTGGGACCGGCAGGACGGGGGTGGCAGTGACACACACCAGCAACACGAACGCGGATCGCGCGCCCGCACGATCCGCGGTCCGAGGCTCCGCCGACGCGCGACCGGCCGGCGCGCGGCCCGCGAGGCCGCAGGCCGCGGATGCACGGTCCGACGGCCCGCAGGGCCGGGCCGTGGGTCCGCAGGCTGCCGACGCCGTCGACGGACAGCGGGCCGATGCGTTGCCCGCCGATGCGCAATCGGCCGACGTGCGCCCTGCGAGGCCGCAGGCCGCAGACATACCGGCTGCCGACCCGCAGGGCCGGGCCGTGGGCCCGCAGGCTGCGGACGGGCAGGGGGCCGACGCGCGGCCCGCTGACGCGCGACCGGCCGGTGAATGGCCCGACGGTCCGCAGGCCGCGCGTGCGGCAGGGTCCGCGCGCCCGAGGCCCGAAGGCGCGGGGTCCGAAGGTGTGGAGCCCGAAGGCACGAAGTCTGGAGGCGCGTACCCCGCCGTCGGCGGGCGCGACGCGGCTTCGCCGCCCGCAGCCGCCCCACCGCCGGCAGCCGCCCCACCGCCCGGCGTCGTCCCGCCGCACGGAGCTGAACCGCCCGCAGCCGCCCCACCGCCGGGGGCTGGGCCCGCAGATGCCCCGCCCTCACCGACCGCCCCGTCCCCGGCCGACCCTCCGGACGGTGCCCGGCAGGTCGTCGGCGGTCCGCGGGTCACCGCCGACGGGGTGCCCGCGTGGCTGGAGCCCGTCGTGCGGGCCGCCGGGACGATACGGCCCCGGCAGCTCAGCCGGTTCCTGCCGCCGGAGGACGGCGGCGGGCGGCAGTCCGCCGTGCTGATCCTCTTCGGCGAGGGCGCACGCGGCCCGGAGCTGCTGCTCATGGAGCGCGCCGGTTCCCTGCGCTCGCACGCCGGACAGCCCGCCTTCCCCGGCGGCGCCCTCGACCCCGAGGACGGCGACCCGGCCACCGACGGCCCCCTGCGCGCGGCACTGCGCGAGGCCGAGGAGGAGACCGGCCTCGACCCCCGCGGCGTCCAGCTCTTCGGCGTGCTCCCCCGGCTCTACATCCCGGTGAGCGGCTTCGTCGTCACCCCGGTCCTCGGCTGGTGGCGGGAGCCGACCCCGGTCGGCGTGGTCGACCCGAAGGAGACCGCCCGGGTCTTCACCGTCCCCGTGGCGGATCTCACGGATCCCGCGCACCGTGTCACCGCCGTACACCCCATGGGCCACGCAGGTCCGGCATTCCTGGTCGAATCCGCCCTCGTGTGGGGTTTCACGGCAGGCGTGATCGACCGTCTGCTGCACTACGCGGGCTGGGAGCGCCCCTGGGACCGAGACAAGCGGGTCCCGCTCGACTGGCGCGCATGACAGGGTGGCACCCGTGCTGTGTTTCGACGGGGGACGCCGTGTCCCCCGCCGCCTCGTGTTCCGGAACACCGGCCGGACTTCGTGGTGAGAGGAACGTGACGAGGCGAGGCGTGAAGCGGTGAACGTGCTGGACATCCTGTTGCTGGTCGCCGCGGTGTGGTTCGCGGTCGTGGGCTACCGGCAGGGCTTCGTCGTCGGCATCCTGTCGGTGACCGGTTTCCTCGGCGGCGGCCTCGTCGCGGTCTACACGCTCCCCGTCCTGTGGGGCGAGGCGACCGACGACGCGGAGGTCAACACGACGGCCGCCGTGATCGCCGTCGGAGTGGTGATCGTCTGCGCCTCCGTCGGGCAGGCCCTCACCACCCACCTCGGCAACAAGCTCCGCCGCTACATCACCTGGTCCCCGGCCCGCGCGCTGGACGCGACGGGCGGCGCCCTGGTCAACGTCGTGGCGATGCTGCTGGTCGCCTGGCTGATCGGATCCGCGCTCGCCGGGACCACCCTGCCGACGCTCGGCCGGGAGGTCCGCGGCTCCAAGGTGCTGCACGGCGTTTCGCAGGCGCTGCCCTCCCAGGCGGACACCTGGTTCGCGGACTTCTCCACCGTCCTCGCGCGCAACGGCTTCCCGCAGGTCTTCAGCCCGTTCGCGAACGAGCCGATCACCGAGGTCGAGCCGCCCGACCCGGCCCTCGCCCGGAGCGCGGTCGCCGTGCGCGCGAAGCGCTCCATCGTGAAGGTGATGGGGACCGCCCGCAGCTGCGGCAAGGTCCTGGAGGGCTCCGGCTTCGTCTTCGCCGACCGCCGTGTCATGACCAACGCGCACGTGGTCGGCGGGGTCGACGAGCCGACCGTCCAGATCGGCGGCGAGGGGCGCAAGTACGACGCCACGGTCGTCCTCTACGACTGGCGGCGCGACATCGCCGTCCTCGACGTACCGGACCTGCCCGCGCCCGCGCTGCGGTTCGCCCCCTCCGGCGCCTCCGGCGGCAACAGCGCGATCGTCGCCGGCTTCCCGGAGAACGGCTCGTACAACGTGCAGCCCGCGCGCGTCCGCGGCCGGATCACCGCGAACGGCCCGGACATCTACCACCGCGGCACCGTGCGCCGGGAGGTGTACTCGCTGTTCGCGACCGTCCGCCAGGGCAACTCCGGCGGTCCGCTGCTCACCCCTCAGGGACAGGTCTACGGGGTGGTGTTCGCCAAGTCGCTGGACGACGCCGAGACCGGTTACGCCCTCACCGCGGACGAGATCCAGCAGGACATCGACCAGGGGCGCAGGGCGAACCAGCAGGTGGACAGCGACAACTGCGCGCTGTGACGCCCGGCCGGGCCGACCCAGGCGGCCCGGTCAGCCGCGTGCGTGGGGCAGACGGTCAGCCGCGTGCGTGGCGGAGGCGGGCGGAGACCCAGCGGGCCCGGCGGCGGAGGATGTGCGGAATTCCCACGCGGGGATCGGCGCCCGCCAACTGCGGGGCGCCTCTCTCATGAGGGCCCGGACCAGCGGCCGAGCGGCGGTTGCGTGCTACGTCGTTGTAGTCGTGCGTCCAGCCCATACCCCGACCGTGCCCCCGCCCCAAGGTCGATAACCTCCCGCCGGGCCTCCAATTGGCCTATGCGTCAGGCACATGGCTGTTCGAAGAACAGACGTTCCCTGTTCGGATACCGGGCGTGATGGCGCCGTGACGGTCCGGATTCGCGGCTTACGTCCCGGCCCCCTGGCTCCATGACCGCCGGAGCCGTCCGACTCAACGGTCCGACTCGTCGATCCAGCCTCACCGGTCCGGTTCGGGGTCCCGCAGCCAGTTGATCAGCTCCGTCGAGAACGCGCCGGGATCCTCCTCGTGCGGGAAGTGCCCCAGGCCGTCGAAGAGGCGCCAGCGGTACGGGGCCTCGACGTACTCCCCGGAACCGGCCGCGCTCCGCGTGCGCATGACGGGGTCGAGGGAGCCGTGCAGATGCAGCGTCGGCACCCGCACCGGCCGCTTCATGCGCCGGTTGAACTGGAAACCGTCCGGCCGGGCCAGCGAACGCACCAGCCAGCGGTAGGGCTCCACCGAGCAGTGCGCGGTGGACGGGATGCACATGGCTCGCTGGTACGCCTCGACCGCGTCGTCGTCCGCCGACCGGGGCCCCGACCACTCGCGGATCAGCCGGCCGACCAGCGCGCCGTCATCGGCGGTGAGCTGCCGCTCGGGGACGAAGGGCCGCTGGAAGCCCCAGATGTGGGAGCTCGCCGCCGACTGCCGCGGGTCCCGCAGCATGGCGGCGCGCCAGCGCCGGGGGTGCGGCATCGAGGCCACCGCGAGCCGCCGCACCAGCTTGGGCCGCATTGCCGCCGCCGTCCACGCCAGATAGCCGCCCAGGTCGTGGCCGACCAGCGCGGCGTCGGGCTCGCCGAGCGAGCGGACCACCCCGGTGACGTCCAGCGCGAGGTTGGCCGGGTCGTAGCCGCGCGGTGTGCGGTCGCTGCCGCCGACCCCGCGCAGGTCCATCGCCACCGCCCGGAAACCGGCGTCGGCGAGCGCCACCAGCTGGTGCCGCCAGGTCCACCAGAACTGCGGGAAGCCGTGCAGCAGCAGTACCAGCGGCCCCTCGCCCAGCTCCGCGATGTGGAAACGGGCGCCGTTGGCCGCGACGTCCCGGTGGGTCACCTCTCTTCCGCCGGGCAGGTCGAGCCGTACGGCCGAGGCGGGCTGGGCCCAGGGTGTGGCGGGGTCCGTCATGAGGACGAGCGTGCCACAGCCTCGACGGGCGTGTCCGTCCGGTCCGGACGCGGGTGCGGCTTGGCCTTCTGCAGCACCCCGGCGCTCTCCTTCACGGAGGCGGCGACCTTCTGCGGGCCCTTGCTCTTCTTGGCCTTCTTCGCGAACGTCATCCCGATGAGCCCGAGCAGACCGGCGACGAGCACGTTCGCGGCGAAGGACAGCAGGAAGCAGACGCCCAGGTTCCAGTGGCTCCAGGTGCGGATGCCGTACGCCAGTGCGAAGTTGAGCATCGGCAGGGAGAACAGCAGCACCGCGCCGGCTCCGGAGAACGCGCCGCCGGAGACCGCGCCGCGCTTCACGTCCTGCTTGAGCTGGGCCTTGGCCAGCGCGATCTCGTCGTGCACCAGTGCGGACATCTCCGCCGTGGCCGAGGCGAACAGCCTGCCGATGCTGGGCTCCGCGCCGACCGGGGTGCCGTCGGGTGCGCTCATCGAGGTCTCCCTGTTGTCGTGAGGATCGTCTTGAGTTGTCGTACGTTCGCCTGCGCGTCGTACGTGCGTTCGCGTCCGGCCTGTCGGCGCCGTGGCTGTCGGCGTCTCGGTCTGTCGTCCGTGCGCCGTCGGGGACGTTGTGTGCACAGAGACATTTTGTGCACAGGTCAGATCATGCCGGACCGTGGTCCCCCTCGCCTGCCCCGCCCATCACTTCGGCAAGCCTTCGGTGTTCGGCGGCCTTGGCCTCGTAGATCTCGGCCATGCGCAGGTGGTACGCCGGGTCGTGCTCCTCGTAGACGTCGGGGATGCCGTCGAGATCCTCGTCGCGCTCCTCCTCCGCCGACAGCGACCGGTACTTGGCGTTGCGGATCTTCAGCAGGACGGCCGCCAGCACGGCCGCGATCAGCGAGCCGCACAGCACCGCCGCCTTCACCTCGTCCGTCAGCACGAGGTCATCGGTGAAGGCGAGTTCGCCGATGAGGAGGGAGACGGTGAAGCCGATGCCGGCCAGCGTGGCGAGCGCGAAGACGTCCGGCCAGGCCAGGTCCTCGCTCAGCGAGGCCCTGGTGAAACGGACCGTCAGCCAGGTGCCGCCGAAGACGCCGAGCGCCTTGCCGAGGACCAGCCCGAGCACGACACCGAGTGTCTCGGGCTTGCCGAACACATCTCCGAGCGCTCCGCCGGACAGTGAGACACCCGCGCTGAACAGGGCGAACAGCGGTACGGCGAGACCGGCCGACAGGGGGCGCACCAGGTGTTCGATGTGTTCGCCGGGGGAGTACTCCTCGCCCTCGCGGCGGTGGCAGCGCAGCATCAGGCCCATCGCGACACCGGCGATGGTGGCGTGTACGCCGCTGTTGTACATCAGCGCCCAGTTCACCACGGCGAGCGGCACGTACACGTACCAGCCGCGCACGCCCTTGCGCAGCAGCAGCCAGAAGAGGCCGAGGCCCACGAACGCGCCGCCGAGCGCGACGAAGTTCAGACCGGAGGTGAAGAAGACGGCGATGATCAGGATGGCGAACAGGTCGTCGACGACCGCGAGGGTGAGCAGGAAGGCGCGCAGCGCGGAGGGCAGGGAGGTGCCGAGGACCGCGAGGACGGCGAGCGCGAACGCGATGTCCGTGGCGGTGGGCACCGCCCAGCCCGCGAGCGAGCCGCCGCCGCCGAGATTGGTGACGGTGTAGACGAGCGCGGGCGCGGCCATTCCGCACAGCGCGGCCACGACGGGCAGCGCGGCCGCGCGTGGATCCTTGAGGTCACCGGCAACCAGTTCGCGTTTGAGTTCGATGCCGGCGACGAAGAAGAAGACGGCCAGCAGGCCGTCGGCGGCCCAGTGCGCCACGGAGAGGTGCAGGCCGAGCGCGGAGGGGCCGAAGTGGAAGTGGCTTACGCTCTCGTACGTGTGACCGAGGGCGGGCAGGTTGGCCCAGATCAGCGCGGCGACCGCGGCGGCGAGGAGGATGATCCCGCCGACGGTCTCGGTACGCAGCGCGTCGGCGACGTAGGTCCGCTCGGGCAGGGAGAGACGGCCGAGGAACCTGCGGGAACCGTTGCGGGGCCGGTCGGGCCCGTGCGGCTGATCGGGCCTGTGGGCCTGGTCGTGCTGGTGGGCCTGGTCGTGCTGGTGGGTCTTGCGGGGCGGGGCCACGAGGGGGACCTTCCGGGTGAGTGGGCAGCATGCATCGCATGCCGACCAGACTTCCCGGCGCGCCCGAAGAGACCGTTTCTGTTGGGGTGGATGTCCCGCCCAGCCTACCCAAGACCGACCCCCGGGGGCACGGTACGGCTCCCGGGGGTCGGTACGGAGGGGCGGTGGCGTTGGGGCGGAGGTGTGGTGACGCGGAGAGCGGGGGCTGCGGGCGGGGGCCCGGGGCAGTCCACCGAGGGCGCGTCAGTCCTCCGACGGCGCCGCCGGCAGCTTCGCCTGGATGAGGTCCATCACCGTCGTGTCGGTGAGCGTCGTGACGTCACCGAGCTGGCGGTTCTCCGCCACGTCCCGCAGCAGCCGTCGCATGATCTTGCCCGAGCGGGTCTTCGGCAGCTCCGCCACCGGCAGGATCCGCTTCGGCTTGGCGATCGGGCCCAGCGTGGCGCCCACGTGGTTGCGCAACTCGGCGACCAGGTCCTCGGTCTCCGCCGCCGTGCCCCGCAGGATGACGAAGGCCACGATCGCCTGTCCGGTCGTCTCGTCGGCCGCGCCGACCACGGCCGCCTCGGCGACGGACGGGTGCGAGACGAGCGCGGACTCGACCTCGGTGGTGGAGATGTTGTGCCCGGAGACCAGCATCACGTCGTCGACGCGGCCCAGCAGCCAGATGTCCCCGTCGTCGTCCTTCTTGGCGCCGTCACCGGCGAAGTACTTGCCCTCGAAACGGGACCAGTAGGTGTCGAGGAACCGCTGGTCGTCGCCCCAGATGGTGCGCAGCATGGACGGCCACGGCTCGGTGAGCACCAGATACCCGCCGCCGCCGTTGGGCACCTCGTTGGCCTCGTCGTCGACGACCGTCGCGGAGATGCCCGGCAGCGGGCGCTGCGCCGAGCCCGGCTTGGCGTCGGTCACGCCCGGCAGCGGGGAGATCATGATGCCGCCGGTCTCCGTCTGCCACCAGGTGTCCACGACCGGGGTGCGGTCGCCGCCGATGTGCTTGCGGTACCAGATCCACGCCTCGGGGTTGATCGGCTCGCCGACCGAGCCCAGCACGCGCAGCGAGGACAGGTCGAACTTCGCGGGGATGTCGTCGCCCCACTTCATGAACGTGCGGATCGCGGTCGGCGCGGTGTAGAGGATCGACACCTTGTACTTCTGGACGATCTCCCAGAAGCGGCCCTGGTGCGGGGTGTCGGGCGTGCCCTCGTACATGACCTGCGTGGCGCCGTTGGCCAGCGGGCCGTAGACGATGTACGAGTGGCCGGTGACCCAGCCGACGTCGGCCGTGCACCAGTACACGTCCGTCTCCGGCTTGAGGTCGAAGACCGACCAGTGGGTGTACGCCACCTGGGTGAGGTAGCCGCCGGAGGTGTGCAGGATGCCCTTCGGCCGGCCCGTCGTGCCGGACGTGTACAGGATGAACAGCGGGTGCTCGGCCTCGAACGCCTCGGCCGTGTGCTCGGCCGACTGCTTCTGCGTGAGCTCGTGCCACCACACGTCACGGCCCTCGGTCCAGGCGACCTCCTGGCCCGTGCGCCGTACGACGACCACGTGCTCCACGGTGGTGCCCTCGCGGTTCACCGCGTCGTCGACCGCCGGCTTGAGCGCGGAGGGCTTGCCGCGCCGGTAGCCGCCGTCGGCGGTGATGACGACGCGGGCGTCGGCGTCCTCGATGCGGGTGGCCAGCGCGTCCGCCGAGAAGCCGCCGAAGACGACGGAGTGCGCGGCGCCGATGCGGGCGCAGGCCAGCATGGCGATCGCCGTCTCGGGGATCATCGGCATGTAGACGGCGACCCGGTCGCCCTTGCGCACCCCGAGTTCCAGCAGGGCGTTGGCCGCCCTGGACACCTCGTCCTTGAGCTCGGCGTAGGTGATCGCGCGGCTGTCGCCGGGCTCGCCCTCGAAGTGGATGGCGACGCGGTCACCATGGCCCGCCTCGACGTGCCGGTCCACGCAGTTGTACGCCACGTTGAGCCGGCCGTCCTGGAACCACTTGGCGAACGGCGGGTTCGACCAGTCCAGTGTCTCGGTCGGCTCGGTGGCCCAGGTCAGCCGGCGGGCCTGTTCGGCCCAGAAGCCGAGCCTGTCAGCCTTGGCCTGCTCGTACGCCCCGGCCGTGACGTTGGCGTGCGCGGCGAGTTCGGCGGGAGGTGCGAAACGACGCTCCTCCTTCAGAAGGTTGGCCAGGCTTTCGTTGCTCACGACATCTCCCTTTCCCAGGGTGTCCGTTGTGTCCCAGGCCACAGCTCATCAGACCGGCACCCCCGATGACAAGGGTCGACGGGCAAATGGTTTAGACCTGTTGCGGTCTGTGGGGGGGTGCGGCCCCCGGGCATGGGGCCACACGTTCTCACGGACGGCGAACGGGATCGGTTCACCACGCGTGGCGGCACCTGCGGCGAGCGGGGGCGCCGCCCGCCGCCCCGTCAGACGGGTGCGCCCTGGGCGGTCCGCCGGGCCTCCACCCGGGCGAACACCTCCCCTCCCGTGCTGTCGTCGGTTGTCCCGGTGAGCAGATAGGCCTGCGCCCTGCCCACGTGGAAGTACATGCCGTGCAGTTCGAGCGAGCCCTCGCGCAGGGCACGGGCCACGCACTCGTGCGCTCTGAGGTGTTCCAGTTGCTGCACCACGTTGGTCAGGCAGAGCCGCTCGGCGACGTCGGCGGGCTCCCCGTCGGCGAACCGTGCCCGGGGCCGGTCCTCGGCGGCCAGCCGGTGCAGGCTCGGCCGCCCGTGCCGCAGCCAGCGCCCGAGCGGCGTCCTCGACGTATCGGGCGCGGCCGGCGCCTCGGCCGCCAGCAGCGCCTGCACCGCACCGCAGCCCGAGTGCCCGCAGACCGTGATGGACCCCACCCGCAGCACCTCGACCGCGTACTCGATGGCCGCCGCCACCGAATCGTCACCGCTCTCCTCGCCGGGCAGCGGCACCAGGTTGCCCACGTTGCGCACGACGAACAGGTCCCCGGGGCCGCTGGCAGTGATCATCGACGTGACGACCCGGGAGTCGGCGCAGGCGAGGAAGAGTTGGGAGGGGTTCTGCCCCTCACGGGCGAGCCGCGCCAGCTCGCCGCGCACCAGGGGCGCGGTGCGGTCCTGGAAGGCGCTGATGCCCCGGGCGAGTTCTTGCTGGCCACTGGTGGGCAGCCGTTTGCCGTCGGTGGGGTGTTGTCCATCGGCGGGTTGGTGTTTTCCGCCGGTGGGTTGTCCGTCGGCAGGCCGCCGTCCGCCGACGGGTCGTTGTTCGTCGGCGGATTGCCGTCCGTCGGCGGGTCGTTGCTCATCGGCAGGTCGTCGCCCGTCGGCGGGCTGCTGCCCTCGTGCGGTCCTGCCGTCTCCCATGATCCTGGCATCTCCGGCGGTCCCGGCGTCTCCGGGGGCTCCGCCGTCTCCGACGGACCCGTCGCCTCCGGGAGATCTGTCGCCTTCGGTGGGCCTGTTGTTCCCCTCCGGCGAAGCGTCGGGCCGCGTGGCGGGCTCCGGGGCGCACCGGTGGTTGCGCCAGGGCGTCCACGGTCCGCAGTGGCACGCCGGTGCCCCGGTGGCGGTGGCGGTGGCGATGTCGGTGGCGGAGGCGGCGGTGTCGGTGGCCGGCTCGGCGAGCCGCGGTCCCGCCCGCCCGGTCAGCTCCACCGAGCCGCCGCGTGCGAGGTGTGTCCGGCGCCAGTCCTGCAGTGCCTCGTACGCGGCGTGGTCCATGAAGGAGCCGTCGAGCTCCACGACCGCGTCCGCCCCCGGCGGCACCAGATGCAGGGTGCGGCTGAGCCGGGGCACGGCGAGGAACGTCAACTGCCCCCGGACGCGGACATGATGAATGCCCTCACTCTCCTCGGACCCCTCCTCGTGGGTGATACGGGTACGGGTGAGTCGGTGCAGGGCGACGGCGACGGCCGCGGCGATGCCGAGGGCCACGCCTTGCAGCACGCCGAGGAAGACGACGCCGGCGGTGGTGACCGCGTAGACCAGCACCTCACGGTGGCGGGTGACGGTGCGGATGTGGCGTGGGGAGACCATCTGGATGCCGACCGCCATGACCAGTGCGGCGAGTGCGGCGAGCGGGATCAGCTCCAGGGCCGGGACCAGCAGCAGTGCGGCCACGACCATCCAGATGCCGTGCAGCATCGTGGAGTTGCGGCTGACCGCTCCCGCGCGCACGTTGGCCGTGGAGCGGACGGCGACTCCGGCGATCGGCAGTCCGCCGAGGGCGCCGGAGAGGATGTTCCCGGCGCCCTGACCGAGCAGTTCCCGGTCGAGGTCGGAGCGGTCCACGTGCGCGTGGGTGCCGGTGCGGGAGGCGACCAGCTTGTCCACCGCGACCGCGCCGAGCAGGGACTGCACGCTGCACACCAGCGTGATGGTGAGGACGGCGGCGACGAGACCGAGTACCGGGCCGTCCGGGAGTCCGGCCAGCGCGTGGCTGCGCCAGGAGGGCAGTTCGACCCTGGGCAGGGTGAGCGCGGTCAGCGCGGCGGTCGTGGTGGCCGCGGCCACGGCGACGAGTGGGGCGGGGACCACCCGCAGCAGGTGCCCGGCCCGGCCCGGGAGCCGCGGCCAGAGCAGCAGCAGGCCCAGGGTGAGGACGCTCATCGACAGCGCGGCCGGATCCAGGTGGGCGATCTGGACCGGCAGTGCGCGCAGGTTGTCCAGGACGGCGCTCTGCGGGGTGCCGCCCAGCACGATGTGCACCTGGGCGACTGCGATGGTGACTCCGATACCGGCGAGCATGCCGTGCACGATCGCAGGGCTGACCGCGAGCGCCGTACGGGCCACGCGCAGGCAGCCGAGGAGGAGTTGGGCGCCTCCGGCGAGGACGGTGATGGCGCAGGTGGCGCGCCACCCGTAGCGCTGGATGAGGTCGGCGGTGACCACGGTGAGCCCGGCGGCAGGACCGCTGACCTGAAGCGGGGAGCCGCCCAGCCGGCCGGTGACGATGCCGCCGACGGCCGCGGCCACCAGACCGGCCTGGAGGGGCGCACCGGTGGCGAGGGCGATGCCCAGGGAGAGGGGGAGGGCGATCAGAAAGACCGCGATCGAGGCCGACAGATCGACGCCGGCGATGCGGAACCGGCGCGGCGCGGGCGGGGGGCTGTGCGGTGGATGGGTGCGCCGGGTGTGGCTCGGGTCAGTGGCGCGGGTGGGCAGGCAGGCTGACATGGGTCCCGTCTCCTCCGTGGTCACGGCGTACAGCGAGAGAATTACCAAGACTCGGCAAATCGACAGTAATGCGAAGTAAAAAAAGAGTAGCCGGAATCTGAGCAAGTGGCGCAATAAGTCACTCTTGCGGGTTAAGCAGTAATTTCATCGGCTTGTCATACAAATTCCTTTGAAGCCCCGTGCGACCTTGACCGGGCTGTTCGCGTGCGCGGTTTTCCGCCCGTCGGCCTCCCCGTCGTACGGGCGCCGCGGCACGCCCGACCGGCCTTGCCCCGAACGAAGGAAGAAGGTGGGCGGAGATGGCCGCCACCCAGAAAATCGCCGCGGGCGTCGCACTCGCCGCGGCCTGTGCCACCGCGGTCGCCGGCTGCGCGACCGACACCACCCACGCCCCGCCCGGGGAACACGCCTCCGGTGCCGCGAAGAGCCACGGTGCCTCCGGCGGGAAGAAGGGCGCCGGCGCACCGGCCGCACCCGACAGCGTGCTCCGCCCGATCGGCGACGGCTCCACCGCCTACACCGGCGCCCAGCCCCACCTGCCCAGACCCGAGCGGCTGAAGCCGGGCCAGAAGCCCCCGCAGTTCGTGGTCTTCTCCTGGGACGGCGCGGGGGAGGACAGTCAGAAGCTGTTCTCGCACTTCCGCGAGGTCGCCAAGGACAACAACGCCAACATGACGTTCTTCCTCAGCGGGGTGTACATGCTCCCGGAGGAGAAGCGCGACCTGTACCGGCCGCCGCAGCACGAGGCCGGCCGCTCGGACATCGGCTTCAACGACCAGCAGGGCATCCGGGACACCGCCACCCAGGCGCGTCTGGCGTGGCTGGAGGGCAACGAGATCGGAACCCACTTCAACGGCCACTTCTGCGGACCCGACGGAGGGGTCGGCACCTGGTCGGTCGACGAGTGGAAGTCGGAGATCTCCCAGGCCAAGTCGTTCGTGAAGTCCTGGAAGACCAACGCCCCCGCCCTGAAGAACCTCCCCCCGCTGCCCTTCGACTACGACAAGGAGCTCATCGGCGCCCGTACCCCCTGCCTGGAGGGCCAGAAGAAATTCATGAAGGCGGCCCGGGACCTGGGCTTCCGCTACGACAGCTCCGGCGTCAACGAGCAGGTGTGGCCCGCCAAGAAGGAGGGCCTGTGGGACCTGTCCATGCAGCTCGTGCCCTTCCCCGGGCACTCGTACCAACAGCTCACCATGGACTACAACTTCATGGTCAACCAGTCGGGCACCCGCACCCAGGGCGACCCCGACAAGCGGGAGATGTGGGGCGATCAGATGCGCGACGGGCTCCTCAAGGGCTTCGATCGCGCCTACAACGGCAATCGCGCTCCTCTGGTCATCGGCAACCACTTCGAGTCCTGGAACGGCGGCACCTATATGCGCGCCGTCCAGGAGGTCGTCGAAAACGTCTGCGACAAACCCGAGGTGCGGTGCGTCTCCTTCCACCAGCTGGCCGACTGGCTGGATGCGCAGGACCCCAAGGTGCTCGCCAAGCTGCGCGGGCTGAAGGTCGGCGAGGCGCCGAAGGCGGGCTGGGCCTCCTTCCTGTCGGACCGGCCCGCCCCGGCACCGAAGGGCGTGCCCGGAGCCCCGGCGGAGAAGGGCGAGCGCAGGAGCGAGGGGTAGGCGCCCGCGCCACACGGGGCGTCCGCACCGCCGCGCAGGCGTCGGGATCACCGTGCCGGACGTCCGGGCGGCCCGGGCGTGAAGAAGGCCACTCCTTCACGTCCGGGCGCTCCGGGTGCGTAGGGTCGTACTCATGAGTACGACAGGTGCGCCCGCCGATCCGCTCGCCGCCCTCGCCACGCTGCCGGGCGTGCCCGAGGCCGTGGAGTCCGTGCGCAAGGCAGTGGACCGGGTCTACGGGCACCGGATCATGCGGCGCCGCAGCAACGAGATCACCTCCGAGGCCGCGCTGCGCGGCGCCCGCGGCTCGGCGGCGCTGTCCGGTGCCGACTGGGCGCTCGAGGAGGTGCGCAGGCGCACCGACTTCGGGGACGGCGACGCCCGTACGGTCGGTGCGGCGCTGCGGGTGACCGCGGAGGCGGGGCAGCTGCTGTCCATCTGGCGGCAGTCGCCCCTGCGGGTGCTGGCACGGCTGCACCTGGTGGCGGCCGCGAGCAAGGAGGACGAGGTCGGACGGCCCCGCCGGGACGGTGAGCCGGTCGACGAGCCGCTCGTCGAACTGCCGCTTCCGGGCGCCGCCGAGGTCTCGGGCCGCCTCGACGGGCTCTCGGAGCTGATCATCGCCGGCGGCTCGGCGCCCGCCCTGGTCACGGCGGCCGTGGTCCACGGTGAGCTGGTCGCCCTGCGGCCGTTCGGCTCGTACAACGGCGTCGTCGCGCGTGCGGCGGAGCGCATCGCGCTGGTCGGCAGCGGTCTGGACCCCAAGGCGGTGTGCCCGTCGGAGGCCGGCCACGGCGAGCTGGGCCGGGCGGCGTACGTCGCGGCCCTGGAGGGGTACGTCAGCGGCACCCCGGAGGGCATGGCCGCGTGGATCACCCACTGCGGACGGGCCGTCGAACTGGGCGCGAGGGAGTCGACGGCGGTGTGCGAGGCCCTCCAGCGCGGGGCGGCATAGTCGCGGGACGCCGGCTCCTTCCGAGCGCACCTGCTGCCCGTTTCGTGACCGTTTGAAGGTAAAAGTAAAGAAGTGTGGGCTCCGCTTCCCCTTGCCCGGGTCCAGTAGTACAAAGGACTCAACGGACCGCGAGACCGAAGGACATCCGCGAGGATCCCCTTTCGCAACGCTGTTGGTCCCACGGACCGCGCATGGACATCGGGCACCCACGCGACGTCGACCCGTCGATTACGGGCCAGCCGCACCAGGTGACGGGCGAAGTTCCCGACCTGATGGGCGACATATCGAGGACGCTTGGTAACCCGGCGCCCATGCCAGCGGCGGTACGAATCTCGTACCGCCGCACTTTGTTGTCCGCACCTTTTCCTGCGCGTCGCGGACCTGGATCGGGACCGGGATCCGGACCGGGCCCGGACCGGGACCAGGACCCAGAGGCGTCACGCGGTCGCCGCGCGCCGTCTGCTGGCGTACCAGACGAGTCCCGCCGTGGCCGCCGCCGCTCCCACCGCCGCCATCGCGACCAGGGCCGGCCGCGGCGGCACCGAAAACCCGGGCAGGCGCTGCTTGAGCCGCACCGGCCGGTGGAAGTCGAGCACCGGCCAGCCGCGGGTGACGGCCTCGCGGCGCAACGCCCGGTCGGGGTTGACCGCGTGCGGATGCCCGACGGACTCCAGCATCGGGACGTCGGTCGCGGAGTCGCTGTACGCGTAGCAGCGCGCGAGGTCGTACCCCTCGGAGGCGGCCAGTTCGCGCACCGCCTCCGCCTTGGTCGGGCCGTACGCGTAGTACTCCACCTCGCCGGTGAAGCAGCCGTCCTCGCCCACCACCATCCGGGTCGCCACGACCCGGTCCGCGCCGAGCAGTTCCCCGATGGGCTCGACCACCTCCGCCCCGGAGGTGGAGACGATGACGACGTCGCGCCCGGCCGTGTGGTGCTCCTCGATCAGGGAGGCGGCCTCGTCGTAGATGATCGGGTCGATGAGGTCGTGCAGCGTCTCGGCGACGATCTCCTTCACCTGCCGGACGTTCCAGCCCCGGCAGAGCGCGGACAGGTACTGCCGCATGCGCTCCATCTGGTCGTGGTCCGCGCCGCCGGCCAGGAAGACGAACTGGGCATAGGCGGTGCGCAGGACGGCCCTGCGGTTGATCAGGCCGCCTTGGTAGAACGACTTGCTGAAGGTGAGCGTGCTCGACTTCGCAATGACCGTCTTGTCCAGGTCAAAGAAGGCCGCTGTGCGGGGCGAGGAGTGCTTTTCCACGAGCCCGAGCATATGCGCCCACCATTCGGGCTAGTGTGGGGCGCGGCTGGTTTGCCTGAGAGGGCCTTCGGGTACACCATGGAAGTCACGGATCGTTCGCGACCGTGCTAACCCGGTCCGACTCCTCCCCCCCCGAGTCGGCCGTGGAGACGACCCCCGCTCTCCCCCCCGGCGGGGGTCGTCGCATGTCCGGGTGGGTTTTCTCATTCCTGGTCGGTTGAGGGCGTCGTCCTGCGCTCGGCAGAGCGAAGGATGTCATGAGCATGCTTGGTTACCCCCGGTAGTCGCCGGGTTGCGGTACGAAAGTCGTACACCGTTCACCGATATGGGTGAGGGCGATATCCACAATCGCCGAGTTGTCCACCGTTTTGGACCAAGATCCACACGATTTCGGGGATCGCCTCATCGTGTTTCCAGCGCGTCCGCTCGCGGCGAGTTCGGCGGAGTTCATGGCCGGTTGTCGTTTGTCGGACGCAATGGCCGGTTCGTATCGGCGCTCGCCGTGAGAACCCGACAACGAAGGGGCTGGGAACCGTGGCGGAAACCATCGCACACGACGGAACACACCGCGCCGAGGGCCGGCAGCGCGGACCACTGATCGTCACCGAGGACAGCGAACTCCTCGACGACCTGCTGCGCCTGTGCGCGGCCGCCGGCGCGCGGCCCGAGGTGCATCCGACGGTGCCCGAGGGGCGGGAACGCTGGGAGGCGGCGCCCCTGGTGCTGGTCGGGGACGACGCGGTGCCCCGGGTGCGCGGGGCCACCCGCAGGCGGGGGGTGGTGCTGGTGGGCCGGGACCAGGACGACTCGGGCGTGTGGCGCCGCGCCGTGGAGATCGGGGCCGACCACGTCCTCGTCCTCCCGGACGGGGAACAGTGGCTGGTGGACCGCATCGCCGACGTCACCGAGGGCGTGGGCCGCCCGGCGTTGACGGTCGGGGTACTCGGCGGCCGCGGCGGGGCCGGTGCTTCCACGCTGGCCTGCGCGCTCGCCGTCACCTCCGCCCGCGAGGGCCGGCGCGCCCTCCTGGTGGACGCCGACCCGCTGGGCGGCGGGCTGGACGTCCTGCTCGGCGGCGAGACGGCACACGGTCTGCGCTGGCCCGCCTTCACCGCCTCACGGGGCCGCGTCGGCAGCGGGGCGCTGGAGGAGTCCCTGCCCGCGCTGCACGGCCTGCGGGTGCTGAGCTGGGATCGGAGCGACGCCGTGACGGTGCCGCCGGAAGCGGTCCGCGCCGTCCTGGCCGCCGCCCGGCGACGCGGCGGCACGGTGGTCGTCGACCTGCCGCGCCGCGTCGACGAGGGCACCGCCGAAGTGCTCGCCCAGGTCGACCTGGGACTCCTGGTCGTCCCGGCCGAACTGCGCGCGATCGCCGCGGCCCGGCGGGTGGCGTCGGCGGCCGCCATGGTCCTGCGCGACCTCCGGGTCGCCGTGCGCGCCCCCTACGCGCCCGGGCTGGACGACCGCGAGGTGGCCCGGCTGCTGGGGCTGCCGTTGGCCGGCGAGGTGCCCACGGAACTCCTCTCCCCGGACGGCGGCACCCCGCCCGGCGCGGCTGCCCGCGGCCCGCTCGCCCGCTTCTGCTCGGCCTTCTGGAGCCGGGCCCTGACCGGGACGGAGGCGGCGTGAACGGCGTCGGCGTACGGAACACGGGCGCCGACCGCGGCGGCGGAGCCACCGGGGACAGCGGCGCCGTACGGTCCGAAGCCGGACACGCCGCGCTGCTCGACGGGGTGCGGCGGTGGCTGGCCGAGAGCGGGGCCGAACCGACACCGGCACGCGTGGCGCAGGCCCTGCGCGCGCAGGGCAGGGTCCTCGGGGACGCCGAGGTCCTCGGCGCCGCCGAGCGGCTGCGCTCCGAACTGGTCGGCAGCGGCCCGCTGGAACCACTGCTCGCCGACCCCTTGGTCACCGACGTCCTGGTGTCGGCACCCGACCGGGTCTGGGTGGACCGCGGCGGCGGCCTGGTGCTGACCCCGGTGACCTTCCCGGACGCGGCGGCCGTACGACGCCTCGCGCAGCGCCTCGCGGCCGTGGCGGGACGACGCCTGGACGACGCCCGGCCCTGGGTGGACGCCCGGCTCCCGGACGGCACCCGACTGCACGCGGTCCTGCCGCCGGTCGCCGTAGGTTCCACCTGCCTGTCCCTGCGCGTGGTCAGACCCCGCGCCTTCACGCTCGGCGAACTGGTCGCGGCGGGCACGGTGCCGCCCGGCGGCGACCGCCTGCTGCGGGCACTGATCGACGCCCGGCTGTCGTACGTCATCAGCGGCGGTACCGGTACGGGCAAGACGACGCTGCTCAGCGCCCTGCTGGGCCTGGTGGACCCCGGCGAGCGGATCGTGCTCGCCGAGGACTCCGCGGAACTGCGGCCCGACCACCCCCATGTGGTGCGGCTGGAGGGGCGGCCCGCCAACCAGGAGGGCGCCGGCCTGGTCGAACTGCCGGACCTGGTGCGGCAGGCGCTGCGGATGAGACCCGACCGGCTGGTCGTAGGCGAAGTGCGCGGCCCCGAGGTCGTCTCCCTGCTGGCAGCCCTCAACACGGGTCACGACGGCGGCTCGGGGACGCTCCATGCCAACGCGGCGGCCCAGGTACCGGCCCGTCTGGAGGCCCTCGGCACCGCCGCCGGACTCGACCGCGCGGCCCTGCACAGCCAGCTCGCCGCCGCGCTGTCGGTCGTCCTGCACCTCGTGCGCGACCGCGCCGGGCGGCGGCGCATCGCCGAGGTGCACGTCCTGGAGCGGGACGCGGCGGGGTGGGTGGTCACGGTGCCCGCGCTGCGCTGGGGCAGGGAGGCGTTCAGACGCGAGGTGGGCTGGGAGCGGCTGCGCGCGCTGCTCCGGCAGGCGGGCGCGGACGAGGAGATGACGACGGAGGCCGGGCGAGGACAGGAGCCGTACATGACAGGGACCGGGCGGTCACCGGCGCCGGGAGCCAGGCGATGACGAAGGGGATCGAGGGCCGGGCGATGACGGGGAGCGGAAGCCGGATGGCGACGGGGGCTGGGCGATGACGGGGATCGGCGCGGTGGGCACGGGTGCGGGTCTGGCCTGCGCGGGGGCCGCCGCCTGGCTGCTCGGCGGCCGGAACGGCGGGCCGGGACGGGCGCGGCTGCTGCTCGCCGGTGCGGACGGAGCGGCGGGAGCGGGCGCTGGGCCGCCGCCCTGGCAGCGGGCGCTGGCGAGGGCGCGCCGGCTCGGGGCCGAGTGGTGGGCGGTGGTCGCGGGTGCGGTGCTCGCGCTGCTCGGAATGTCGGTACTGCCGCTGGTGGCCGGCGCGCTCGGGGTCCCCGCACTGCGGAGGGTGAGCCTGGCCCGGGCGGCGGGACGGGACCGGGAGCGCCAGGGGGAGGCGGTCATCGCGCTGTGCGCGGCGCTCGCCGGAGAGGTGCGCGCCGGACGGCAGCCGGGCGAGGCTCTGCGGCACGCGGCGCGGGACTCGGGCGGCCTGGGCGGCGCCGGAGCAGCGGTGCTCGCGGCGGCCCGGTTCGGGGGCGACGTACCCGGTGCGCTCGCCGAAGCCGCACGCGGGCCGGGTGCGGAAGGGCTCCTCGGGCTCGCGGCCTGCTGGCGGGTGGCCGTCGACCGGGGCGCGGGTCTGGCCGCCGGGCTCGACCGGCTCGAGGCCGCCCTGCGCGCGGAGCGCGACCAGCGGGCCGATCTGCGGGCCCAGCTGGCGGGTGCCCGGTCGACGGCGGTGATGCTCGCCGGCCTCCCCGTGCTCGGCCTGCTGCTGGGCACCGCCCTGGGTGCGGACCCGCTGCACGTGGTGCTGCACACCGGGCCGGGGCTGGTGTGTCTGCTCGTCGGCGCGGCGCTGGAGGGCGCGGGGCTGTGGTGGGCGCTGCGGATCGTGCGGGGAGCGGAGGCGGCATGAGCGGGGAGTTCATGGATGTACTCCTGGCGGCGCGGGCGGATCCCTGGATCGTCCACAGGCTGGGGACAGTGTGTGCGGTGGCGGCGGCCCTGTGGTGGCCGGCCCGCGCCCTGATCCGGATGCGGCGCGCACACCGACTGCGCCGGAGGCTGGGCGCGGTGTTGCCGCGCACCACGACGGCTCCTCGGCGGTACGAGGCCCGGCTACGGGACGCGGCACGGCGGTGGCTGCCCCTGGCCGGGGCGGCAGCCGGCACGTGGGCCCTGATCGGGGGCGTCGGCGGCCTGTTGGCGGGGCTGCTCGTGGGGGCCGCCCTGCGATGGTGGCGCCTGCGGCGCGGCGGCACCGGGAGCGGCGCCCGGGCCGGGGACACGGCGTACGACGCCGTCCTGGCCGCCCGTCAACTGCCGCTCGCGGCGGATCTGCTGGCCGCCTGCATCGCGGCCGGTGCCACCCCGGTGACCGCGGCCCGGGCGGTGGGCGAGGCGCTCGCGGGGCCGGTCGGGGAGCGGCTGGCCACCGGGGCGGCCGAGGTACGGCTCGGTGGTGAACCGGCCGCCGCCTGGCGGGGGCTCGCGGAGCTGCCGGGCGCCGGACCGCTGGCCCGGCTGCTGGAGCGGGCCGGTGACTCCGGCGCCCCGGCCGCCGTACCCGTGGCCCGCCTCGCGGCGGAGGCCCGTGCGGAGCGGGGCCGCGCCGCGACGGCCCGGGCACGGCGGGCGGGCGTCCTGATCACCCTGCCGGTGGGGCTGTTCTTCCTGCCCGCGTTCCTCATGGTCGGCGTCCTGCCCGTGGTGATCGGCCTGGCCGGCGGGCTGCTGAGCGGGGGTGGCGGCTGACGAGAAGGCGGCGCGACGGACGCGCGCACGGACATCGACGGACGAGCGCATTACGGACAACAGACACGCACCACGGACAACCGACACGCACCACGGACAACCGACAAGAACGACGCATGACGACGACACGGGGGTCGAGATGAGCAGGACGAGCAGGGCGGTACGAGTACGGACACGCGCACGGGCGCGGATGCGGGTGCTGACGCACAGGGCGCGGGCGGTGCTCCGCAGGGACGGCGGAATGGTCACTTCCGAATACGCCGTCGGCATCATCGCGGCAGTGGGGCTCGCGGCGGTGCTGTACAAGGTGCTCACCAGCGGCCAGGTGGCCGGGGAGTTGCAGGACATCGTGAAGCGGGCGCTCAGTGTCCGCATGTGAACGGGGACGGCCCGCCAGTGAACGGGACGGCGGGGGCGCCACACGGAGGGTGGTCGCGAACCGTCCGGGCGACCGGGGCTTCGTGACGGCGGAGGCGGCCGTGGTGCTGCCCGCACTGGTGCTCTTCGTCATGGCGCTGATGTGGGCGCTGCTCGCCGCCTCCGCGCAGATCCAGTGCGTGGACGCGGCGCGGGCCGGGGCCAGGGCGGCGGCCCGGCAGGACCCGCCCGACGCGGTCGAGGCGATGGCCCGCCGGGCGGCCCCCGACGGGGCGGCGGTCACGGTGGGCCGGGAGGGCGACCTCGTCCGGGTGACGGTGGTGGCGCATCCGCCGGGGCCCGACGTGCTGCCGCTGGAGCTGCGGAGCACGGCCGTGGCACTGGCGGAGGAGACGGTGGGAGTGGGCGCATGAGAGCGGAGGGAGGAGAGGCAGGCGAGCGTGGTGCACGGGCCATGCGCGTCCCGCGCGCTGCCCGCGGCGATGGTGGCTTCGCGAGCATCTGGGTGGTCTTCGCGCTCGCCGGGATCTGTGCCGTGTTCGGTGCGCTGCTGCTGGCGGGCCACGCGGTGGTGGTCCGGCACCGGGCGGCGGCCGCCGCGGACCTCGCCGCACTGGCGGCGGCCGACCGCTGGGCGGCGGGCGGCGGGCCGGCCTGCGACACGGCCGAGCGGGTGGCGCGGGCACAGGGCGCGCGGCTGGTGCGGTGCGTGGTCGAGGGCGAGATCTCCGACGTGACGGCGGCCTCGGGCCGGGCGCCGTTCGCGGTCCGGGTACGGGCCCGGGCGGGCCCGCCCGGCGCCTACCCGGCCGAGGACACCGCCCCGCCGGCCCCCTCGGCCACGCCCTCCGCGGACTCCTCGGCCGGGCCTCCCTCCGGCGCCTCCCGCAGCAGCACCGTGAGCAGTCGTACGGCGCCCCGCTTGTGCAGCGGCTCGTTGCCGTTGCCGCACTTGGGGGACTGGATGCAGGACGGGCAGCCGGCCTCGCACTCGCAGGAGGCGATGGCCTCGCGGGTGGCGGTGAGCCACTCCCGGGCGGTGTGGAAGGCGCGCTCGGCGAACCCGGCGCCGCCCGGGTGGCCGTCGTACACGAAGACCGTCGGCAGCAGGGTGTCGGGGTGGAGGGGGAGGGAGACCCCGCCGATGTCCCAGCGGTCGCACGTGGCGAAGAGCGGGAGCAGACCGATGGACGCGTGCTCGGCGGCGTGCAGGGCGCCGCCGAGGATCTCCGGGTTGATCCGGGCCGCGTCGAGCTGGTCCTCGGTGACCGTCCACCACACCGCGCGGGTGCGCAGCGTACGCGGAGGGAGGTCGAGCTTGGTCTCGCCCAGTACCTCGCCGGTGAGGACACGGCGGCGCAGATAGGAGACGACCTGGTTGGTGACCTCGACGGAGCCGTAGCAGAGCCGGCCCTCGCCCCAGGGAACCTCGACGTCCGTCTCCAGCACGGAGACCGCCGTGGTGTCGCGGGCGACGGTGGTGTACGGCGGCTCGGCCTGCTCGACCAGGGCGACGGAGTCCTCCAGGTCGAGCGAGCGCACCAGGTAGGTGCGGCCCTGGTGGAGGTGGACCGCGCCCTCGTGCACGGTGGTGTGCGCGGCGCCCGCGTCGACCGTGCCGAGCAGCCGCCCGGTGCCCTCCTCCACGACCTGCACCGGCCGTCCGCCCTGGCCGCGGATGTCGGCGAGGTCGGCGGCGCGCTCCCGGCGTGTCCAGTGCCAGGCCCTGGTCCGGCGCCGCAGCAGACCGGCGGCTTCCAGCTGGGGCATCAGCTCCGCGCAGGCGGGACCGAAGAGCGTCAGGTCGTCCTCGGTCAGGGGCAGTTCCGCGGCGGCGGCGCACAGGTGCGGGGCGAGGACGTAGGGGTTGTCGGGGTCGAGGACGGTGGACTCGACGGGCTGGTCGAACAGGGCCTCGGGGTGGTGGACGAGGAAGGTGTCCAGCGGGTCGTCGCGGGCGACCAGCACCGCGAGGGCGCCCTGTCCTGCGCGGCCCGCCCGGCCGGCCTGCTGCCACAGCGAGGCGCGGGTGCCCGGGTAGCCGGCGATCAGGACGGCGTCCAGGCCCGAGACGTCGATGCCGAGTTCGAGGGCGGTGGTGGCGGCGAGGCCGAGGAGTTCGCCGGAGTGCAGGGCGCGTTCCAGGGCGCGGCGCTCCTCGGGGAGGTAGCCGCCGCGGTAGGCGGCGACACGCCGGGCGAGCGGGCGTTCGCTCTCGGCCAGTCGTTCCTGGGCGATCAGCGAGATCAGCTCAGCGCCGCGCCGGGACCGTACGAAGGCGACCGAGCGCACGCCCTGCACGACGAGGTCGGTCAGCAGGTCGGCCGTCTCGGCGGTGGCGGTGCGGCGGACGGGGGCGCCCTTCTCGCCGTGCAGTTCGGTGAGCGGGGGCTCCCAGAGGGCGAACACCAGTTCACCGCGCGGGGAGGCGTCGTCCGCGACCTCCACCACCGGCAGCCCGGTCAGCCGGCCCGCTGCCACGGCGGGGTCGGCGGCGGTGGCGGAGGCGAGGAGGAAGACGGGAGACGAGCCGTAGCGGGCGCACAGCCGGCGCAGCCGCCGCAGCACCTGGGCGACGTGCGAGCCGAAGACGCCCCGGTAGGTGTGGCACTCGTCGATGACCACGTACTTCAGGGCGCGCAGGAAGGAGGACCAGCGGGGGTGCGAGGGCAGGATCCCGCGGTGCAGCATGTCGGGATTGGTGAGGACGTAGTTGGCGTACTGGCGTACCCATTCGCGTTCTTCGGGCGCGGTGTCGCCGTCGTACACGGCGGGCCGGACCGCCGTGCCCAAGGGCTCGGCGAGTTCCTTCACCGACCGGCACTGGTCGGCCGCGAGGGCCTTCGTGGGGGCCAGATAGAGCGCCGTGGCGCCCCGGCCGTTGGGTGCCTCCGAGCCGTCCAGGAGACGGGAGAGCACGGGCACGAGATAGGCCAGCGACTTGCCGGAGGCGGTGCCGGTGGCGACCACGACCGAGTCGCCGTCCAGCGCGTGTTCGGCGGCCAGTGCCTGGTGGGCCCAGGGGTGTTCGATACCGCAGTCGCGTACGGCGGCGAGCACCTCCGCACGAATCCGGTCAGGCCAGACGGCATGGCGGCCCGCCCGCGGGGGCAAGTGCTCCGTATGAGTGACGCGCGCAGCCCGGCTCGGCCCGCCGGCGAGCCGGTCCAGGACCGTGCCCGGAGGGGTCCGCCCCGCGGTGCCCGCCGGGGGTCGTTCGGATCGGTGATTCTTGGCCATCGGCACCGAGTGTGTCACCGGCGTGACGGACAATGGAGCCAAGGCGTCGTGCACGCCTGCCGGTAAGTGATTGAATGCCATCGCGGCTGGCGAACCGTCCCAGGGCTCTCATGCCGAGATGACCCGAAGGACGAACGCTCGATAGCAAGGTGCTGGAGGATCCGTGGACCTGTCCCTGTCGACCCGTACCGTCGGCGATCGTACGGTCGTCGAGGTCGGTGGCGAAATCGACGTATACACCGCGCCCAAGCTGCGCGAGCAGCTGGTCGAGCTGGTGAACGACGGGAGTTTCCACCTCGTCGTCGACATGGAGGGCGTGGACTTCCTCGACTCCACCGGGCTCGGCGTGCTGGTCGGTGGCCTGAAGCGGGTGCGCGCCCACGAGGGCTCGCTGCGCCTCGTGTGCAACCAGGAGCGCATTCTGAAGATCTTCCGTATCACCGGTCTCACCAAGGTGTTCCCGATTCACACCTCGGTCGACGAAGCGGTGGCGGCCACCGACTGACCCCGTCGCCGGGCCCCGGGCCCGGCCGGCGGACCGAAGCGGAGGGCCGGGGCCGCGGTGGCCCGGCCCCCCGAGAGCACGCCCAGTTCCGAGGGGGATGCATGGCCACCGTTGAGCTCCGCTTCAGCGCGCTGCCCGAACACGTCAGGACCGCCAGGCTGGTGGCGGCGGCGGTGGCGCGCAGGGCCGGAGTGGACGAGGCCGTCCTCGACGAGGTCCGGCTCGCCGTCGGCGAGGCCTGCTCGCGGGCCGTCGGGCTGCACCAGAGCAGTGGCGTGCAGGCGCCGGTGCATGTGGTGCTGGTCGAGGAGGAGAAGCAGTTCTCCATCGAGGTCGGCGACGAGGCCCCGCGCAGCACGGCGCCCGTGGAGCGCATCCCGGGCACGTCCGGCGCGGACGACCCCGACTCCGACGGCGAGGAGGACGACATGGGTCTCGCCGTCATCAGCGGGCTCGTCGACGACGTGGAGGTGACCGCGGGGGAGCACGGCGGGCGGATCAGGATGACCTGGCCCACCACGCCGCCGCCCACCGCGTCCGCGCTGCTTCCCTGACCCAGGGCCCTGGCTTGGGGCCTGACCCGGGCCCTGCCCCCGGGAACGCTCACCGCCTTCCGAGGAGGGCCCCGCTCCGGCGGGGCCCTCCTCGTGCGTTCCGGCGGTGTTTCCGCAGCTCCGCCGGGAGAGTGAAAGAATTCACGATCAATTTCCCGGTCACTCGCCCCTCCGCCGGCCCGATCATTCGATCACGCGGCAATCCGGTGAAATATCCGGTCAATGGTTTTGGGGCGTTACTGCTTTCGAGTTCACCGGGGTGGTCCTTGATCTCATTCCGATGGACGAACATGAGCGGACCAAGACCGATTCCGTTTACCGCACACTGTTGAGATCAGGTTCCGCTACCTACAATCCGTCCACATCTTGAGCTCAGCCCAAGCGTCAAGGAGGACGAATGGCGGGGCTTTCTACCCCTCAGCAGTTCGACCACCCCATCAACCTCGCCGGTGCGGTGCTGACCGACGACAATCGTCTGATCGTCATCATCATCGGGATCGTCGCGCTCGCGGCGCTCGTGGTCGCCGGAGTCCTGGTCCGCCAGGTGCTCCGGGCCGGCGAGGGCACCGACAGCATGAAGAGGATCGCGGCGGCGGTCCAGGAGGGCGCCAACGCCTATCTGGCCCGCCAACTGCGCACGCTCGGCGTATTCGCCGTGATCGTGTTCTTCCTGCTCATGCTGCTCCCCGCGGACGACTGGAATCAGCGCGCCGGACGATCGGTGTTCTTCCTGATCGGCGCGGCGTTCTCGGCGGCCACCGGCTATATCGGCATGTGGCTTGCCGTACGGAGCAATGTGCGGGTCGCCGCGGCGGCGCGCGAGGCGACACCGGCGGCCGGAGAGCCGGAAAAGGACCTCACCTCCGTCTCGCACAAAGCCATGAAGATCGCTTTCCGCACGGGCGGCGTCGTCGGCATGTTCACGGTGGGGCTCGGACTGCTGGGCGCCTCCTGCGTGGTGCTCGTCTACGCCGCCGACGCGCCGAAGGTCCTGGAGGGCTTCGGCCTCGGCGCCGCGCTGATCGCCATGTTCATGCGAGTCGGCGGCGGCATCTTCACCAAGGCCGCCGACGTCGGCGCCGACCTGGTCGGCAAGGTCGAACAGGGCATCCCGGAGGACGACCCCCGCAACGCCGCGACCATCGCCGACAACGTGGGCGACAACGTCGGCGACTGCGCGGGCATGGCGGCCGACCTGTTCGAGTCGTACGCCGTCACGCTGGTGGCCGCGCTGATCCTCGGCAAGGCCGCCTTCGGCGACGCCGGGCTCGCCTTCCCGCTGATCGTGCCCGCGATCGGCGTCCTCACCGCCATGATCGGCATCTTCGCGGTGGCGCCGCGCCGCGCCGACCGCAGCGGCATGAGCGCCATCAACCGCGGCTTCTTCATCTCCGCGGTCATCTCACTGGCGCTGGTGGCGGCGGCCGTCTACGCCTATCTGCCGGCGACGTACGCCGACCTCGACGGCGTCGGCGAGGCCGCGATCGCGGGCAGAGACGGCGACCCGCGCATCCTCGCGCTCGTCGCCGTGGCCATCGGCATCGTGCTCGCGGCCCTCATCCAGCAGCTGACCGGCTACTTCACCGAGACCACCCGGCGCCCCGTGCGGGACATCGGCAAGACCTCGCTGACCGGCCCGGCCACCGTCGTCCTCGCCGGCATCTCCGTCGGCCTGGAGTCGGCCGTCTACACCGGTCTGCTGATCGCACTCGGCGTCTACGGGGCGTTCCTGCTCGGCGGCACCTCGATCATGCTGGCGCTGTTCGCGGTGGCGCTGGCCGGCACCGGACTGCTCACCACGGTCGGCGTCATCGTCGCCATGGACACCTTCGGCCCGGTCTCCGACAACGCGCAGGGCATCGCCGAGATGTCCGGGGACGTCGAGGGCGCTGGTGCGCAGGTGCTCACCAACCTGGACGCGGTCGGCAACACCACCAAGGCCATCACCAAGGGCATCGCCATCGCCACCGCCGTCCTCGCCGCCTCCGCGCTGTTCGGGTCGTACCGCGACGCGATCACCACGGGCGCGCAGGACGTCGGCGAGAAGCTCTCCGGGGCGGGCGCGCCGATGAGTCTGATGATGGACATCTCGCAGCCCAACAACCTCGTCGGGCTCGTCGCGGGCGCGGCGGTCGTCTTCCTCTTCTCGGGGCTGGCGATCAACGCGGTCTCGCGGTCGGCGGGCGCCGTGGTGTACGAGGTGCGGCGGCAGTTCCGGGAGAAGCCCGGGATCATGAACCACACGGAGACGCCGGAGTACGGCAAGGTCGTCGACATCTGCACCAAGGACGCCCTGCGGGAACTCGCCACACCCGGTCTGCTCGCCGTGATGGCGCCCATCTTCATCGGATTCACGCTCGGCGTCGGCGCGCTGGGCGCGTACCTGGCGGGCGCGATCGGCACCGGCACGCTGATGGCCGTCTTCCTCGCCAACTCCGGCGGCGCCTGGGACAACGCCAAGAAGCTCGTCGAGGACGGCCACCACGGCGGCAAGGGCAGCGAGGCGCACGCCGCGACGGTCATCGGCGACACCGTCGGCGACCCGTTCAAGGACACCGCGGGCCCGGCCATCAACCCGCTGCTGAAGGTGATGAACCTGGTGGCGCTGCTCATCGCGCCCGCGGTCATCAAGTTCTCCTACGGCGACGACAAGAACATCGGCGTACGGGTGGTCATCGCGCTGCTCTCGCTGCTGGTGATCGTCGTCGCGGTCTACGTCTCCAAACGGCGCGGCATCGCGGTCGGGGACGAGGACGAGGGCGCCGAACGGGTGAGCGAAACGGCGGGCCCCGCGGTGGTGTCGTAGGCGGGGCGCACGAGCGGCCGTGAGTGGCGGCCCCAACGGACGGGCGGGCGGCGCGTGCTGACGCGCCGTCCGCCCGTCGTGCACGGCGCACGCCGGGGCGCCGCCCGTTTGCCGCACGAGTGCGCACGCCGGTTCGTGAGCCTTCTCTCGCTCCGCGCGGGCGCCTTGGTGCAAATGGCTTCACCGGGGTACATAACGGCGGTCCGGCGTCCGGTCGCATTCCGTCCGGCGTGTATGTTCCGGGGCCGGAAGCCATGGAAGGGACCAATCCGGTGAACAAGAAGCTCGCTGCCGCACTGTCCGGCGGTGCGGTACTGGTAGTGGCGCTCACGGGCTGCAGCGCCGGCGACGACAGCAGCAAGGAACTGGACGCCTGGGCCGAGAAGGTGTGCGACGGCGTCCAGCCGCAGGCCAAGAAGATCGAGGCCGCCAACACCGCGATCCAGAAGGAGACGTCGGACAACAGCACGCCGGCCGACGTCCAGAAGACGGACTCCCAGGCCTTCCAGGACATCTCCGACGCCTACAAGGCGATGGCGCAGGCCGTGCAGAAGGCGGGCGCGCCGCCCAACGTCGACAAGGGCGACACCAAGAAGACCAACGCGGTCAAGGAGCTCAACAACCTCTCCTCCGCCTACGCCGACCTCAAGAAGCAGACCGAGGATCTCGACACCAAGGACCAGGCCAAGTTCGCCGACGGCCTCAAGGACGTGGCGACCCAGCTGGAGAAGCTCAGCAAGAGCGGCAGCGACGCCCTGAAGGACCTCGAGGAGGGCGACGTCGGCAAGGCGATGGCCAAGCAGGAGAGCTGCAAGTCCGCGTCGGCCACGGCGACGGCCTCGGCGGCGTAGCACTCGTGCTGCCGCGGGCACGGACTGACGTGCCGTCGGTGAAGGGCGCGGGGGCGGGCGTGCGGGCCACAATGGGGGCGTGAGCACCTCCAGCCCGGCCTCCCTGGCCCCCCTGCCCTCCGCCGACCGCCCCGACGTCGCCGCCGCGCTGCGGGACGCGCTGCTCGCGGCCTCCTTCACCGCCGACGGGCTGCTCGAACTGCTCGGCGCCCCGGCCTACGCGGCTCTCGCCCGCAGCGAGGTGGTCCCGGCGCTGCGGGCCACCCGGGGCGACACCTCGCTGGAGGCGCTCGTACGCCTGTTCCTGCTCCAGCAGCCCGTGCCGCACGCGCGCGTGGCGGGCATCCTGCCCGCCGACGCCTGTCTGGAGGCCGGCTGGCTGACCCGGGCGGACGGCGAGGTCGCCGCCACCGTCGACGTACGGCCGTACGGCGGGGCCGACGGCGAGGACTGGTTCATCGTCTCCGACCTGGGCTGCGCGGTCGGCGGCGCGGGTGGCATCGGCAGCCGCCAGGAGTCCGTGGTGCTCGGCGTCGGCGGCGCCTCGACGACGCTGGCCGGGCTCACCGTCCGTACGCCCGTGGACTCCGCCCTCGACCTCGGCACCGGCTCCGGAATCCAGGCGCTGCACGCCTCCCGGCACGCCACGCGGGTGACCGCGACCGACGTCAACCCGCGTGCGCTGCACATCACCGCGCTCACCCTCGCCCTCTCCGGGGCGCCCGCCGCCGATCTGCGCGAGGGCTCCCTGTTCGCGCCGGTCGCGGAGGGGGAGACGTACGACCTGATCGTGTCGAACCCGCCGTTCGTGATCTCGCCCGACGCCCGGCTCACCTACCGCGACGGCGGCATGGCCGGGGACGATCTGTGCCGCTCGCTCGTTCAGCAGGCGGGGGACCGGCTGAACCCGGGCGGGTTCGCCCAGTTCCTGGCCAACTGGCAGCACGTGGAGGGAGAGGACTGGCAGGAGCGGCTGCGCTCATGGGTGCCGCGCGGCTGCGACGCGTGGATCGTGCAGCGCGAGGTGCAGGACGTCACCCAGTACGCCGAACTGTGGCTGCGGGACGCGGGCGACCACCGCGACGACACGGCCCGGTACCAGGCGCGCTACGACGCGTGGCTGGACGCGTTCGAGGCGCGCAAGGTGAAGGCCGTCGGCTTCGGCTGGATCACCCTGCGCCGGACGGACGCCACGGAACCCTCGGTGACCGTCGAGGAGTGGCCGCATTCCGTCGAACAGCCGCTCGGTGACGTCGTTCGGGCACATTTCGACCGGATCGACTTCCTCCGGGCGCACGACGACGCGGCGCTGCTCGCCGGGCACTTCCGGCTGGCCTCCGAGGTCGTCCAGGAGCAGGTCGGGTTGCCCGGCGCGGAGGACCCGGAGCACGTGGTGCTGCGCCAGTACCGCGGCATGCGCCGGGCCACCACGGTGGACACGGTCGGTGCGGGCTTCGCCGGGGTGTGCGACGGCTCGCTGAGCGCGGGGCGCATTCTGGACGCCATCGCCCAGCTCGTCGGCGAGGACCCGGTCGCCCTGCGTGACCGCACGCCCGCGCAGATCCGGCTCCTGGTGGAACAGGGTTTCCTCGAACCGGCGGGCTGACGGGTCGGCCGCCGGGGCCCCCGCCCGCCTGCGGCGGCTCCAGGGCTCCCGGCTCACCTGTTGTTGCCGGCCACGGCATCCACCCACTCGCGTCCGCCCCCGTTCACCCCGGGTTCGCCCGGCCGCCGGTCCGCCGTCTTCCCCGCGTGTCAGCCTCCCCTCGCCGGGGCCGGGCGGCCCGGCGGACACGCCCCGGACGCGGGAGCCGGGACGGGAGGGGAGCGGGGCATGGAGAGCGGACCGGCGATCTTCGCGGGGACGGTGTTCGCCCTGTTCGGCGGCGCGCTGCTGACCTGGACCGCCGTCCGGTGGCGGCACCGCGAACCGGTCGCCGACGGTGTGAGTCCCGTCGCATCCGCGACCGTAGCGGCCCTCGCCTCGGCCGCCGCGCTCGTGGCGGCGGCCTACTGCTTCACGCGCCTGTGAGCGGACCGGCGCACGCCCCCACGGCGAGGCGTGCCCCCACGGCCGCGCCCCCCGTCGCACACCGCACCGCGTACGCCGCCGTACGTACCACCGCCTACGCCACCGTACGCATCACCACGCGCCCCGCGGGCAGACCCCCTCGCACCGGCGCCGGAAGGCTCCGGACCGGGGGCCCCGGACAAGTGGGGGAGGCCGCTCCGCTCCGGCCGCGCGGGGCCGTCACCCACTCCGGGCGGCAGGAATAGCACGAGTCGGGTTACCGTTCGAGTGGCCGTTGCGGGCTTTCCCCGTTTGACACGGGGGCGGGATGTACCGTCACACTCCGCAGCGTCACCATGACGACCCACCCCCTGGGCACAGGCCCGGGAGATGGAGACCCACTGCGCCGACCGGAGAGAAGAGCGAAGTTGTCCCCGACCAGCGAGACCGCACAGGGCGGCCGCCGACTCGTCATCGTCGAGTCGCCTGCCAAGGCGAAGACGATCAAGGGCTACCTGGGCCCCGGCTACATCGTCGAGGCGAGCGTCGGGCACATCCGCGACCTTCCCAACGGTGCCGCGGAGGTGCCGGAGAAGTACACCGGCGAGGTGCGCCGCCTCGGCGTGGACGTCGAACACGACTTCCAGCCCGTCTACGTGGTCAACTCGGACAAGAAGCAGCAGGTCAAGAAGCTCAAGGAGCTGCTGCGCGAGTCCGACGAACTCTTCCTCGCCACCGATGAGGACCGCGAGGGCGAGGCCATCGCGTGGCACCTCCAGGAAGTGCTGAAGCCGAAGATCCCGGTCCACCGGATGGTCTTCCACGAGATCACCAAGGACGCGATCCAGCAGGCCGTGCGCAGCCCGCGCGAGCTCAACCAGAAGCTGGTCGATGCCCAGGAGACCCGCCGCATCCTCGACCGTCTGTACGGTTACGAGGTCTCGCCCGTGCTGTGGAAGAAGGTCATGCCGCGGCTGTCGGCGGGCCGCGTCCAGTCCGTCGCCACCCGGCTCGTCGTGGAGCGGGAACGCGAGCGGATCGCTTTTCGTTCTGCCGAGTACTGGGACCTGACGGGCACCTTTACGACCGGCCGTGCCGGTGACCCGTCGGACCCGTCCTCGCTCGTCGCCCGCCTGGCGAGCGTCGACGGACGCCGGGTCGCGCAGGGCCGCGACTTCGACTCCCTGGGACAACTCAAGAGCGCGCAGGTCCTGCACCTGGACGAGGCGAACGCCCGCGCCCTGGCCGCCGCCCTGGAGCAGACGCGCTTCGCCGTCCGCTCCGTCGAGTCCAAGCCCTACCGCCGCTCGCCGTACGCCCCGTTCCGTACGACGACGCTGCAGCAGGAGGCGAGCCGCAAGCTCGGCTTCGGCGCGAAGGCCACGATGCAGATCGCGCAGAAGCTGTACGAGAACGGCTACATCACGTACATGCGTACGGACTCCACGACGCTGTCGGACACCGCCGTGTCCGCCGCCCGCGCCCAGGTCACCCAGCTCTACGGGGCCGACTACCTCCCGGAGCGCCCCCGTACGTACGCCGGCAAGGTCAAGAACGCCCAGGAGGCGCACGAGGCGATCCGCCCCTCGGGCGACCGCTTCCGCACGCCCGCCGAGACGGGCCTGAGCGGCGACCAGTTCCGGCTCTACGAGCTGATCTGGAAGCGGACCGTCGCCTCCCAGATGAAGGACGCGACCGGCAACAGCGTCACCGTGCGGATCGGCGGCACGGCCGCCGACGGCCGGGACGCCGAGTTCACCGCCTCCGGGAAGACGATCACGTTCCACGGCTTCCTCAAGGCGTACGTCGAGGGCGCCGACGACCCGAACGCCGAGCTCGACGACCGCGAGCGCCGGCTGCCGCAGGTGGCCGAGGGCGACGCGCTGGGCGCCGAGGAGATCTCGGTCGACGGGCACGCCACCAAGCCCCCGGCCCGCTACACCGAGGCGAGCCTGGTCAAGGAGCTGGAAGAGCGCGAGATCGGCCGCCCGTCGACGTACGCGTCGATCATCGGGACCATCCTCGACCGCGGCTACGTCTTCAAGAAGGGCACGGCCCTGGTGCCGTCCTTCTTGTCCTTCGCCGTCGTCAACCTCCTGGAGAAGCACTTCGGGCGGCTCGTCGACTACGACTTCACCGCCCGCATGGAGGACGACCTCGACCGCATCGCGCGCGGTGAGGCGCGGGCCGTGCCGTGGCTGCGGCGGTTCTACTTCGGTGAGAGCGAGGACGGCACCGGCGCCGGCAGCGCCGCGGAGGCGGGCAACGGCGACGGTGACCACCTCGGCGGCCTGAAGGAACTCGTGACCGACCTGGGCGCGATCGACGCGCGCGAGGTGTCGTCGTTCCCCATCGGCGACGGCATCGTGCTGCGGGTCGGCCGCTACGGGCCGTACGTCGAGCGCGGCGAGAAGGAGTCCGAGGGGTACCAGCACGCCGACGTCCCCGACGACCTCGCGCCCGACGAGCTGAGCGTGGCGTACGCGGAGGAGCTGCTCGCCAAGCCGAGCGGCGACTTCGAGCTGGGCACCGACCCGTCGACGGGCCGGCCGATCGTGGCCAAGGCCGGCCGCTACGGCCCGTACGTCACGGAGGTGCTCCCCGAGGGCACCCCGAAGACCGGCAAGAACGCCGTCAAGCCGCGCACGGCCTCGCTGTTCAAGTCGATGTCCCTGGACACCGTCACGCTGGACGACGCCCTGAAGCTGATGTCGCTGCCCCGGGTCGTCGGCACCGACGCCGAGGGCCAGGAGATCACCGCACAGAACGGCCGCTACGGGCCGTACCTGAAGAAGGGCACCGACTCGCGCTCCCTTCAGGCCGAGGAGCAGCTCTTCACGATCACGCTGGAGGAGGCGCTGGCGATCTACGCCCAGCCCAAGCAGCGTGGCCGGGCCGCGGCCAAGCCGCCGCTGAAGGAGCTGGGCACCGACCCGGTCAGCGAGAAGCCGGTGGTGGTCAAGGACGGCCGCTTCGGGCCGTACGTCACCGACGGGGAGACCAACGCGACGCTGCGCTCCGGCGACAGCGTCGAGGAGATCACCCCCGAACGCGGGTTCGAGCTGCTGGCGGAGAAGCGGGCGAAGGCGCCGGCCAAGAAGACCGCCAAGAAGGCGGCGAAGAAGGCGCCCGCCAAGAAGGCGGCCACCACGAAGAAGACGGCCGCCAAGAAGACGACGACGGCGAAGAAGACCGCGGCGAAGAAGACGACGACGGCGACGGCGGCGGCCAAGAAGGCGGCCACGAAGAAGACGGCACCGGCGGAGTAGGGCGGCACCGGCGGAGTAGGGCGGTACCGGCGGAGTAGGGCGGCAGGGGTCGGGCGTCACGTCCTGGCCGTGTCCGGCCCGGGTGGCACGGTTTGGCCGTGCCCGGCGGCTCCGGTGTCGGCGTCACGGCTTGGCCCCGACGTCACGTCCTGGCCACTCCCGGCCCCGGCGCCACGCCCGGGCCGGTGCGTCTCGACGCGGCGCCCCATGTGCCTGACGCCTCGTCAGAACCTTGTATTCGGCGAGGTGTTCGGCATATGTGGATGTATGTAAATGCGAAGGCCGTGCGTACGTTCGGGTGGTTGCTTCGGGGTGTCGGTGGCTGCCGATAGTCTGAACGCATGACGCGAGCCGAGCAGCCAACGGCCCCCACCACGGCCCCCGAGGCCCCGGACGACGCCCTGGTCGCCGACTCCCGCGAGCGCGCCGTACGGGCGCTGCTGCGCAGGCCGCAGCTGAGGCGGCTGTGGAGCGCACAACTCGTGGACGGAGTCGGGGACGCCCTGGGCCTGCTCGTCCTGGTCGTCCTCGCCCTCCAGGCCGCGGTCCTCCAGGGCTCCCTCGGCGGCGGCTACCGCGGGGTGGCGTTCGCCGTCGCGTGCGTCCTGGGCGCGCGGATCCTGGCGACGC
The DNA here is from genome assembly GCF_036226765.1 of Streptomyces sp. NBC_00670. NCBI lineage: Bacteria > Bacillati > Actinomycetota > Actinomycetes > Kitasatosporales > Streptomycetaceae > Streptomyces > Streptomyces sp. NBC_00670. The sequence goes on from NZ_CP109017.1 coordinate 4,059,388, forward strand.
TCCTCTTCGGCGCCGTACTGCTCGGCCCGCTGGCCACGCTCACCGCGCCGGACGGCCCGCTCGACCGCCGCTGGACCATGGTCGGCGCGGACGGACTGCGGGCCGCGCTGATGATCGTCGCCCCGCTGTGGATCGACTGGACCCCCGACAACGCGCTGCCGCTGCTCCTGGTGACCGCCTTCGTCGGCGGCGTCGCCGAGCGGCTGTGGACGGTGTGCAAGGAGAGCGCGGCGCCCGCCCTGCTGCCGCCGCCCCCGCCGGAGGGCGCCTCGGTGCGCCCGCTGCCCGACCACATGGACGCGCTGCGCCGGCTGTCGCTGCGCACGGGCTTCGTGTCGGTGCCGGTGGCGGCGGCCACGCTGGTCCTCGCCGGGCTGGTCAACAACCTGCTGGGCGCCGGGATCGAGTGGTTCGCCCAGCACCAGGCGGCGCTGGCGTCGTACGTCACCGCGGGCCTGTTCGCCGCCGCGCTCTCCGTGCTGACCGCCCTGGAACTGCCCGGCACCCGCACCCCGCGCGCGCGGTCGCCGCTGGAGGGGCTGCGCCGCCCGAGGGCGGGTGGCGGCTCCGACAAGAGCGTCGTGCCCGACAAGGGCCGCACCGGTGTGCTACCGCTGCTCGTGCTGGCCTGCGCCTCGGTCGCGGGCGCCGTGGCGGCCGCCGTCGCCGTGAGCGTGCTGCACGCCAGGGACCTCGGCGGCGGCCCCGTGCTGTACGGGCTGCTGGTGCTCGCCGTCACCGGCGGCGTGGTCGTCGGCATCCGTACGGCGCCCGGGCTGCTGCCCGCGCTGTCCCGGCGCCGGCTCCTCGCGCTGGCGATCGCCTTCACGGGGCTGGCGCTGCTGGCCGCCGGGCTCGTCCCGGACGACACCACCGTGCTGCTGCTCGTCGCCCTGGCCGGCACCGGCGCCGGCGTCGCCGCGAACACCGGGCACACCCTGCTCGACCAGGAGACCGAGGACCAGCGCCGGGCCCGTACGACCGAACACCTGCACGCGGTCGTACGGGTGTTCGTCGCACTCGGCGCCCTGCTCGGCCCGGTGGTGGCGGCCGGCATCGGACCGCACCGGCTGGTCAACGGCAAATTCGTCTTCGCGCACGGCGGCGCCGCGTTCACCCTGATGCTGGTGGGCGCGCTGCTGCTGCCGGTCGCCGCCCTGGTGCTCGCCAAGGTCGACGACCGCTCCGGTGTCCCCCTGCGGCTCGACCTGCGGGACGCGCTGCGCGGCGGGGACGACCCCGTGCAGGCCCCCGCGACGAACGGTTTCTTCCTCGTCCTGGAGGGCGGCGACGGCGCCGGGAAGTCGACGCAGGCGGAGGCGCTCGCCGAGTGGATCCGCGCCAAGGGCCACGAGGTGGTCCTCACCCACGAGCCGGGCGCGACCCCGGTCGGCAAGCGGCTGCGCTCGATCCTGCTGGACGTCTCCAGCGCCGGACTCTCGCACCGTGCGGAGGCCCTGCTCTACGCGGCGGACCGCGCGGAGCACGTGGACACCGTCGTACGGCCCGCCCTGGAACGCGGCGCGGTCGTCATCTCCGACCGGTACATCGACTCCTCCGTCGCCTACCAGGGCGCGGGCCGCGACCTGTCCCCGACGGAGATCGCCCGCATCTCGCGCTGGGCGACCAACGGCCTCGTACCGCACCTGACGGTGCTGCTCGACGTCGATCCGCAGGCCGCCCGCGAGCGGTTCACCGAGGCGCCCGACCGGCTGGAGTCCGAGCCCGCCGAGTTCCACGCGCGCGTGCGGGCCGGTTTCCTCACGCTCGCCGCCGCCGACCCCGGGCGCTACCTGGTCGTCGACGGCGGCCAGGAGCCGGAGGCGGTCACGACGGCCGTACGGCACCGGCTCGACCGGATGCTGCCGCTCTCCGAGGCCGAGGTGAAGGCCCAGGAGGAGGCGCGCCGCAAGGCCGAGGAGGAGGCCCGGCGCAAGGCGGAGGAAGAGGCGCGGCGCAAGGCCGAGGAGGAGCGCAAGGAGCGCGAGCGCCAGGAGGAACTCGCCAGGCTCCGCGCCGAGGAGGAGGAGCGCAAGCGGCGCGAGCTGGAGGAGGCCCAGCGGCGCGAGGCCGAGCGGCAGGCCGAGGAGGCCCGGCAGCGGGCGGAGGAGGCGCGCCGCAGGGCCGAGGAGGAGCAGGCCCGGCTGCTGGCGGAGGAGAAGGCGCGCGCCGAGGAGGAGGCCCGCCGCAAGGCGGAGCAGGAGCGGCTGCGCCGGCAGGCCGAGGAGGAGGCGCGGCTGCGCGCCGAGGCCGAGGAACGGCGCCTGGAGAAGCAGCGCAAGGCCGAGGCCGCGCTGCTGCGGGCGGAGGAGGCCCGCCGGGCGGCGGAGGCGGCGGCAGCGGCCGCCGCGGCCGAGACCGCGGCGCGCAACGCCCGGGCCGCGGAGGAGGAGCGCGCCGCGGCGGGCCCGGCGGCCGCGGCGGAGACCGTGCCGACGCCGGTGGTCATCCCGACCAACGCCACGGGCGGCCCCGTCGACGAGACGGCGGTCCTGCCCCCGGTGACCCCGGACGGCCCCGACGCCGAGACGACCACGCAGCTCCCCCGTCCGACGGGCCCGGAGGCACCGGCGGACGACGAGACGACGGTGCTCCCGGCGGTGACCCCGGGCGCGGCGGACGAGACGGCGGTACTGCCGCCGGTACGGGACGACGGCGACGCCGGGGACGACCGGGGCGGGGACCCGGCGGGCCGGGTCCCGCCGGGGTACTTCCGCGACGAACGTGACGGGCGCGAGGAGGGTGAGGAGCGCGGGGAACCGCGCCCCGACGGCCGCGAGGACCGCACCCGCGAACTCCCGCAGATCCCCGCCGAGGACGCACCCCCGCGCCGGGGCCGCCGCACCCGCCGCCGCCCCGACTGGGCCGAGGAAACCCCGCTGGACGACCTCCCCACCCTGGCCGACGAACTCCTGGGTCCGAGGGACGAGGAGGAGAACGGCGGAAGGGGCAGGTCGTAAGGGTTTCTGCTCGACGGTACGGTTCCCACCCGCGCCCTCGAGGGGCGCGGGGCTGTGCCGTTCTGCGGCTCCGCCGCGGGCCGCGACCAGCAGCAGCGCCCCTCAGGGGCGCGGGGAACTGCGCGACCAGCCACGACGCATCCGCAGTCGGGTAGGGGCGGTGGAAGCGAAGCCCCCACCCGCACCCCCACTGTCAGTGCCCACCCCCACAATGGGAACCGACAGACCCCGCACGAACCGAAAGGCGGCGGCCCATGCCCGTATGGGACGACCTCGTCGGCCAGGACCGGCTGAGCGCCCAGCTCGCCGCCGCCGCCCGCGACGCCGACGCCTTCGTCACCGCCGCGGCGACCAACGCCCCGCTCCCCGACGCGTCGAGCATGACGCACGCCTGGCTGTTCACGGGCCCGCCCGGCGCCGGCCGCACCCAGGCGGCCCGCGCCTTCGCGGCCGCCCTCCAGTGCGTCAGCCCCGACCGTGCCCTGGGCGGCACCCCCGGCTGCGGCTTCTGCGACGGCTGCCACACCGCCCTGATCGGCACGCACGCCGACGTCAGCACGGTCGCCGCCGTCGGCGCCCAGATTCGCGCCGCCGACATGCGCGACACCGTCCGCAAGTCGTTCACCTCGCCGGCGAACGGCCGCTGGCAGGTGATCCTGGTCGAGGACGCCGAACGTCTGAACGAGCAGTCGGCGAACGCGGTCCTGAAGGCCGTCGAGGAGCCCGCCCCCCGCACGGTCTGGCTCCTGTGCGCCCCCTCCGTCGAGGACGTCCTGCCCACCATCCGCTCCCGCTGCCGCCACGTGAACCTGCGCACACCCCCGGTGGACGCCGTCGCGGACCTGCTGATCCGGCGGGACGGCATCGAGCCGGAGGTCGCGGTCGCCGCCGCCCGCGCCACCCAGGGCCATGTCGACCACGCCCGCCGCCTCGCCACCGACGAGCGGGCCCGCGCCCGCCGCGCGACCGTGCTCAGGCTGCCGCTCCGCTTGGACGACGTCGGCGGCTGCCTCAAGGCGGCGCAGGAACTGGTCGACGCGGCCGCAGAGGACTCCAAACAGCTCGCCGAGGAGCGGGAAGCCAAGGAGACCGAGGAGCTGAAGGCGGCGCTCGGCGCGGCCCAGGGCGGTCGGCTGCCGCGCGGCACCGCGGGCGTGATGAAGGAGCTGGAGGAGGACCAGAAGCGCCGCAGAAGACGCGTCCAGCGCGACAGCCTGGACGTCGCCCTGCTGGACCTCACCGGTTTCTACCGCGACGTCCTCGCGCTCCAGCTCGGCTCCCGGCTGGCCCTCGCCAACACGGACGCCGAGGACGCGCTGGAGCGGCTGGCCCGCGGCAGCACCCCGGAGGCCACGCTGCGCCGCATCGAGGCGATCGCCGCCTGCCGCGAGGCCCTCGACCGCAATGTGGCACCACTGCTGGCGGTGGAGGCGATGACGATGGCGCTGCGCGCGGGCTGACACCGGCAGGCCGGCGACGGCGTTGCGGGCGGGCCGACACCGACGGCGGAGGACGGCGTCGCGCCCGGGCCGGCACCGGCAGGCCGACGTGCGGGTTGACGTCCTCACCCGAAAGGGGAGCGTGCGCGACATTCGGTGAGCGGGCGACAGCGCAGCGTTACGCTCGCAGGATGGACCTCAGGCGCCCTCCCGCACCCCGTATCCCCTCGCCCGGCGGCCCCCGCCCCTCCCGCCGGTTCCTCACCCGTGGCACCCCGCTGGCCGCCGCGCTCGCCCTGCTGCTCTCCGCCGCGTGCTCCTCGGGGCACTCGGCGACGCCCGCCGCACCCTCCCCGGCGCAGGCGGCACCGGCCGCCCTGGCCGCGCTGCCCCGGTCCACGCCCCCCGCGCTGACCCCGTACTACAGCCAGAAACCGGCGTGGCGCGCGTGCGGCGTCCCCGGCTTCCAGTGCGCCACGGTCAAGGCGCCGCTGGACTACGACAAGCCCTCAGCCGGCGACGTCCGGCTCGCGGTGGCCCGGAAGAAGGCGACCGGTCCGGGCAAGCGCCTCGGCTCGCTGCTGGTCAACCCGGGCGGCCCCGGCGGCTCGGCGATCGGCTACCTCCAGCAGTTCGCGGGCATCGGCTACCCGGCCGATGTCCGCGCCCGGTACGACATGGCGGCCGTCGACCCGCGCGGCGTGGCCCGCAGCGAGCCGGTCGAGTGCCTCACCGACCGTCAGATGGACGCGTACACGCAGACGGACGCCACTCCGGACGATCACGCGGAGACCACGAAGCTCGTCGACGCGTACAAGAGGTTCGCGGCGGGCTGCGGCAAGCACGACCCGAAGCTGCTGCGCCACGTCTCCACGGTCGAGGCGGCGCGCGACATGGACATCGTCCGGGCGGCACTGGGCGACAAGAAGCTCAACTATGTGGGCGCCTCGTACGGCACGTTCCTCGGCGCCACGTACGCGGGCCTCTTCCCCGACCGCGCCGGACGCCTCGTCCTGGACGGCGCGATGGATCCGTCGCTGTCCGCACGCGAGCTGAACGAGGACCAGACCGCGGGGTTTGAGACGGCGTTCCAGTCCTTCGCCAAGGACTGTGTACGGCGCTCCGGCTGCCCCCTCGGCACCGCGGGCACCACCCCCGCGCAGGCCGGTGACCACCTGGAGGCGTTCTTCCGTCACCTGGACGCGAAGCCCCTGAAGACGGGCGACGCGGACGGCCGCACGCTGGGCGAGTCCCTGGCCACCACGGGCGTGATCGCGGCCATGTACGACGAGGCGGCCTGGCCCCAGCTGCGCCGGGCGCTCACCTCCGCGATGAAGGACAAGGACGGTGCCGCGCTCCTCGCCCTCTCGGACAGCTACTACGAACGTGACGCCGACGGCCACTACACCAACCTGATGTACGCCAACGCCGCCGTGAACTGCCTCGACCTGCCGCCCGCCGTCCGGACCCCGGACGAGGTGGACAAGGCGCTCCCGGCGTTCGAAAAGGCCTCCCCGGTGTTCGGACCGAGCCTCGCCTGGGCCTCGCTGACCTGCGCGTACTGGCCCGTGGAACCGACGGGCAAGCCGCACCGGATCGAGGCGAAGGGCGCGGCGCCGATCGTGGTCGTCGGCACCACCCGCGACCCGGCCACCCCGTACCGCTGGGCCAAGTCCCTCGCCGCCCAGCTCTCCTCCGGCCGCCTCCTCACCTACGAGGGCGACGGCCACACGGCGTACGGCCGCGGCAGCCGCTGCATCGACACGGCGATCAACACCTACCTGCTCCACGGCACCCCGCCGACGGACGGCAAACGCTGCACCTGACCGCCGAACCCGCCCCCGGGCCGCCGCCCGGGGGCGGTTCGGACCACCCCCGGAAACTGTGTAGACTTACCGTCGTCGCTGATCGCACCATGGTGCACACAGCCGACTCGCCGCCTTAGCTCAGATGGCCAGAGCAACGCACTCGTAATGCGTAGGTCTCGGGTTCGAATCCCGAAGGCGGCTCGTTCGATGCCCAGGTCGAAAGATGTCGACCTGGGCATCTTTGTGTGCGCGGTCAGGCGTGGGCGTTCTGGGGGTGCCTCGGCAGGAGGTTTACCAAGGGCAGTGTCAGTAGGTTCAGGGCTGCCGTGATGGCGAACACCCGTTCCGCTGCGGTGAGGGTGGAGTGGGGAGTCAGGCGTCCGGCGTGGGTGTAGAAGAGCGTGCCCAGGGCGGCGACGCCGAGGGCGCCGGCGAATTGCTGGACGGCGTTGAGGAGGCCCGCTCCGGTGCCGACCTCCTCGGGGGTGGCGTCGCCGATGATGAAGTCGGTGAGCGGGACGAACACCAGTCCGGAACCGAAGCCGGTGAGCAGCAGTGCGGGGGTCAGGTTCCAGACGGTGATGCCGGTGTCCCAGTGGGCCACGGACCACCACAGGGCCAGCAGTCCTACGACGGCCAGGGCGAGCCCCAGGTGCAGCGTGGCCCGGCCCAGCCGCTCGGCGAGCACGGCGCCCGCGAGCAGGACCGCGACGGCCGTGCCGAGGGCCCAGGGAAGCAGCGTGAGGCCGGTACGCAGCGGCGTCCAGTGCATGCCCTGTTGCAGCAGCAGGTTGACGACCAGCACGAACGCGCTGAGTGAGGCGTAGAACCCGGCGACGATCAGCAGGCCGACGACGAAGCTGCGTCTGCGCAGCAGCGTCGGTGCGACGACCGGGTGCCTGCTGCGTCGCTGCGAGACGGCGAACAGTGCGAACAGCAGGGCCCCGGCGGCCATCATGACGTAGGTCCAGGCAGGCCAGCCCAGCTCCCGGCCCTGGATGAGCGGGACGACGAGCAGGGCCGAGGCCGCGGTGAGCAGGCCGATGCCGGTGAGGTCGAGGCGGGCGTCCGGGTCCTCGCCGCCGTGCCGTGGCATGACGCGGTGGCCGAGCAGGGCGGCGGCGAGGCCGAACGGCACGTTGATCAGGAAGAGGGAGCGCCACTGGCTGCCGAACAGGTCCAGATGGAGCAGCCAGCCGGCCAGGAGGGGGCCGCCCACCATCGTCAGGCCCATCAGCGGGCCGACCGGGGTCAGCGCCTTGCGCAGGTGCCGCGGCGGGAACACCACCTTCACCAGGGCCAGGCCCTGCGGGATCATGACCGACCCGAACAGGCCCTGCAACGCCCGGGCGACGATCAGGAAGACCGCGTCCGGGGCGAGGCCGCAGGCCAGTGAGGCCAGCGTGAAGCCGGTCATGCCGAGCAGGAACAGCCGCCGGCGGCCGAGCAGGTCCCCGAGCCGTCCGGAGGTGACCAGACCGAGGGCGAACGTGGCGGTGTAGGCGCTGAGCACCCACTGCACGGTCACCTGGCCGCCGCCGAGGTCGGCGTGGATGGACGGGCCGGCGAGGTTGGCGATGCTCGAGTCGATCAGATCCATGAGGTCGGCCAGGACCACGACGACCAGGACCAGCCACGCGGTGCGCGACGGGCGGGCGTCGGAGGGGGCCGGGGGTGCGGGGGAGGAGAGTTGAGGAGTGGACACGAACATTGTTCTACAGAGGAACAGTGTTCGTAGCAAGGCGAGCGACGTTCCTTGTGGCGTAGAACACTGTTCGTGGGTTCGCTAGACTGCGCCCATGTCACCGACTCCGCAGGAACGGCGCGCGGCGCGGCATCAGCTCGGCGCCGGCCGGGACGCGCCCGGGGCCCGCCGGGGACCGTCCGGCGGGCGCAAGAAGCCGATCACGGTCGACGCCATCATCGACACCGCGTTCGGCATCGTGGAGCGGGAGGGCTACGAGGCCCTGACGATGCGGCGCGTGGCCACCGCGCTGGAGACGGGGCCGTCCTCGCTCTACGCCCACGTGGTCAACAAGGAGGACCTGGACGAGCTGCTCATCGGCAGGCTGTGCGCCGGGATCGAGCTCCCCGAACCCGACCCCGCCGACTGGCGGCGGCAGCTCATCGGCGTCTGCACCCAGCTGCGCGACCAGTATCTGCGCTACCCGGGCATCTCCCGGGCCGCCTTCGCCGCCGCCCCCTCCAACCTCGACACCCTCCGCGTCAGCGAGGGCATGCTCGCCCTGCTGCTCGCCGGAGGCGTCGAACCGCAGACCGCCGCCTGGGCCCTCGACGCCCTCGTGCTCTACGTCAACGCGTACAGCTACGAGGTCTCCCTGGTGAACAGGCGGCTGAGCAGCGGCGACGACCACTGGGTGGTCGGCCGCGACGAACTGCTGCGCCGGTTCGCCGCACTGCCCGACACCTTTCCGCACACCCGGCGGCACGCCGCCGAACTCACCGCCGGCACGGTTCCCGACCGCTTCGACTTCACCCTCGGTCTGATGATCGACGGACTCGGGGGCTACCGGCGGGAGGGGTGAAGGGGCAGCACCCCGCTCCGGTCGGAGCGCGCCGCACGGGCTCCCTCAACGTCCGTTGATGGTCCGGCCGCCGGGTGCGCGGGAGGGTGGCTGCGCGAGCGCGCGCCGCGGTCCCGTTGCCCATCCGACTGGAGAGATCCGTCATGCCCACGTTCCACGAGGCTTCCTCCGGGACGCCCCCGCGCACCGCTCAGCGACTGTCCGCCGCCGTGCCGCCCATCGCCATGACTGCCGTCGCCGTGCCGCCCGCTGCCATGCCGCTCATCGCCATGAGGCCCATTGCCATGACGGCCGACCCCGAGGACGGGGACGACCCGTTCGTTCCCGCCCGCCGCCGCGCGGCCTGACCCCGCCCGGCCTGACCGCCGCCGCGCCCGGGACGGCGGCGCGCCGGCGGTCAGGCCGCGCCGGCGGTCCCGCGCGTTGGCGGCATTCCGCCATCACGGCACTCGTACCGGCCGTCCCCGGCCATACTGCCCCGGGGGGACGGTGCCGCGAGGCACCGTCCGGCAGGGAGGAGCGCCGTGCGGCGAACCATCGACGGATACCGTCTCGAAGCCGAACTCGGGCACGGCGGACAGGCCTCGGTGTACCGGGCGACCGGCCCGGACGGCGACACCGTCGCGCTCAAGGCGTGGCACGCCCTCGGCGCCGCCCCGGCACAGGCGCGGCGGCGGATCGCCCGCGAGGCCGCTCTCGTGCGGCGCGTCGACCACCCGGGGGTGGTGCGCCTCCTCGGCGGTGCCCCCGACGGCGACCCGCCCTACCTGGTGTTCGAGTACATCGACGGCACCACTTTGGACCGGCTCGTGGCCCGGCGCGGCCCGCTGGTCGGGGAGTCGGCCCGCGACACGGTCCTGGGGCTGCTGCGGGCGCTGAGCGAGATCCACGCCGCTCCCGTGGCGCACCTCGACGTCAAACCGCACAACGTGGTGCTGCGCAACGACGCCGACACCCGCACCCCCGTCCTGATCGACTTCGGCATCGCCCGGTCCGCCGAGGCCACGCACACCCGGCTCACCGGCTACAGCGTGGCGTTCGCCTCTCCCGAGCAGCTCAGGCTCGACACGGCGTACACCCCCTCGGACCTGTTCTCCTGGGCGTCCACGGTGTACTTCCTGCTCACCGGCCGCCACCCGTTCGGCACCGGCGCGGCGGCCGTGGCCGCCGTCCGCGACCGGGACGCGCTGCCGGACCCGGCGCCGTTCCACGCGGCGGCGGGCGCCGCCTCCGGCCGGCTGTGGGAGATCCTCGTCGGGTGCTGGCACCGCGACCCCGCCCTGCGCTGGCCCCTGGACGCGGCGCCCGTCCCGGGCGAGGTGAGCCGTCCCCGGTGCGACACCCGCGCGCTCCTCGGGGCGGTGGAGGACGCCTTCGCCGGCGCACCCGCCCGCACGCTGCGGCTGGGCCGGATCAACCCGCGCAAGGCGGGGCCGACGCCGTGGCACGAACTGGGCGCCCAGATGCGCCATCACCGCAGGCACGGCGCCTGGTCGATGACGCGCCGCCGGCTCGCGAGCCAGCGGGAACTGCTGGGCAGGACGAGCGCGTGGCGGCTGTGGGCCTATGAGATGGGCTGGCGCGAGCCGCCCTTCGACATCGTCTCGACGATCGACCGCATCACCGAGGCCCAGGGCTACCTGCGGTACCTCCACCTCTGCGCCCGGGGCAGCGACCTGCTCGGCCTGGACGGCCGTCCGCGCGGATCGCGCTACCCGATCGCGGGGGACCGCAGCGAGCAGCACGAGGACACCCCCTCGCTCATCGAACTCCTTCCTTGGGAGCGCGGTGAGTTCCCGCTGCACCTCCGCAACAGCGGAACGGTGACCTGGCGGAACCGGCAGTTGCGGGCGATGGCCCCGGCCACCGGGACGGAGACGGTGCGGCTGCGCGGCGAGCGCTTCGACGTACCGGAGACCGCACCGGGCGCCGTGGCCACCGTCCGCATCCCGGTGCGCGCTCCCGGCTGGCCGGCCGTGTACCGGCAGCGGTTCAAGATGATCGACGAGGAGGGGCAGTTCTGCTTCCCCGGAGTCAACACGCTCGGCATCGAGGTGATGATCCAGGTGGTGCGGAGGGAGGGGAACGAGGGACATGACGCACTGGCGCCGTGACCGCACGGACGTGGTGGGCGTGCCGACCGTCGCCGAGGACGTGGTGGGCGTGCTTTCCGGGACCTTCCCGGCGGGCGTCGGCCGCCCCCACGACGTGCCGCTGTACGAGGGGGACCGTTACGTGATCGGCCGGCCGGGCCGGTTGCGGACGCCGCCGGCGGGCCCGGGAACGTTCCTCTCGCTCGGGCCCGGCGTGCGGCGCAGCGTGCCGGCGACCGCGCTGGTCCTCGCCGTCGGCCGGAGCATCGTGCACCTCGGCGCCGGACACGGGGCCGGCCATCTGCTGGTGGACGGCGCGGTCCCGGCGCCCGGCGGGACGCGGCTGGCCGGGCCGGTGCACGAGATCGTCGTCGACCCGGCCGGAGCCCCGCGCACCCTGGTGCTCCGACTGCTGAGCACGCCGCCGCCGCTCGATCCGCCGCCCGCCAGCGGAACGACCTGCCTGCCCGTGCTCCGGGTCACCGGACAGCGGCTGCTGCCGATGGCCGCGGCACTGGCCTGGCCGGTCGTCGCGGGGGTGCCGCGCCCGCGCGCGGAGGGCTGGTCCGTCCCGCGGATCGTGGACCGCTACCGCGAACTGTGGGACTCGGACCCGCCGGAGCCCCGGCACACGCTCTTCCGGCTGCGCGAGACGCTGGCCGGCGCGCTCAGCACCGACGGACGTCCGATGGCGGCGATCGAGGACGTGCAGCCGTGGCCGTGGGCCGAGCGGATCGAGGACACCCCCTACGTCAGCGGCGAGTCGTTCATGGCAGCGAAGAACCGGATCACCGCGGGGTACTTCGCCGCCGCGGGCCAGGTGCGCCCCCGCCTGGCGGAGGCGCTGCGGCACCGCCGTCCGGGATGAGGGACGGCGGGCCCCGTCACCAGGGGCCGACCGTCGCCTCGGAGGGATCCGTCCGCGGCAGACGGGTCCTCAGCACCGAGGGGCGCAGCTCACGCAGGAGCGAGGCGCGCCCCTTGTTCGCGGTGTGGTCCAGCCAGTCCAGGCACCGGGCCGCACAGTCGAACTGGGAGTCGATCAACTGGGCCGGGAAGACAGGGTCGCCGGGATCGGGGGCCGGGGACAGGGGAGCGAGCCGCAGCCGCAGGTCGTGGTCCGGGCCCAGCGCCGCACGGCGCTCCTCCAGCACCTCCTCGACCCGCTCGAGCGCGCGCTGCGTCTCCGCCTTCCACTCGTCGGCGGGGCGCGCCCCGAGCGCGGTGAGCTGTCGGCGCGCCGCCCACCAGTCCAGGTGCGCGGCGGTCGGCCGGGCGTACACGACACGGGCGCGGACGTCGCGCAACAGGCGACGCGTCGCCTCGTCGTGGATGTCCTGGTCACCGAAGACGTACGGCCTGACGAGCAGCACGGCGGGCCACGGGTCCGCCGGGTCGGTGAGCGTGCCCGCGCGCCGCGCGGCGGCGATCCAGCCCTGCCGACGGCGGGCCGCCGGGGCCAGCGCCCGCGACCTGACGAGCCGTCCGGAGTCGAAGGCGGTGGCGGAGGTGACGGTGGTGTGGCGCCAGCCGAGGGCTCCGGCGAGGAGCGCCGCGGTGGCGCCGATCGAGTAGTCCGCGCCGATCACCACCACGGGCAGGCCGTCGGTCGAGGCCCAGGGCCGGCGGGGGGAGAGGGGCTGCCCGGTCAGCACGTGCTGCACGAGCAGATGGGTCGGCCAGTGCCGGGAGACGGGTCTCCACAGCGTCGTCCCCGGCCGGCCCTGCCAGCTGAAGTCCCCGGCCCGCTCCAGCGCCTCGGCGGTGACCACTTCCAGTTCGGTCTGGAAGAGGTGGTGGCGGGCGGCCGCGGGGTCGTCCGCCCCGGTCGGCCCGGCGGACCCGGCCGGCCGCAGACCTGCCGCCAGGGCGCGGGCCTGCAGCTCCGGCAGGTCCCGGGGCCGGGCGGTGTCCTGCGGGGTGAACTCCGCGACCACTGTCGTCACCACGGGGCAGCGCCCGCCCGCCTCCAGCGCACGCAGCCGCACCTGGAAGCGCGGACCGGCCTGTGCATCGTCCAGCACCGCCGCGGACGCCAGCACCGCGGCCCGGCCGGTGCTCTCGGAGGGGATGCCGTCGAGAGTCTCGGTCAGCCGGGACACGGCCTCCTTGGTGGTCTCCAGCTGGGTGAGAAGGTCGGGCTGGTGGACGTGCGGGACCTCGTGCCCGGGCAGCCAGCCCAGCTCCGCGTAGACCCGGGTCACCCGGATTCCGGCGAGTTCCGCGAGCGCCCGCACCGTGGCCGGTTTGGGCATCGTCCTGGCGGTCGTGTAGCTGCGCAGCGCCCCGGGGCTGACGCCCAGCCGCTCGGCGAGCGCCTCGTCCGTGAGGGGCCCGTGCCTGGTCTCCGCCTGCCTGCGCAGTTCGCCGAAAACGTGCCCGGCGTTCCGCAGTTCGCCGTCCTTGTACGTCACGTGCCCCCACAACCCCCGGCCCAACAAATGTGACGACAAAAGCGTACAGAAATGACGAGTGGCCGGATCTGCTTTCCCGCATGCTGAGTGAGGCAGCCGCGTCACAAGGCGGCCGAGTTGCAGGGGAGTTCATACGCGAATGGGGGGCGGCTGATGGGTTTCGGTCCGCTGATCGCTTTGCTGCACTGTCTGGGAGCCATCGTCTCGGTATGGGTCCTCACCGGCAGGACCGGCTATTCGGGCTGGCACGGGCTTCCCGTGCGCATCATTCTGATCAGCCCCGAGTGGTTCGTCGTGACGTTGGCGAAGGCCTTCGTCTGGGAGGCGGTCCTGGCGTTCTGGCTGTTCAACGGGAAGCCGCCCTCGCGGTGGGGCGTCCCGCACGACAGTCGCAGCGGACGGATCGTCCGGGGACACCCGGTCGAGGAGACCGCCGGAGGATGAGGGGCGCGATGCCGGCCCGCAGCGGCAGCCGCGGGACCGGCCCAGGACGAGAACGACGCATCACGGAGGAGGACGACCCATGGGACGACCGACCTGTCCGCACTGCCACGTCGGGCTGTGGGAGAAGTCGCGTGAGAAGCAGGAGAGGTACGGCTACTGGGGGGTCTTCGAATGCAAGATCTCCCGTTGCTCGACGTGCCGCGGCAAGTGCACGCACGTCGTGAAGGAATTCGTCTCCACCAGTTGAGCACGGAGACGCGGCGGAGAGACGTGAAGAGGCCGCGCGGGAGGCCGGGGATGCACGGGGAGCGCGGACACCACATGGGGAGGAACCGCTGATGGCGCTTTTCTCACGGTCGGGGAACCTGCCGCCGACGCGCTACGGATATCTGCCCCCGAAGGGGGCGGTGGGGCTCCGCTGGATGTGCCCCGCCGACGGGTGCGGGCGGGGCGGCCCCGACGCCCCGTCGGACCGCTGGCCGAGGCGCTGCCCCGGCTGCGGCGGCGAGGTCGTCACCTTCTCGCTGGCCGAGCCGTGGCAGCACGCGGCGAAGCGGGTGGAACTCGACGCCCGGCTGAACGGTTCGCCCTCGTACGGCGACCCCGCCCGGGCGCGCGCGGAGGATCTGCTGTGGGCGGCCGACGACGCGCTGCGCGGCGGGCGGGCCGGCCTGGTGCCGGAGCTCGCGGCGGCGCTGAGCGGCCTGTCGGCCGGCCCACGCCCGGCGGGCCGTGACCACGTGGGCGGCCAGTTGTTCCTCCTGGTGCGGCTGCTGACCGACCACCAGGAGTGGGGGATCGCTGTCGACGTCCTGCGCCGGTGGCGGGGGTCCGTGCGCTGCGACGACCTGAAGGACAACGCGCAGCGCACCGAGGCGCGCATGCTGGCCTCCTCCATGGTCCATTTCCTGGACGAGGCGCCCGCCACGCGGTCCACCGACCGGCAGACGGTCTGGGAAGCACTGCGGGAGTTCCAGCCCGTCGTCGCGGGCATCACCACCGCGGAGTTCGACCGGTCCTGGGTCCGGCTGCGGCACACCATGGCCGGACGGCGCGATCCGGAGGAGGAGTGGGGGCGGGAACTGGAGCGCCTGGCCGCGGCGGACGCCGCGGCCGAGCCCCGCGGGCTGCCGGCACGGACGCCGTCGCGGATGGAGATATTGGGCCGCTACACCGCGAAGGGGCCCGAGAACAGCAGCCTCGACGCCGGACGGATCTGGGACGTCTGCCTGCGGCCCTATCTGAACGTCTCCCCCGAGCGGCTGGCCGCCGCGGTCCTGCCGGTGGGCGGCTGGGCGGTGTACGGAGCGTCGCGCTGCCTGCGCGAGCTGGGCGTGCACGACGAGGAGGGGCAGGCGTACGGCGCGATCTGGGATGCCGGTCTGGAGTTCTACCGGACCACCGGCGTCGGGGCGGAGCACCTGTCGTTCAACGACTTCCAGCGCTGGGTCGCACGTCACGGCCCCGACTCCTGGTGACCGGCGGGGGGAAGACGGGGCGGGTCGGCCGGCTCAGTCGGCCCGCTCCGCCGTCCGCCGGTTCCTGATCGGCTCGCCCACCCGGTGCAGATGGGTCAGCGCCTCGCGGTACGACCGGAGCAGACCCGTCTCGTGGTACGGGACGCCGATCTCGGCGCAGTACGCGCGGACGATCCGCTGCGCCCGGCGCAGGTGCGGCGTCGGCATGCTGGGGAACAGATGGTGCTCGATCTGGTAGTTGAGGCCGCCGAGCATCAGGTCGGTGAAGCGACCGCCGCGCACATTGCGCGAGGTCAGCACCTGGCGGCGCAGGAAGTCGGGGCGGTCCTCGCCGGTCAGGGTCGGCATGCCCTTGTGATTGGGGGCGAAGACGCAGCCGAGGTAGACGCCGAACAGGCACTGGTTCACGGCCAGGAACGCCAGCGCCCGCCCCGGTGACAGCACCAGGAAGAGGGCGGACAGGAAGGCCGTCAGATGCAGCAGGAGCAGCGCGGCCTCCAGCGGCCGCTGCTTCATCGACGGTGAGCGCAGCGCCCGCAGCCCGGCGACGTGCAGGTTGAAGCCCTCCAGTGTGAGCAGCGGGAAGAACAGCAGCGCCTGGTGACCGCCGATGAAGCGGGCGATACCCCGGCTGGAGCGGGCCTGGTCGGTGGACCACACCAGGATGTCCGGGGCGACGTCCGGGTCCAGCTCCTCGTGGTTGGGGTTGGCGTGGTGGCGGGTGTGCTTGTTCATCCACCAGCCGTAGCTCATGCCGACGCCGAGGTTGCCGAACAGCCGGCCGCCGATCTCGCTCGGCCGGCGGCGCCGGAAGATCTGCCGGTGCGCCAGGTCGTGGGCGACCAGGGCGGTCTGGCCGAAGACGAAGGCCAGGAAGGCGGCGACCGCCAGCTGCCACCAGGTGTCGCCGAGCACGGCGAAGGCGGCCCAGCCCGCCGCGAGGGCCGCGGTCACCAGGGTCAGGCGCGCGGTGTAGTACCCGGGGCGCCGTTCCAATAGACCGGCTTCGGCGATGCGGCGGGAGAGGCGGGCGAAGTCACTGCCGGTGCCGGTGCCGGTGCCGGTGCCGGTGCCGGTGCCGGTGCCGGGTTCGGTGGCGGTGCCTGTCGGCGGGCCGGGGGCGGGGCGGCTGTCCGTCGGGATCGTCATACGGTCGAGTCTCTGGACGGACGGCTGGGCGCGGCAGCCTGCTGGGCCCCGTATCCGAGCGGTGCTGTCCCCCGGGAAGGTGAGGGGGTTTTCACCACCATGGGGCTGCTGAGCTGCGGGTATGAGCCTCGGGGAGGGTCCGGCGGGCATTCCGGCCGCCGTCCCGTCGCGCGTCTCACGCGATCGGCGTTGCATGATAATGCGAAGCAGTGCATACTCTTGCTATGTCCAAGGTTCTCACCTCCCTGCCCACCGGCGAGCGCGTCGGTATCGCCTTCTCGGGCGGCCTCGACACGTCGGTCGCCGTCGCGTGGATGCGTGACAAGGGCGCCGTGCCCTGCACGTACACCGCCGACATCGGTCAGTACGACGAGCCCGACATCGCCTCGGTGCCCAGCCGTGCGACGTCGTACGGCGCGGAGATCGCACGCCTGGTCGACTGCCGTGCGGCGCTGGTCGAGGAGGGCCTGGCCGCGCTGGCCTGCGGCGCGTTCCACATCCGCTCCGCCGGGCGCGCGTACTTCAACACCACGCCGCTCGGCCGCGCGGTCACCGGGACCCTGCTGGTCCGGGCGATGCTCGAGGACGACGTCCAGATCTGGGGCGACGGCTCGACCTTCAAGGGCAACGACATCGAGCGGTTCTACCGCTACGGTCTGCTCGCCAACCCGCACCTGCGCATCTACAAGCCCTGGCTCGACGCGGACTTCGTGACCGAGCTCGGCGGGCGCAAGGAGATGTCGGAGTGGCTGCTCGCGCACGGGCTGCCCTACCGCGACAGCACGGAGAAGGCGTACTCGACCGACGCCAACATCTGGGGCGCCACGCACGAGGCGAAGACGCTGGAGCACCTCGACACCGGCATCGAGACCGTGGACCCGATCATGGGTGTCCGGTTCTGGGACCCCGCGGTCGAGATCGCCGCCGAGGACGTCACGGTCGGCTTCGACCAGGGCCGTCCGGTGACGGTCAACGGCAAGGAGTTCGCCTCCCCCGTCGACCTCGTCATGGAGGTCAACGCGATCGGCGGCCGGCACGGGCTCGGCATGTCCGACCAGATCGAGAACCGGGTCATCGAGGCCAAGAGCCGGGGCATCTACGAGGCGCCCGGCATGGCGCTGCTGCACATCGTCTACGAGCGGCTGGTCAACGCCATCCACAACGAGGACACGGTGGCCGCCTACCACAACGAGGGACGGCGGCTCGGGCGGCTGATGTACGAGGGGCGGTGGCTGGACCCGCAGGCGCTGATGGTGCGGGAGTCGCTGCAGCGGTGGGTCGGCGCGGCGGTCACCGGCGAGGTGACGCTGCGGCTGCGGCGGGGCGAGGACTACTCCGTCCTCGACACGCGCGGCCCCGCGCTCAGCTACCACCCGGACAAGCTGTCCATGGAGCGGACGGAGGACTCCGCGTTCGGGCCGGTGGACCGGATCGGGCAGCTGACGATGCGGAACCTCGACATCGCGGACTCGCGGGCGCGGCTGGAGCAGTACGCGAGCATCGGGATGGTCGGGACGGACCACCCCGCGCTGATCGGCGCGGCGCAGGCCGCGGCGACGGGGCTGATCGGGGCGATGCCGAGCGGTGGTGCCGAGGCGATCGCCTCGCGGGGTGAGGTGTCGGAGGAGGTCGAGCTGCTGGACCGGGCGGCTATGGAGTCGGGGACGGACTGAGGGGCGGGTGTGGCGGCGGGGGGATTTCGCCCCCGCCGCCCTTACCCTTCCCGTCCTCCAGGGGCTTCGCCCCTTCGACCCCGGGCGGGAGCTCCGCCCCCTGCGCCCCCGGCACGGGGCTTCGCCCCGTTTTGCGCAGTTCCCCGCGCCCCTTGAGACATCAAGACATCACTTCGCGTCTGCGTAGCACTCCACCACCGCCGTCGTGAACGGCACCCGTACCGGTGTGTCGCCGAAGGCCAGGCGGGTGGCCAGGTCGGAAGCCTTCTCCAGCGCGGTCACGACCGTATCCGCCTCCTCCACCGGACAGTGCACGATCACCTCGTCGTGCTGGAAGAAGACCAGCTCGGCCGAGAGGCCGGCGCAGGCACGGCGGAGGGCGGCCAGGAGCAGCAGGGCCCAGTCCGCCGCGCTGCCCTGCACCACGAAGTTGCGCGCGAACCGGCCCCGTGAGCGGGCGTCGCCGGGGACCCGGCGGCCGTCGCCGTCGGGGCCTTCCTGCGGGATGCCCGCCTCCTCCTCTGCGTCGCCGGCCCCCGCCGCCGGCGGGCACGTCCGCCCGAGCCAGGTCCGCACCAGCCGCCCCTCCTCGCCCGCGCGGGCCGCCTCGTCGACGTACGCCACGGCCCGGGGGAAACGGCGGCGCAGCGCGGCGAGATTCTTCAGGCCGTCCCCCGAGGTCTGGCCGTAGATCGCGCCGAGCACGGCGAGCTTGGCCTGGGCGCGGTCGCCGGAGAACGCCCGGTCCGACACCGACTGGTACAGGTCGTCCGTACGGCCGGCGACCTCCATCAGCCCCGGATCGCGGGAGATCGCCGCCAGCACCCGCGGTTCCAGCTGCGCGGCGTCGGCCACGACCAGGCAGTGGCCGGGGTCGGCGACCACCGCCCGCCGGATGACCTTGGGTATCTGCAATGCGCCGCCGCCGTTGGTGACCCAGCGGCCGGTGACCGTGCCGCCCGCGTGGAACTCCGGGCGGAAGCGGCCGTCGCGCACCCAGTCCTGCAGCCAGGACCAGCCGTGGGCGACCCAGACGCGGTACAGCCGCTTGTACTCGAGCAGCGGCCGCACGGCGGGGTGGTCGAGGGACGCGATCTCCCAGCGCCGGGTTGACCGCACCTTGATCCCGGCCTGTGCGAACGCCCTGACGACATCGGCCGGCAGATCCGGCCGCACCCGGCGGCCGAACGCCGCCGACACCTCCTCCGCGAGCTCCGCCAGCCGCGTCGGCTCGCCGCCGCCGGGGTACCGCTCGCCGAGCAGTTCGCGCAGCACCTCGCGGTGCACGTCCGCGCGCCAGGGCAGCCCCGCGGCGTTCATCTCGGCGGCGATCAGCATGCCGGCCGACTCCGACGTGATCAGCAGCCGCATCCGGTCCGGCCGGGCGGTGGCGTCGATACGGCGCTGCTGCGCGGCGTACACCTCGGCGAGATCCTCCAGGGACACCTCTTCGTGTGCGGGGCGCGGGTCGAAGAGGGAGGACTGGGTGCCGGGGTCGGCGGGGCGCCCGGGCGGGTCCGGGGGTACGGCGGTTCCGCGCAGCCTGGCCAGCGCGGCCGCCGCGGACCGGGGCTCGCCGAGCCTGCCCTCGTGGCCGAGCAGGAGCGTCTCGGCGTCCTCCACGTCGTAGCACCGCTCGACGCGCAGGCCGGCGCCGAGCAGGCGCGGGTAGAGCTCGGGGGTGGAGCGCCACACCCAGCGGGTGACCTCCGGGCGGCCGCGGACCGCCGCCGCGAGGTCCGGCTCCCGCCGTACGGGGCCGGCGGGCAGCCCGTCCGGACCGAGGGGGGCGAGGTGCGCGCCGCCGTCCTCGGCCGGGACGAGTGCCCAGTGGCCGGTCATGGTTCCGAGTCTCGCAGGAGGGTCTGACAACGGCTTTCAACCGCCGACCGCCGACCGCCGACTGCTGACTGCCGACTCCGACCGCCGGGCCCCCGCCCTACGCCTCCTTCGTCAGGGCGGCGAGCTGTTCGGCCACATACGCCTCCACCGCCGTCTTGGTCAGCCCCAGGCCGCTCAGCACGCCGTCGCCGTTCTCGTGTTCGAGCAGGGCAAGCAGGAGATGCTCGGTGCCGACGTAGTTGTGGCCGAGGCGCAGCGCCTCGCGGAACGTCAGTTCGAGGGCTTTCTTGGCGCCCGCGTCGAACGGGACCAGATCCGGGACCTCGTCCGCCGCCGGGGACAGCGCCGCTGTCGCCGCCTCGCGGACGGCGTCCAGGGTGACGCCCTGCGCGACGATCGCCTTCCCGGCCAGCGACTCCGGCTCGGTGAGCAGGCCGAGAACGAGGTGCTCGCCGGAGATCTCCGGGTTGCGGGCGGTCCTGGCCGCGTCCTGCGCGGCCAGGACCGCGCTCCGCGCGCGCGTCGTGTAGCGGCTGAACCCCTGGCTGGGGTCGAGGTCCGGGCCCTCCTTGGGCACGAAGCGCTTCTGGGCCGCCTGCCGGGTGACGCCCATGCATCGGCCGATGTCGGTCCAGGAGGCGCCGGACCGCCGTGCCTGGTCCACGAAGTGGCCGATCAGATGGTCGGCCACCTCGTCCAGGTGCTCGGCGGCGAGCATCGCGTCCTGGAGCTGGTCGAGTGCGTCGGTGTGCACCTTCTTGATGGCCTCGATCAGGTCGTCGAGGCGTACGGATCGTGTGCCGGGTGAGTTCGACGTCATGTGTCAACCGTAAGTTGACACCTGCCGACTGTCAACGCGAAGTTGACAGTCGGCCGCACCCGTTGTCGTACCCCCGTGTCACGATCGGAGGGTGAGTATGCCGACCACCGTCGAGCGCGCCTTCGAGGCCGCTCTGTACGCCGAGACCGACGCCGCCCTCGACGCCGGGGCCTCCCTGCTGGCCGCCGACTCCGCCGCCGACGCCGAGGTCGCCCGGCGGGGCGAGGAGTTCGTCGCCGCGGCCTGGCGGCGCGGGTGGCAGCCCGCCGATCTCGTGCGGTACGTCCGCCGCGAGCTGGGCGAGGCGCACATACGGCTGGTGTCGGCGCTGATCCTCGGCGAGGCGGGGGAGCGGCCGGCACCGTATCCGCGCTGGGCCGCGCAGCTGGCCGAGCTCGACGGCACCCCGCCCCCGCGCACCGACCGCTTCTCGCGGGCCACCGCCCTGCTGGAGCTGTACCGGCTGCTGCTCCGGCTGCCCGCGCTGGAGCCGCTGGACCCGCCGCGCCGGGCCGTCGATGCCTCCTCGGCCGGCTCCCGGATGCTCGCCCGGATCCGGGCCCTGCTCGCCAAGGCCGAGGCGACCGGTTATCCGGAGGAGGCGGAGGCGCTCAGTGCCAAGGCACAGGAGCTGATGGCCCGGCACAGCATCGACGAGGCCGTGCTCGCGGCGGGCGGCTCCCCCGCGCGTCCCGGCGGCGCGGACGTGCCCGGGGCCTGCCGAATAGGCGTCGATCCGCCCTACGAGACGGCCAAGGCGGTCCTGCTGGACGCGGTCGCCGCCGCCAACCACTGCCGTGCGGTGTGGCACGAGGAGTTCGGCTTCTCCACGGTCGTCGGGTTCGAGGCCGACCTGGAGGCGGTCGAGCTGCTCCACACCTCGCTGCTGGTCCAGGCGACGACCGCGATGACCAGGGCGGAGGCGGCGCAGCGCGCGGGCGGACGGAGGCGGACGAAAACGTTCCGGCAGTCGTTCCTGGCGGCGTACGCGCACCGGGTGGGCGACCGGCTCGCGACCGCCGTGCGGGAGCAGACGGCCGCGGCGGCGGGGGAGGGCCGGGAGTTCCTGCCGGTCCTCGCGGCCCGGGACGTGGCGGTCACGGAACACCTTGAACACATGTTCCCCGAGACCGTCACCACCCGGCTGCGCGGTGTCTCCGACGAGGCCGGCTGGCACGAGGGCGCGGCGGCGGCCGACCGGGCGAGGGTGGAGCGGCACCGGCCGCTGCGCTGACGGCCGGCCACCGCGGTGACGGCCGGCCACCGCGCCGACGGCCGACCGCTGTGCCGACGGTCGGCCGCCGCGCCGAGGGCCGTGCTCCGGCCGGCCGGGGCGGTCCGCGGTCCGGTCGTTCAGTCCCCCGCCGTCTGGAAGGGGGTCACCGTGGCGTCCAGGCCCGAGCCCTTCTCGGCGATCACGCCGTACGTCCACTTCGCCGTCTTGTCGCCGGAGTCGCCCGGCAGCGAGAACCGCAGGGTGTCCGCGGCCCCCTTGCCGCCCTCCTCGCCGCGTACGTAGGTGAGGGTGAACGTCGCCGACTCGTCCTGGTGCAGGGTCAGCTCGCTGGGCTGCGCCGACTTCTCCTCGGTGACGGTCCACGAGGTGCTGCCGGACAACAGCGTCACCTTGGGGAAGCCGTCGAGCGTGCAGGCGCCGGCCTTGGTGTTGGTCAGGGTGACGGGGAGGTTGCCCGTGTCGCCCACGGCCGGGGCGGCGTTGGCCGGGCCGACCTCGATGTTGAGCCCGGTCAGGGCGCAGGCCCCCGCGTCGGCGGCGGCCGTGCTGGTGCCGTTCTTGCCGCCGGTGGCGGCGTCGGAGCCTGTGCCGGTGTTCGGGTCGTCGCTGCTGCAGGCGGTCAGGGCGAGGGCCGCCGCGAGGGCGGTGACGGCGAGGGGGAACGTGGCGCGCATGGGGTCCTTCGGCGGTTCGTGACGGTGGCACGGCGTTCGTGCCGGTGCGTCGGGGTCACGATCATCGTGCAGGCGCGTACGTCGTGCACGCGCGCCCCCGGGCGTGCGTGCGGGGCTACGACCCGGGCGGGCCCGGGGGCTACGTTCCCGGCAGGTTCGACGTCGGGAAGCCGCTGGGGAGGTGGGTGCCGTCGGACTTCTGGTACGTCTCCGTGCCGGCGTCGCCCTTCCAGGTGACCTTGAGGGTTTTCGAGGTCACGGAGTCCACCGTGCCGGTGCCGCGGTCGTTGTCGGACGCGCCCTGGCAGTCGGGCAGGTCGATCGTCCAGGTGCCCGACTTCTTGGCGGCCGTGCCGCTGCACACGGTGCCGCCCGTGGCGAACAGGGCGGCCTGTTTGCCAGTGACGATGAGGACGACCGCCTTGCCGTCGGCGGTGGTCAGCCAGCTGCCGTCCAGCTTTCCGGGTTTCGTGCTGGGGGAGGGGGAGTCGGTGCCGGAGGCCGCGGTGGAGGTGGAGGTGGTGGGTGTGGTGGAGTCGCCGTCGCCGTCGTTGTCGCTGCTGCAGGCGGTGAGGGTGAAGGTGAGGGCGAGGGCGGCGGCCAGGGTGGTGGCCGCGGTTGTCGTGGTGAGGCGGGTGGGGCGGGGCGCCGACGTCACGTGTGCCTCCAGGGGGTTGTCGGTGCCGGTGTTTGTCGGCGTGGCGGCAAGTTATCAGGAGGGGTGGTGGGGTGGGTGGGGGTGTTGTGGGGGTTTTTCGCCCCCGCCGCCCTTACCCTTCCCGTCCCTTTCAAGGGGCTCCGCCCCTTGGACCCCGGGGTGGGTGGTCGCGCCCTCCGTGGCGGAGCCGCGCAGACAGCACAGGCCCGCGGCCCTGACTGGGAACAGGGGGCGGAATTCGCTCGTCTTTGCTTGTGTGGGCGGAAAACTGGCCACTCGTGGGGTGGGCTCGCATGGGGCGCGGGGGGCTGGGCAAACGGTGGGGAGAGTGGTCAGTCAAGGGACCGTAAAAGCTGTAACCGCGGGAACACCCCGCGTGCACGTGCATCTGCTCATGCATCCGCAGGTGAACGGGGCTATGATCCGGGGCAGTTGACCACTGCATCAATGGCCACATCAGCCAATGCACCACCCGGGGAGCGACCTGTGGACCACGACGTGTGCGACGTGGATGACGTGTACAACGGCATGGCTGCGACCGAGTTGTCCGGAGTGGCCTGGCAGAAGAGCCGGCACAGCAACTCGCAGGGCTCCTGCGTGGAGTTCGCCCGGCTGCCGGGCGGCGACGTGGCCGTACGCAACTCGCGGTTCCCCGACGGGCCCGCCCTCGTCTACACGCGCGCCGAGATCGAGGCCATGCTGCTGGGCGTCAAGGACGGCGAGTTCGATCATCTGATCGTGTGACACGCGTCAAGTGGTCGTGAAATACGTGAGCGAACGATGCGTGGGGCGACCGGGTTCGTGAACCCCGTCGCCCCACATCGCCCCACGCCTTGCCGAAGCGTTTCCGCGCCCGGTGACTCCTTGGCCGGGTCCTACCGTCGGTCCCCCGGCGTCATTCTCCCGGCGTCATTCTCCCGGCGTCAGCCGGAACATCGCCCACACGACCTTGCCGCCGAGCGTGCCGGCCAGCGGATGCCAGCCCCAGCCGTCGGCGAAGGACTCGACGAGGAGCAGCCCTCGGCCGCACTCCGCCGAGAAGTCGTCGGAGGCCCCCTCCGCGTCAGGCGCGACGGGGCTCTCCCTGCTGGGATCGCGCACCGCGCAGACCAGCCGCGTCGCCCAGCGCATCAGGTGCAGCCGCACCGGAGCCGCCTGGTCGGCGCCGTGCGGCAGATCCGCCGGCAGTGCGTGGCGCAGCGCGTTGGTGACGAGTTCGGAGACCACCAGGCAGACGTCGTCGAAGAGGTCGCCCCGCTCCCACTGGTCCAAGGTCCGCCGGGTGAACTGCCGTGCCTCGCGCACCGCTTCGTAACGGGCGGGAAGTCCGCAGGAGGCGGCGGTGGACACGGACGCGGGGTCCAGCGGCGGAAGTCCCTGCCGTAAGGGCTCGAGCATGGTCGATCCATTCGTCCCCATGCGAGGCACTCCCGGGTGTTCGCGGTCGTGGCGATGCAGCGGTGGCGCGGCACCATGGTTTCCGATGCGCACGGCAGATGCAAGGGCAGATGCACGTGCACGCGCCGGAAATGGACCCTCAAGTACCGCTTGCCACGCATTTCTTCCGCCACTTTCTTCCCCGGTTCCCCTCGCGGGAGCGCTCCCGGAGCCCTCTGCCGTGGCCGAACGGCCACTCCTTTCCGTTTCTGTAACCGCACGAGTACTGCTGGTCGTGGTTTAGTGGCAGACTGCGCGTCCGGAAGACGTTGGGGAGGGCTGACGAAGTGAGCGCTGGGGAGTCCACTAGCGGCTCGGTGGTGCGGCGCATGCTGCTCGGGTCGCATCTCAGGCGTCTGCGGGAGTCGCGGAGCATCACCCGGGAAGCGGCCGGCTACTCGATCCGCGCCTCCGAATCGAAGATCAGCCGCATGGAGTTGGGGCGCGTGAGCTTCAAGACGCGGGACGTCGAGGACCTGCTGACGCTGTACGGCGTCGCCGACGAGGCGGAGCGCACCTCCCTGCTCTCGCTGGCGAAGGAGGCGAACGTCGCCGGGTGGTGGCACAGCTACTCGGACGTCCTGCCCAGCTGGTTCCCCACGTACATCGGCCTGGAGGGCTCGGCCCACCTCATCCGCTCCTACGAGGTGCAGTTCGTGCACGGTCTGCTGCAGACGGAGGCGTACGCCCGCGCCGTCGTCTCCCGCGGCATGGGCGGCGCGAGCGCGGCCGACGTCGACCGGCGGGTGGCGCTGCGCCTGGAGCGGCAGAAGTACCTCGTCTCCGAGAAGGCCCCCGAGTTCCACGTCGTCCTGGACGAGGCGGCGCTGCGCCGCCCCTACGGCGACCGCGAGGTGATGCGCGGCCAGCTCCAGCACCTCATCGACATCTCCGAGCGGTCCAACGTGCGGTTGCAGGTCATGCCCTTCGGCTTCGGCGGCCACTCCGGCGAGAGCGGCGCCTTCACCCTGCTCAGCTTCCCCGAGTCCGACCTCTCGGACGTCGTCTACCTCGAGCAGCTCACCAGCGCCCTCTACCTCGACAAGCCCGAGGACGTCGCCCAGTACGAGCAGGCGCTCAAGCAGCTCCAGCAGGACAGCCCCTCGCCCGAGGAGAGCCGCGACCTCCTGCGCGGGCTGCTCCAGCTCTCCTGAGCGCACCCGGAGCCACGCCCCGGTACCCGTTCCCGTCCCTCCCGGCTCCTCCCAACTCCCGTTCCTCGCACGTACGATGACGTCATATCGAACGTTGATCGGATGATGACTGCGAAGGCTGTCACGGCAGCGACAGGGATCGCACGGCAGCGACAGGGATTGAGGGAGCACATGTCGTCCTACTTCACGGACCTGGCTCAGCAGTACATCGACGGCGAGTGGCGTCCGGGCACCGGCGGCTGGGAGATCATCGACTTCAACCCGTACGACGGCGAGAAGCTCGCGGCGATCACGACAGCCACCGTGGACGAGGTGGACCAGGCCTACCGCGCCGCCGAACGCGCCCAGCGCGACTGGGCGGCCACCAACGCCTACGCCCGCCGTGGGGTGTTCGAGAAGGCGCTGCGCCTGCTGGAGGAGCGCGAGGCGGAGATCGCCGAGCTGATCATCGCCGAGCTGGGCGGCACCCGCACCAAGGCCGGCTTCGAACTGCACCTCGCCAAGGAGTTCCTGCGCGAGGCGGCCCAGCTCACACTGACCCCCCAGGGCCGCATCCTGCCCTCGCCGACCGAGGGCAAGGAGAACCGCCTCTACCGCGTCCCCGTCGGCGTCGTCGGGGTGATCAGCCCCTTCAACTTCCCCTTCCTGCTCTCCCTGAAGTCCGTCGCCCCCGCGCTCGCGCTCGGCAACGCGGTCGTCCTCAAGCCGCACCAGGACACCCCCGTGACGGGCGGCACCCTGGTCGCGAAGCTCTTCGAGGACGCGGGGCTGCCCGGCGGCGTCCTCAATGTCGTCGTCACCGACATCTCGGAGATAGGCGACGCCTTCCTGGAGCACCCGGTGCCCAAGGTGATCTCCTTCACCGGCTCCGACAAGGTCGGCCGGCACGTCGCCACCGTCTGCGCCTCGCACTTCAAGCGCACGGTCCTGGAACTCGGCGGCAACAGCGCCCTGGTGGTGCTGGACGACGCCGACATCGACTACGCCGTCGACGCGGCCGTCTTCAGCCGGTACGTCCACCAGGGCCAGGTCTGCATGGCCGCCAACCGCGTCCTCGTGGACCGCTCGGTGCTGGAGGAGTTCACCGCCAAGTTCGTCGCCAAGGTGACGTCCCTCAAGACCGGCGACCCGAAGGATCCGGCCACGGTCATCGGGCCCGTCATCAACTCCTCCCAGGCCGACGCCCTCACCGGCGCCGTCGACCAGGCCGTCGAGAACGGCGCCACCGCCCTGGTGCGCGGCCGTACCACGGACAACCTGGTCGAGCCGTCCGTCCTCACCGACATCCCGGCCGGCTCGCCCCTGCTCAAGCAGGAGCTCTTCGGGCCGGTGGCGCTGCTCCTGCCGTTCGACGGCGAGGAGGAGGCCGTCCGCCTCGTCAACGACACGCCCTACGGCCTCAGCGGCGCCGTCCACACCGGGGACGTCGAGCGCGGCGTCGCATTCGCCCAGCGGATCGACACCGGCATGTTCCACGTCAACGACGGCACCGTCCACGACGAGCCGCAGGTCCCCTTCGGCGGCGAGAAGCACTCCGGGGTGGGGAGGCTGAACGGCGAGACGACGGTGGAGGCCTTCACCACGCAGAAGTGGATCTCGGTGCAGCACGGACGCAGCCGCTTCCCGTTCTGAGACCCACAGGAGCATCCCAGGGGGCGCACAGGGCATCCTGGTGGCACCCGTGGAACCTGGCGGGGACACCGTGCGTTGATAGCTTTGACCGGCCGTACCTTTCTCGGGTGCGGCCGTACCCCCTCACTCCTCGGGAGCCCGGAACCGTGCAGACGCTTGCCCTCGGACCGAGCTGGCTGGATCCGAATCACCTCCTCGACACGTTCGGCATCTGGGGCCTGCTCCTCATCGTCTTCGCCGAGTCGGGCCTGCTCATCGGTTTCTTCCTGCCGGGCGACTCGCTGCTGTTCACCTGCGGCCTGCTGATCACCTCGCACCAGATGGACTTCCCGCTGTGGGGGGCGATCGCGCTGATCTGCGTCGCCGCGGTCCTGGGCGACCAGGCGGGCTACATGTTCGGCAAGAAGGTCGGCCCCTCGCTCTTCAACCGGCCGGACTCCCGCCTGTTCAAGCAGGAGAACGTCGTCAAGGCGCACGAGTTCTTCGAGAAGTACGGCCCGAAGTCCCTGGTGCTGGCCCGTTTCGTACCCGTCGTCCGTACGTTCACCCCGATCATCGCGGGCGTCAGCGGCATGCGGTACCGCTCGTTCGTCGTCTTCAACGTCATCGGCGGCGTCCTGTGGGGCGCGGGCGTGACACTGCTCGGCTCCTGGCTGGGCAAGATCGACGCGGTCAAGAACAACATCGAGGCGATCCTCATCCTGATCGTCCTCGTCTCGGTGATCCCGATCGCCATCGAGTACCTGCGCGCCCGTTCGAAGGCGAAGAAGAACCCCCCCGAGGCCGCGCCCCGGCCGGTGCCGGCCGGACAGGCGGCGCACGGCTCCCCCCAGCACCCCCCGATGGACGACGCCACCACCCGCCTGCGCGCCGTCCCCCCGGCCCACCGGGACCAGCGCTACGGCAACGGAAACGGCAACGCCGGGCAGCAGCAGCCGTACGGCGACCAGCAGGGGTACGGCGACCAGCAGCACTACGGCGGACAGCAGGGGTACGACCAGCAGTACGGCTACCAGGACCACGGACACCGGGACTACGGCCAGGAGCAGCAGTACCCCCAGCAGTACGACGGCTACGACCAGCGGCAGTACCCGTACAACCAGGGCTGAGCGAGGGGCGCGGGGAACCCTAGAACCCCCGCGTCCGCTTCGCGGCCCGCCGTCCCTCCGCCGTGCCGACCCGCAGGAACAGTCGGGAGACCTCCGCCCCCAGGTTGACGCCGATCGCGATGGCCATGGACAGCGCCACCGCCTTGGTGAGCGACACCAACCCGCCGTCGACGTCGCTCTGGGCGATGCCCAGCAGCCCGAAGTACGTCGCCGAACCGGGCAGCAGCGGTCCGATCGCCGCCGTGGTGAACGGCAGCGCGGACGCGAACCGGTAGCGGGACAGCAACTGCCCGAAGAGGCCGACGAGGCCGGCCGCCGCGGCCGTGGACGCCACCGGTGACAGGTCGCCCGCGTAGTACATGGCCCCGTAGACCGACCAGGCCACCCCGCCGTTGAGGGTGACCAGCAGCACCGTGGACCGCTCCTGCTGGAGCAGCACCGCGAAGGTCAGCGACAGCAGCATGGAGGCGGCGAGCTGCCACCCCGGCCGCTCGACGCCGCTCAGCGCCGCGTCCGGATTGAGCTTGGCGCCCAGGGTGACGCCGAAGTACAGCACCATCAGGACGCCGACGACGATGCCGGTGAAGAAGTACATGACCTCCAGCAGGCGCGCGGAGGCGGTGATGTAGAAGCCGGTCAGCCCGTCCTGCACGCCCGCCACCAGCGCCCGCCCAGGCAGCAGCGCGAACAGGCCACCGGTGATGACGGCGGACGCCTTCACGTCGACGTGCGCGAGCGTGAGGGCGACGCCGATCGCGGCCGGGGGCGTGGCGGCCACCGTGAACTGGTAGAACTCGGGCAGCCCGCGCCCGGCGCACAGCCAGGCGAGCCGGTCGCCGAGCATCGCGCCCGCCGCCGCGGCGACGAACACGAACAGTCCGCCGCCGACCAGTACCGAGGCCGCGCCCGCGAGCAGCCCGCTCGCCACGGTCAGCGCCCAGCCGGGGTACGGGTGCCGGTTGCGCCGTATCTCCGCGAGCCGCCGGTAGGCCTCCTCCAGGGAGATCTCCGTCTCGTCGTCACTGAGGTCGTCGACGAGCTGGAAGACGGCGGCCAGCCGGGTGTAGTCGGTGCCGCGGCGGCGCACCACGCGGGAGGCCGAGACCGGGTCGTCGACCAGGGACGGCTGGTACGAGACCGACAGCAGCGTGAAGGTGACGTTGGGCTCGCAGCGGTCCAGGCCGTAGGAGCGGCAGACCGCGAACATCGCCGCCTCGACGTCCTCGGCGCCCTCGCCGCCCGCGAGCAGCAGTTCGCCGATGCGGAGGGTGAGGTCGAGGACGCGCGGCACGGCCGGGCCCGGCTCGTCGGCGCGCCGTACGGTCTCCAGGGCGGGGCGTTCGGTGACGGACATGCGCAGCATCGCACGCATCCGGTCCTGCCAGGGCGCCTCCTTGGTGAGCTTCACCAGGGGCACGCCGGTGGGCGGGGTGAAGGCGTGGAGGGCGTCCCGGGCGCTGTACGTGCGCGGGGGGCTGAACGCGGAGCCCTCGGGCTCGGCGGGCGGAGCCTGCGGCACGTCGAGGCCGCTCGGCACGGCGAACTCGGAGGTGGTCTCGGGCTCGGCGGCGGGCGCCTGCGGGACGTCCAGGCCCGCGGGGATCGCGAACTCGGACGTCGTCGACGACTCGCTGTCACCCGGTGCGCCGTGGGTGCCCTGGGTGCCCGGTGCGCCGTGGGCGCCGTGGGCTCCCGTCACGACCGCCGCCGGGGGAACGAACGCGCTGCGTGCCTCGTCCGACCGCGGCTTGCGGTCGTCCGCCTCGCCCTCCGCCACCAGTTCGCCCCACCTTCCGCCCGCGGGTCCCGATCCCTGCACCTCCGGTACGGGTACTCCCCGCACGCCTCAGTATGCGCACGACATGCCAACGGGCCGCGTCACCCGTAAGAGTCACGCGGCCCGTTCGGTACGGCGGGGGAGGGTCAGTGACCCCCGTGCTCCTCGGCACGCTTGTACGACCGCTCGATCTCGGCCTCGGCGTCCGTGCGACCGACCCAGTTGGCGCCCTCGACCGACTTGCCGGGCTCGAGGTCCTTGTAGACCTCGAAGAAGTGCTGGATCTCCAGGCGGTCGAACTCGGACACGTGGTGGATGTCCCGCAGGTGCTCCACGCGCGGGTCCGAGGCCGGGACGCACAGCAGCTTGTCGTCGCCGCCGGCCTCGTCGGTCATCCGGAACATGCCGATGGTGCGGCACTTGATGAGGCAGCCGGGGAAGGTCGGCTCCTCCAGCAGGACAAGGGCGTCCAGCGGGTCGCCGTCCTCGCCGAGGGTGTTCTCGACGAAGCCGTAGTCGGCCGGGTAGCTGGTCGAGGTGAAGAGTCGACGGTCCAGGCGGATCCGACCGGTCTCGTGGTCCACCTCGTACTTGTTCCGCGAACCCTTCGGGATCTCGATCGTGACGTCGAACTCCACCGGTGGCTCCTCCATGATCAACACATAGTTCTGGTGGTTAAGTGTCCCTCACGCATGTGTGTGATCGCGAAAGGGGCTGGTGGTCGTGCCGGAGCTGAGGGCCTGGCCGGCCGCGCACCCGCGCCCGGCGCGGTTCGCGGAGGCCGTGCCGGAACAGAGGGTGGCACGAACCGAGCACACGGTGACACCGCGTGTGGCGCGGATCACGAGAGAGGGGGCTCCCTCGTGACACACCTCACAAGCTCGGGTGCCTCGGAGTCGAACGGCAGGCCGGAGCCGAGCGGCACACCGGGGGAGGCGGCCACCGACGCCAACTCCACCGAGCCGCTCCCGGCTCCCGGAGCCACGGCAGAGCCCGCGTCCCCGACGCCGGACGGCACCGCAGGGGGCGGGACGGCCGGGGCCCCTGGAACCCCCGAGACGCCGACCGATCCGGGATCTACGGCTCCGACGGCCCCGGCTGCGGCGGCCGCGGTCCCCGCGCCCCCAGCGCGGGCAACCGTCGGGGAAGGCGCTGCCGGGGCGACGGCGGGCCCGGCCTCCCGGGCCACGGCGGAGGCGACGGCATCGGTGGCGGGGCCGGACCGCACCGCCGCGAGCGGGGCCGCCCGGGACCTCCCGGAGCCGGCCGCCGAGGCCGGCCCGGAGCCTGCGGCCTCGGCCGACGCGGAGCCCGCGTCGGAGCGGGACGGCACCGCCGTGCACGGAGGCGGCGGGGTCATTCCGTACCCGGCTCCCGGGGACGGCCCGGGGCCTGCGGCTCGGGTTGATCCGGGTGCTCCCCCGGAGCCGGTCGGCAGTGCCG
Source organism: Streptomyces sp. NBC_00670 (assembly GCF_036226765.1). NCBI lineage: Bacteria > Bacillati > Actinomycetota > Actinomycetes > Kitasatosporales > Streptomycetaceae > Streptomyces > Streptomyces sp. NBC_00670. The sequence goes on from NZ_CP109017.1 coordinate 4,091,175, forward strand.
CGAGCGGGGCCGTCCGGGAAGCCGCCGATCCGGAGCGTGCGGCTGCGGGCGGCCGGGCCGCTGCGGCAGGCGTCGATTCGGCGCCGCGGGAGACGGACGTGGCTGCCGGGGCGGCTGCGGGCCCGGGCTCCCGGGCCCTCGCGTCGGCTCCGGAGCGGGACGGCGCGTTCGTGGGCGTCGTGCGCGTCGCGCGGGGTGGGTACGCCCGCGTCGTGCGCGGCGTGCGGCGTGGGCGTGGGGACCTCGCGCGCGCCGTGCGTTCGCTGCGTGCGCGCTCGGCGCGGCTCACCACCGTGCAGTTCGTCGCCGTGGCCGTCGTCGTCGGGATGGCGCTCGCCGCCGGGGCGGTGACCGCCGCCGGTCCCTGGAGCGCCGGCGGGCAGCGCGTCGCCGAGCGGGAGCGCGCCGGGGCCGGCACGGACCACGGCTCCGGCAGCCGCGCGGGCGCCCCCCGCCCCGCCCCCAGCGCCGCCGCCGTCCTGGCCGGCCTCGACCGCACGCCGCCCACCGGCAAGAGCCTCGCCGACATTCTCGACCCGCTGCTGAGCGACCCCTCGCTCGGCGACCACCGTGGGGCCGCCGTCGTCGACGTCGCCACCGGGAGACGTCTGTACGCCAAGGACGCCGACGCCGGGCTCACCCCCGCCTCCACCACCAAGATCGCCACCGCCGTCGCCGCGCTCTCCGCCCTCGGCCCCGACCACCGCCTCACCACCCGCACCGTCCTGGAGCCCGGCACCAAGAAGGTCGTCCTCGTCGGCGGCGGCGACCCCACCCTCACCGCACGCAAGAAGGCCGACGGCTGGGCCAGCCTGCGCACGCTCGCCGACACCACCGCCGCCGCGCTGAAGAAGCGCCACCTGACCTCCGTGACCCTGACGTACGACATCTCCCTCTACGCCGGCACCTCCCGGCACCCCCTCGGCGTCAACGAGAACCTCGCCGCCGTCACCCCGCTGACGGCCGACGAGGGCCGCCTGGACGACTCCACGAGCGGCCCCGCCCCCCGCGCCGCCGACCCGGCCGACGCCGCCGCCCACCGCTTCGCCGCCCTGCTCGAAGGCCACGGCGTCAAGGCCACCCCGGACGGCTCCGCCGAGGCCACCGACCGCGCGGAGGCCCTGGCCTCCGTCCAGTCGCCGCCGCTCACCGCCGTCGTCGAACGCATGCTCACCCACAGCGACAACGACATCGCCGAGGCCCTGGCCCGCCAGACCGCCCTCGGCACCGGTGGCAGGGGCAGCTTCGCGGGCGGCGCCGCGGCCGTCGGCGCCCAGGTGAAGAAGCTCGGACTGCCGGTCGGGGGCGCGGAGTTCCACGACGGCAGCGGCCTCGACCGCCGCGACAAGCTCACCGCCCGCCTGCTGACCTCCCTGCTCGCCCTGGCCGGCTCGAAGGACCACCCCGAACTCCGCCCGGTCCTCACCGGCCTGCCCGTCGCCGGCTTCACCGGCACCCTCAGCGACCGCTACGAGTCCACCGACTCCCGCGCCGGCACCGGCCTCGTCCGCGCCAAGACCGGCTCCCTCACCGGCGTCAACACCCTCGCCGGCACGGTCGTCGACACGGACGGCCACCTCCTCGCCTTCGCCTTACTCACCGAGAACTCCATGAACCAACCCGAAGCCCGAGCCGCCCTCGACCGCGCAGCGGCCCGCCTGGCGAGCCAATGACACCAGGCGCCGGCACCCGCGCCCCAAAGGGGCGCGGGGCTGTGACATGTGCGGCTCCGCCGCGCGGGCGCGAGCAACCACAAACCGGCCGTCAGCCGCCAAGACACCGCAAGGGGCAGGACAGAACGCGCCCGGGGTCAGAAGGGGCGCCCCCCTTCCACCTGCCCCCAGCGGCAGCGCTCCCGTACGGTTGAACACATGACCCGCATCGGTGGTGCAGCATCCGGGATGGTCGACTGGAATCTCGCGGTGGCGACCGCGACCCGCTTCGTGCGGCCGGGCCCCGACGTCAGCCGTGACGAGGCCCGGGCCGTCGTCACGGAACTGCGCAGGCACGCCAAGGCCTCCGAGGAGCACGTCCGCGGCTTCACCCGGCTCGGCGAGGCCGGCGCGCACGACACCCCCGTCCTGGTCGTCGACCGCCCCGGCTGGGTCCGGGCCAACGTCGCCGGCTTCCGCGAACTGCTCAAGCCGCTGCTGGACAGAATGCAGGAACGTCGCAGCGGCACCCCCGGCGGCGCCGTCCTCGGCGCCGTCGGCGGCAAGGTCACCGGCGTGGAGGTCGGCATGCTGCTGTCCTTCATGTCCTCCCGGGTCCTCGGCCAGTACGAGACCTTCGCCCCGGCCTCCCGCGACCTGCCCGCGGGCGGGAACGGCGGCGGCCGGCTGCTCCTGGTCGCGCCCAACATCGTCCACGTGGAACGTGAACTGGAGGTCGACCCGCACGACTTCCGGCTCTGGGTCTGCCTGCACGAGGAGACCCACCGCACGCAGTTCACGGCCGTCCCCTGGCTGCGCGACCACCTCCAGGGCGAGATCCAGTCCTTCCTCGGCGAGACCGAGATGGACCCCATGACGATCCTGGAGCGCATCCGGGAGGCGGCCCAGTCGCTGGCCGGCGGCCGCCCCGAGGGCGAACAGGACGAGGACGGCGGCCGCTCCCTGGTCGAGTTGGTGCAGACGCCCGCGCAGCGGGAGATCCTCGGACGGCTGACCGCGGTGATGTCCCTCCTCGAGGGGCACGCCGACTTCGTGATGGACGGCGTCGGCCCCTCGGTCGTGCCGTCCGTCGCCGAGATCCGCGAGAAGTTCCAGCAGCGCCGCGCCAAGGGCGCCTCCCGCCTCGACCTCGCCCTGCGCCGGCTGCTCGGCCTTGACGCCAAGCTGCGGCAGTACCGGGACGGCGAACGGTTCGTCCGGGGCGTCGTCGAGGAGGTCGGCATGGACGGCTTCAACCGGGTGTGGACCTCGCCGAACACCCTGCCCACCAAGGCGGAGATCGCCGCACCGGCGGACTGGATCGCCAGGGTGCACCGCACGCCGGAATCGTGAGCCCGAGGGCGGCCGACGGCAGGGGAACGCCCCCTCAATCACCCGTCCGAGGGACCGTCGGCCCGGGAAAGGCGTGCAATGCTCGGGAAACGCCCCGGTTCTGTCACCATCTACACACTCTGCGTGACCGAACCCGGGGCCAACCCCCCGAAAACTTCATGAAGGGAACCGGACATGGGTCCCCACCCCGCGGTCGCGGCGATACGCCTGGCGGTCCGCCGCGTCCTCCACGACATCCTCACCGAACACACCGCCGACGCCCCTGACGGCGCCGGCGCCCCTCGCCGCGCCCACGTCCCGCTCGCCGGCGTCGGCCGCACCGCGCGGGCGACGACCGCCGCCCACCCCGCACGGTCCGCGCCCCCCGCGCACAGCGACCATCCCGCGCCCCCCGCCGAGGCCGCCCGCCCGCCCCGCGTGCCCGGCGTCTTCCCGGCCGTGCCCGCCCCGCTCGGCCCCGGCCGCCCCGCGCCGCTCGTGCTCGTGGCCTGCTCCGGCGGCGCCGACTCGATGGCGCTCGCCTCCGCCCTCGCCTTCGAGGCGCCCCGGCTCGGCGTCCGGGCCGGCGGCATCACCGTCGACCACGGTCTGCAGGCCGGCTCCGACCAGCGCGCCGAGGAGGTCGTCGAACGCCTGCGCGAGCTCGGTCTCGACCCCGTCGACGCGGTCGCCGTCTCCGTCGGCCGCGACGGAGGCCCCGAGGCCGCCGCCCGCGACGCCCGCTACGCCGCGCTCGACGCCGCCGCGGACCGTCACGGCGCCGCCGCCGTCCTGCTCGGCCACACCCGCGACGACCAGGCCGAGACGGTCCTGCTCGGCCTGGCCCGCGGCTCCGGCATCCGCTCCCTGTCCGGAATGGCGGCGGTCTCGGGGGCCGCCGGCCGTTACCGGCGCCCCTTCCTGCGGCTCGACCGGCAGACCGCCCGCAAGGCCTGCATGGTCCAGTCCCTGCCCGTCTGGGACGACCCGCACAACACCGACCCCGCCTACACCCGCTCCCGGCTGCGCCACGAGGGCCTGCCCGCCCTGGAGAAGGCGCTCGGCAAGGGTGTCGTCGAGGCCCTCGCCCGCACCGCCCAGCTCTCCCGCGACGACGCCGACGCCCTCGACGCCTGGGCCCGCGAGGCCGAGCGGGGCGTACGGGACGACGCCGGACGGCTGGAATGCGCCAAACTCGACGCGCTCCCCCCGGCCGTCCGCCGCCGCATCCTGCGCCGCGCCGCCCTCGCGGCCGGGGCCCCGGGCGGCTCCCTCTTCGCCCGCCACATCGAGGAGGTCGACCGCCTGGTCACCGCCTGGCGAGGTCAGGGAGCCATCAATCTCCCGGGCCGAGTCGTGGTCCGTCGGCAGGGTGGCAGACTGGTGATTCGGCAAGGCTGAATCCGGGCCCCTCCCACCGGACCCTCCGCAGGGGTCGCGCGGTGGCCCGGAATGGCCGGTGGGACGACCGAAAGTGATGCGGGTGGACGCGAAAGACATGGGCACCGACCTCAAAGAGGTGCTCATCACCAAGGAAGAGATCGACGCGAAGCTGGCCGAGCTGGCCGCGAAGATCGACGCGGAGTACGCGGACAAGGACCTGCTGATCGTCGGCGTCCTCAAGGGCGCGGTGATGGTCATGGCCGACCTCGCCCGCGCGCTGTCCACCCCCGTCACGATGGACTGGATGGCGGTCTCCTCCTACGGGGCCGGCACCCAGTCCTCCGGCGTGGTGCGGATCCTCAAGGACCTCGACACCGACATCAAGGGCCGGCACGTCCTGATCGTCGAGGACATCATCGACTCCGGGCTCACCCTGTCCTGGCTGATCTCCAACCTCGGCTCCCGCGAGCCCGCCTCCCTCAAGGTGTGCACGCTGCTGCGCAAGCCGGAGGCGGCCAAGGTCGCCATCGACGTGGAGTGGGTCGGCTTCGACATCGCCAACGAGTTCGTCGTGGGCTACGGCCTCGACTACGCCGAGAAGTACCGCAACCTCCCGTTCGTCGGTACGCTCGCGCCCCACGTCTACGGCGGCTGAACCCCCGGCGGCGGGGCCCCCGCGGCTTCCGCCGGGACGGCCGGGAACCCCTGCGGGTTCCGCGCCGTTGAAGCATGCGAGGACGGGATCGCGGGAACTCCCCTGCGGCGTCGGGTGACGATCCTGGGGTACCGTCCGAAGAACAGTCTTTTATCAAACTCACTATGGCAGGAGGGACGGGGCGGCACCGCTCCGTATGGATGGACGTGAAGCGATACTTCCGTGGGCCGGTCATGTGGATCGTGCTGGCCGTCCTTGCCGTGGTCGTGTTGATGCAGGTCGTCGGCTCCTCCGGCGGCTACAAGACGGTGGACACCGGCCAGGTCGTCCAGGCGATCAACCAGAACAAGGTCGAGTCGGCCAAGGTCACCACCGGCGACGAGCAGGTCATCAAGGTCCAGCTCAAGGACGGCGTCAAGGTCGAGGGCAGCTCGAAGATCCAGGCGAGCTACATCGGCGACCAGGGCGTCAATGTGGCCAACACCCTTCAGGACAAGTACCAGAACAAGCAGATCCCGGACGGCTACACGGTCTCGCCGTCCAAGCAGAACCCGTTCCTCGGGATCCTGCTCTCGCTGCTGCCCTTCGTCCTGATCGTGGTCGTCTTCCTGTTCCTGATGAACCAGATGCAGGGCGGCGGCTCCCGGGTCATGAACTTCGGGAAGTCCAAGGCGAAGCTCATCACCAAGGACACCCCGAAGACGACGTTCTCGGACGTCGCCGGTTCGGACGAGGCGGTCGAGGAGCTCCAGGAGATCAAGGAGTTCCTCCAGGAGCCGGCCAAGTTCCAGGCCGTCGGCGCCAAGATCCCCAAGGGCGTGCTGCTGTATGGCCCGCCCGGAACCGGCAAGACCCTGCTCGCGCGGGCCGTCGCCGGTGAGGCCGGGGTCCCCTTCTATTCGATCTCCGGTTCCGACTTCGTCGAGATGTTCGTCGGTGTCGGTGCCTCCCGGGTCCGTGACCTGTTCGAGCAGGCCAAGGCGAACGCCCCGGCGATCGTCTTCGTCGACGAGATCGACGCGGTCGGCCGCCACCGCGGCGCCGGCCTCGGCGGCGGTCACGACGAGCGCGAGCAGACGCTGAACCAGCTCCTCGTCGAGATGGACGGCTTCGACGTCAAGGGCGGCGTGATCCTCATCGCGGCCACCAACCGGCCCGACATCCTGGACCCGGCGCTGCTGCGCCCCGGCCGTTTCGACCGGCAGATCGCCGTCGACCGTCCGGACATGCAGGGCCGCCTCGAGATCCTCAAGGTCCACCAGAAGGGCAAGCCGGTCGCCCCGGACGTCGACCTGTCGGCCGTCGCCCGACGCACCCCCGGCTTCACCGGTGCCGATCTGTCCAACGTGCTGAACGAGGCCGCGCTCCTCACGGCCCGCAGCGACCGCAAGCTGATCGACAACCACATGCTGGACGAGGCGATCGACCGCGTGGTCGCGGGCCCGCAGAAGCGGACCCGGATCATGTCGGACAAGGAGAAGAAGATCACCGCGTACCACGAGGGCGGTCACGCCCTGGTCGCGGCGGCCTCGCCGAACTCCGACCCGGTCCACAAGATCACGATCCTGTCCAGGGGCCGGGCCCTCGGCTACACGATGGTCCTGCCCGACGAGGACAAGTACTCGACCACGCGCAACGAGATGCTGGACCAGCTCGCCTACATGCTGGGCGGCCGCGCGGCCGAGGAGCTCGTCTTCCACGACCCGACCACGGGTGCGGCCAACGACATCGAGAAGGCCACGTCCACGGCGCGCGCCATGGTCACCCAGTACGGCATGACCGAGCGCCTCGGCGCCATCAAGTTCGGCGGCGACAACACCGAGCCGTTCCTCGGCCGTGAGATGGCCCACCAGCGCGACTACTCGGAAGAGGTCGCCGCGCTGGTGGACGAGGAAGTCAAGAAGCTGATCGAGAACGCGCACAACGAGGCCTGGGAGATCCTGGTCGAGAACCGCGACGTGCTCGACAACCTGGTCCTCGCCCTGCTGGAGAAGGAGACGCTGGGCAAGGAGGAGATCGCCGAGATCTTCGCCCCCATCCACAAGCGTCCCCCGCGGCCCGCGTGGACCGGCTCCTCGCGCCGCACGCCGTCCACCCGCCCGCCGGTGCTCTCCCCCAAGGAGCTCGCACTGACCAACGGGGCCAACGGCACTCCGGCGATCAGCACGGCCAAGTCCACGGCGGCCGAGTCCGCCCCGGCGGCCGAGCCCGCCCCGGAGGACCGCCGGGACAGCTGAGCCCACGGCTCCGGCCGGCCCCGCCGGCCGCCCGTCGGGCCCGGAACAAATGCCGCGTCACCCAGGTTCTAGCCTGGGAGGCGCGGCATTCGTCGTATGCCCGCACGTATGTCCGTACGTATGCGCGGCCCCTACGCACGACGCGTGACAGACCCGAACGCGTCACAGGCTCAGGAACGAGGCACCACATGACCGACCCGGTGACGCTGGACGGTGAGCACACGATCGGCGAGTTCGACGAGAAGCGCGCCGAGAACGCCGTGCGCGAGCTCCTCATCGCCCTGGGAGAGGACCCCGACCGCGAGGGCCTCAGGGACACCCCGGGCCGGGTGGCGCGGGCGTACCGGGAGATATTCGCGGGGCTGTGGCAGCGTCCCGAGGACGTGCTGACCACGACGTTCGACCTGGGCCACGACGAGATGGTCCTGGTGAAGGACATCGAGGTGTACTCGACCTGCGAGCACCACCTGGTGCCGTTCCGCGGTGTGGCGCACGTCGGGTACATCCCGTCGGCCAACGGCAAGATCACCGGTCTGTCGAAGCTGGCCCGGCTCGTGGACGTCTACGCCCGCCGCCCCCAGGTACAGGAGCGGCTCACCACCCAGATCGCCGACTCGCTCATGGAGATCCTCGAACCGCGCGGCGTGATCGTCGTGGTCGAGTGCGAGCACATGTGCATGTCGATGCGGGGCATCCGCAAGCCCGGCGCCAAGACGATCACCTCGGCGGTGCGCGGCCAGCTCCGCGACGCCGCCACCCGCAACGAGGCGATGAGCCTGATCATGGCGCGCTGAGCTTCGCAGCGACGGAGGACGGTGGTCAGGCGGCGGCCGCGGTGCCGTCGTTGTCGCTGTTGTCGTCGTCCCCGTCCTCCGGGAGCTTGCAGACGCGCTCCAGGAAGAGGGCGGCCGCTATGACCGCGATGCCGCCCACGACCGAGAAGCCGGCGTAGATCGCCTGGTCCCGGCGGGCGGGGAAGTCGAGGTACTCAAGGAGGAGGGCGCCCGTGCCGCCGTACATGCCGGCGACGAGCGCGGCGACCAGGGCGCTGGCCTGGCCGAAGACGACCGCGCGGGCGGCCATCAGGGGGTCCACGCCCTTCGCCCCGGGCCGGCGCTCGCGCTGGGCCCGCAGCCGGGCGCGCAGCGACAGCGCGGTGGCCAGCAGGACCACGGCGATCAGCGCCAGTACGATCGGCGCGGCCAGCGGGACGCTCGGCAGGGTCCCCACCGCCATCCACAGGCGGGCGCCCGACCAGGACAGCACTCCGGCCACCACGAACACCGCCGCCAGCGTCCTGATGCGCAGCTCTTCCACGGTGCCCCTTCGTCGGTGTCGAGCGGTCGTTCCGGCTCGGTAGACCTTAACGACTACTCGGGCAGCCGGAGTTCCAGGTCGGCGCGCGGCGTCACGCCTTCACGGGTGATCCCGTCGAGCAGTTCGGCCACCGGGCCGCGCCCGGGCAGCGCCGCCGCGGGATCCACGTCGTGCCAGGGCGCCAGGACGAAGGCCCGCTCGTGCGCGCGGGGGTGGGGGAGGGTGAGCACCGGGTCGTCGGAGACGACGTCGTCGTAGGACACGATGTCCACGTCGAGGGTGCGCGGCCCCCAGCGCTCGTCCCGGACCCGGTGGAAGGCCTCCTCCACCGCGTGCGCCCGCTCCAGGAGCGAGGACGGCGGCAGGGTCGTCCTCAGCACGGCCACCGCGTTGAAGTACGACGGCTGGCTGCCGGGCTCGACGCCCCACGGCTCCGTCTCGTAGACGGGGGAGACCGCCTTGACGCGGACGCCGGGCGTGTCCTCCAGGGCGTCGACGGCGCCCTGGAGCGTCTCCAGGCGGTTGCCGAGGTTGGAGCCCAGGGAGAGCACCGCGCGCCGGGGGTTCTGGAGCGTGCTGTCGGCGGCGTCCACGCGCGCGGTCACCGCGGCGGGCACGGGCTGGACCACCGGGTCGCTGGGACCGGGGGTGAAGGCTGTCATACGCGGCTCCGGGTGAGGGTGACGGTCACGTCGTCGAACGGCACGGTGATGGGGGCCTCGGGCTTGTGCACGCACACCTCGACCTCCTGGACCGGCTCGTGCCGCAGGCAGGCGTCGGCGATGCGCTGGGCGAGCGTCTCGATCAGGTCGACGGGGTCGCCCGCGACGAGGGCGGCGATCTCCTCGGCGACGATGCCGTAGTGCACCGTCTTCGTCAGGTCGTCGTCCGCCGCGGCGGGGCGGGTGTCCAGGCCGAGGACCACGTCCACCACGAAGGTCTGGCCCCGCTCGCGTTCCTCGGGGAACACGCCGTGGTGCCCGCGGGCCCTCAGGCCGCGCAACGCGACACGATCCACGCGCCTCACTCCTGCGTCTCGTACGGGAACGGCCGGGCAGCGGCCGTCGGGGCCATATGCGGGCGGCATACCGGCCACGAACGAATCTACCCGCGCCCACTGACAGCACCCCCGCACGGGGGCACGGCCTGGACGACGGCCGGAACGGGCCGCTCCGGCCGCCCCACCTGGGCGAAGGGCGCCACCGGGCGGGCCGCCGCACGGGGGCCGTGAATTCCCCCACGTCCAGCATGCGGAGGGACGTTCCGGGGCGTTCCGGCCCGTACCGGCCGGGCGGAGGGGTTCGCTCAGGCCGTCGCGTCCGGCGTGCCGTCCGGCTCCCCGCCGTCGGATTCGGCCAGCACCGGGGAGGCGTGGTGGGACCACAGCCGCCAGCCGTCCGGCGTGCGCCGGAAGACGTTGGTGGCGACCACCAGCTGGCCGACGAGCGGACCCGGCTCGTCGCCGTCCTCCGCGGGTCCGCCGCTGAGGATGTTCTCGGTGCACGTGACCAGCGCGGTGTCGCCGGTCACCGACACGTGCACGTCGGTCAGGAAGAACTGGATGTACTCCGTGTTCGCCATGATCAGCGCGTACGACCGCAGCACCTCGCCGCGCCCGGTGAGCACCGGCCAGCCGGGATGGACGCAGGAGATCACCCCGGCCTCGGCGGGGTCGTGGTACTCCTCGTCGACGCCCACGTCGGACGGGGTCAGCCACATCGACGACAGTTCCTCGAAGTCGCCGCGCTCCATCGCCTCGTAGAAGGCGGTGTTGGCCTGTTCGACCTGTTCGACGTCGAGGTGGGGAGCGGTCATCGGGCTCCTTCCACGGCACGGGCGACACGCACGGCGTCGGCGGTCGCGCGCACCTCGTGCACCCGGACCGCCCAGGCGCCCGCCTGCGCGGCCAGCGCGGAGACGGCCGCCGTGGCGGCGTCCCGCTCCCGCGCGGGCGGCGGGGCGCCGTCCGGACCGGCCAGCACCCGGCCCAGGAACCGCTTGCGGGAGGCGGCGACCAGCAGCGGGTGGCCGAGGCCGAGCACCCGGTCCAGGCGGGCCAGCAGGGCGAGGTCGTGGTCGACGTCCTTGGAGAAGCCGAGCCCCGGGTCGACCACGACCCGGTCGGGCGCGACGCCGCCGGCCAGCACGGCCTCCACGCGCGCGTGGAGCTCGTCGACGACCTCGGTGACGACGTCCTCGTACACCCCCCTGACGTTGCCGCCCTCCAGGAAGCCGCGCCAGTGCATGACGACGAAGGGGGCGCCCGAGGCGGCGACGACGGGGACCATCGCCGGGTCGGCCAGGCCGCCGCTGACGTCGTTGACCAGGACGGCACCGGCGGCGAGCGCCTGCTCGGCGACCCGCGCGCGCATGGTGTCGACGGAGACGACGACCCCCTCGGAGGCCAGGCCCCGCACGACGGGGACGACGCGGCGCAGCTCCTCCGCCTCGTCGACGCGGGTGGCGCCGGGCCGGGTGGACTCGCCGCCGACGTCGACGAGGTCGGCGCCCTCCGCGACGAGGTCCAGGCCGTGCTTGACGGCGACGGTGGTGTCGAACCAGCGGCCCCCGTCGGAGAAGGAGTCGGGCGTCACGTTGACGACGCCCATGACCGCACAGCGGTCCCATGTCGGCAGTCCACCCACGGGGCTCCGCCCGGTCTTGTCGCGCATGTGTTCAGCGTAGGCGGCGCACGCGCCTGATGAGGGACACGGGGCAATGCCCCTGAGGGACACGGGGCAACGCCCCTGAGGGGTGCGGGGCATAACCTGTTTCCTCCCGGTTCGCCGGACCTGCCGGTACAGGCGAAGGGACGCCCCGTGGGCCTCACCAGCACCCCCACCCTCCTCACGACCACACTGTGCGCCACCGCACTGCTCACCGGAGCCGTCTGGTGCTGGCCCCGCCTGGCCCGCACCACCTGGCGGACCGTCGGCGGCCGCGTCGGCCTGCTGCTGGCCACCCAGCTCGCGCTCTTCGCCTGCGTCGTCCTGGCCGCCAACCGGAGCTTCGGCTTCTACGCGAGCTGGGCGGACCTCTTCGGCCAGGAGCGGGGCGAGGGTGTGGTCGTCGACCACACTCCGTACGGCACGGGCGGCCAGGGCGGCGCGGGCGGAGCGCTCCGCGTCGTCGGCCTCCGCGACGCGGACGGGACCGGCGGACGGATCCAGCGCGTCCGCGTCGTCGGCCGTACGACCCGGATCGCCACGCCCGCGCTGGTCTACCTGCCGCCGGAGTACTTCCAGCCCCGCTACCGCACCCGCACGTTCCCCGTCGCCGTCGTGCTCACCGGCTACCCGGGCACGGCCGAGGCGCTGGTCCGGGGGCTGCGCTACCCGCGGACGGCCCACCGGCTGGCCGCGGCGGGACGGATGCGCCCCATGGTGCTCGTGATGCTGCGGCCCACCGTGGCGCCGCCGCGCGACACGGAGTGCGCGGACGTCCCGGGCGGTCCGCGTACCGAGTCGTTCTTCGCCGAGGACCTGCCCGCGGCCGTCCGCGTGCACTACCGGGTGGACCGCGCGCCCGCCGGCTGGGGTGTCGTCGGCGACTCCACGGGCGGCTACTGCGCACTGAAACTGGCCATGCATCACCCGGAGGTCTACGCCGCCGGGGCGGGCCTGTCGCCGTACTACCGGGCGCCGGTCGACCGCACCACCGGCGACCTCTACGGCGGCGACCGGAACCTGCGCGACCGCGCCGACCTGTGGTGGTGCCTCGCCCACCTGCCCGCGCCGGACACCTCACTGCTCGTCAGCAGCAGCCGCACGGGCGAGAACAACTACAAGGACACGCTGGAGTTCATAAGGCGGGTGAAGGCCAAGGGGGTCACCCGGATCTCGTCGATCATCCTGGACAGCGGCGGCCACAACTTCAACACCTGGCGGCGGGAGATCCCGGCGACGCTGCGGTGGATGAGCGACCGGATCGGCGAGCGGTAATTCGCGGTGCAATGGGCGAGGGTGGCGTATGCGCAGGTCAGGTGGTGTGTGCGGGGCCGGAATTCCGCGCTGTCCGGCACCCTGGACCCCCGCCATGAATGATCTTGAAAGCGCGCCGCCGTAACTCCCGCGCACCGCCCCCGCACTTCCCGTCCGCGCCCCTGGTACGGCTGATGCGGGGTGAAGCTTTCGGTGTGGCCGTGTTTTTACCGGGCGGGGCACCATCATTCGCCTACGCGCGGTAAGTTTCTGGCCATGCCACGTGGACGCCACCGTCATTCCCCGCCCCTGCACCGGCTGTTGCCCCCCTCGGTGATCGCAGGCGTCTCGGTCGTCTGCGCCGTGGGGCCCTGGTTGTTCACGGAAGCCGCGCTGCTCCGTGGGCTGGCCGCGGGTGCCGCGGTGACGACGGTCGTCGGCACGTTCGTCATGCGCCGCTGGGACGTCGCGGCCGGCAAGCGCGTCGCCGACCTCACGCGCGCGCGGGCGAGCGACGAGTGGCGGCACGAGGAGCGGGTCGCGGAGCTCGAGACCGACATCGAGGAGTCGCGCGAGCTGCGCCAGAAGCTGGAGCAGAAGCTGCGCGGCAAGCGGACGGAGCTCGCCCGGCTGCGCAACGAGCACGCCGCGCTGCTGCGCCGGTACGCCACGGCGGAGACGGAGCGGGCGAGCGCCCTGGAGGGCCGCCGCCTGCTGGAGATAGAGGCGGCACCGGAGGCGGAGGAGTCCGCGCCGGAGGACACGGCGGCGTCGGACGTGGCGACGACGGCCGCCACGACGGCCGAGGCCGGTGCGACGACCGCCGCCACGGCGGCCGGGAGCGACGCCGACGCGTCGGCACCGGCGGCCTCCGAGGCGCCCCGGGCGTTCTCCCCGGCCGGCGCGAAGCTCTTCCGGCAGGCCGGGTCCGCGCTGGAGCGTCTGGTGCGCGAGGGCGCCGCCGACAAGGCCGACGGCGCCGACGAGGAGGCGGACGCCTCGGAGCCCGCCTCCGTCACCGAGGACGCGTCCGACCCCGTCGAGCACGCGGCCGCCGGGGCGGAGGCGTCCGAGGCGGCCGCGGAGGGCGACGACCTTCCCGAGCCGGCCGCCGAGGCCGCCGCGCACGGGCAGGAGCCCGAGGGGAAGCAGGACGGCGAGGGCGGCTCGCCCGACGACCGCGGTCCGCAGGACGACCCGCCGACCCGCGCCCCCCGACAGCGCTCCGCCGAGGACGCGGCCGCCGCGGCCGACGCCCCCGCGCAGGACACCGCCGCCCACGGGCCGACGGACTCTGCGGCGGCCCCCGCCCCCGAGCACGCCGCACCCGCCTCCCTGGGCCGGCCGGCCGGACCCGGGCACTTCACCGTGCCGACCGCGGTCGCCGTCGTACCGACCGAGGCTCCCCGGCGCCCCTCCGTCCAGGGCGGTTTCGACTTCTTCGGCACCCAGAAGACGGCCCCCGAGCGCACGGCGGACTCCGTGCACAACGAGGACCTCGCGGACGTCGTCGGCCAGGAGGCGCTCGCGCTGCACAAGGCGGAGGCCGAGTCCGGCTTCAAGCCGGCCGGCCCCGAGGTGCGGGCCGGACAGGTCATCGACCTGACCGAGCACGACGAGACCGAGCAGATCGACATCGAGGGTCTCCGCACGGCGGCGTCGTAGGCCGGGCGCACCCGACCGGGGGCCATCCCGGCCCCGACCATGCCAGGGCGGCCACCGGCGTCCCTGAGGGGGGCGCGAGCCGCCGCCGCGCCCCCCTCAGGAGCGCAAGGCCGCATCCGATCTGCGGCTCCGCCGCGTGGGCGCGGCCGGCCCCCATCGGCCGTCGGCCGGCACCACGCCCGCAGCGCTCAGCGGCCGCCCACGGCGGCTCGAGACCGGCCCGGCTCCCGGAGGCCGCTTCCGGCCCCGGAGGCCGCCACTCAACGCCCGCTCACGCCATCCAGCGATCCGGGCGGGCCGCCCGGCGTCCCGTGCGGGAGCGGTCCGCCTGGGCGCGCAGGAGGGCCGCCGCCTCGCCCGCGTCCCGCAGCCGGGCCGTGACCGTGCCGCCCGCGCCGTTGTCCACGTGCACCGAGGCCAGTCCGTGCAGCCGTGCCCACGGCCCCTGCGTCAGCCGTACGCTCTGCACCTTCGCGTGCGGGACCAGGGCGAGCCGGCGGCGCAGCAGCCCGCGCCCGGCGGCGAACACCGTGTCCGTCACCGCGAGCCCGTGGCCCCGCCACCACACCGGCAGACAACGGCCCGCCCGGCGCGGCGGGCGCGACAGACCGGCCGGCACGGTGACGCCCGGGAGTATCCGGGCCACCACCGCCTCCGCGACCTCGCGCGGGGCGACCGGCACCAGCAGCGAGTTGGACGACCCGGCGACGTCCAGCTCCACCCGCACCCAGTCGCGCCGCCGCCACAGCACCGGCTGCACGAACCGCACGGTCTGCACCCGCCCCGGCGGCACGGTCTCGTGCGCGCGGTCGAGCAGTCCGCGGTCGATGCGGAGCCCGTCGGGCGACTCGCCCACCGTCCAGTCGTACTCGGTGGCGAACCGGCCCACGCTGCCCGCGCCGGCCGCGCCGAGCAGCGGCAGCGCGGTCGCCAGCACTGTCCACAGGTTGTGGGTGGCGAGCCACAGCAGTGCCGGAACGACGAGCGCGCCGGCCGGCGCGGCCCAGTTGGTGACGGTCAGCAGCAGCGAGACGGCGAGCCGGCCGGGCGGCACGCGCAGCAGTCGGCGGGCCGGTGCCTCGCCCACCCGGTGCGCGGTCTCGGGCGCGAAACCGGCCGCGCGGGCGAGGAGTTCGGCGCGCAGGGCGCGGGCCTCGGACTGGCCCAGATAGGCCAGCTCGTCCTTCTTGTCGACGCCTATGACGTCCAGCCGCAGCTTGGCCACGCCCGCGACCCGGGCGAGCAGCGGCTGGGTGACGTCGACCGCCTGGAGCCGTTCGAGCCGGATGTGCGCGGTGCGGCGGAACAGCAGTCCGGTGCGGATGCGCAGCTCGCTTTCGGTGACCGAGAAGTGGGTGAACCACCAGCTCAGGAAGCCGTACAGGGCGGCGGCCGGGACGAGGACGGCGAGGGCGAGCAGCAGGGTGGTGGTGGCCAGCCGGTCCAGCTGGCGCTGCGTCTGGTCGGGGTCGTGCACGGCCCAGCCGAAGACGACGGCGACCGGCGCCCAGGCGCGCCGGAACGGCGTGACGGGGTGCAGCCGCCGCTCACCGGGCCGGGGCCCCGCGCCGGTGTGCGTCTTCGGCGCGGAATGCTCCCGCACGCCCGGCACACGCTCCTCCGGGGCCTCCGCCGCACGCTCCCCCCGCGCCCCCTCGCCCGTCACAGCCCCGCCGATCGGGCCTCGCCGAGCCGGGTGAGGTGGTCGCGCAGGCGCTCGGCCTCGACGGGGGCGAGGCCCGGGATCGTCGCGTCCGTGGCCGCGGCCGCCGTGTGCAGCTGCACGGTCGCCAGTCCGAACCGCCGTTCGACGGGGCCGGAGGAGACCTCCACCAGCTGCATCCTGCCGTACGGCACCACGGTCTCCTCGCGCCACAGCACGCCCCGGCTGATCAGCAGCTCGTCCGCGCGCTCGGCGTACCGCCAGGAGCGCCAGTTGCGGCCGAGCAGCACCCAGCCCCAGGCGAGGGCGACGAGCGGCAGCAGCGCGAACAGCGCCCAGCCGGGCCCGGCCAGCAGCCCCGGCAGCAGCCCGGCGGCGAGGGCCGCGGGCACGAGCCACAGCACCAGCAGCAGCCGCCGCATCCGCAGCAGTCCGGGCGGAAGCCCGCGCCACACGGGCTCGCCGCCCACGCCCGTACCGGCGTCACCGCCGTCGGCCGCGCCCCCGTGCCCGCCGTCCGCCGCGGTACCGGCCGCGGTGCTCCCCTGCTCCATGCCGCAAGCGTACGTACGAGAGACTGGTGCCATGACTCCCACGACGGAGACCACGGTCGGTATCGGCGGCGCCGCGGAGAGCACCGACATGGTGCTCAACATCGGCCCCCAGCACCCCTCCACGCACGGCGTGCTGCGGCTGCGCCTCGTACTGGACGGCGAGCGGATCCTGAGCGCCGAGCCGGTGATCGGCTATATGCACCGGGGTGCCGAGAAGCTGTTCGAGGCGCGCGACTACCGCCAGATCATCGTGCTCGCCAACCGCCACGACTGGCTGTCGGCCTTCGCCAACGAACTGGGCGTCGTCCTCGCCGTCGAACGGATGCTCGGCATGGAGGTCCCCGGCCGCGCGGTCTGGATCCGCACGCTGCTCGCGGAGCTGAACCGGGTGCTCAACCACCTGATGTTCCTCGGTTCGTACCCGCTGGAGCTCGGCGGCATCACGCCGATGTTCTACGCGTTCCGGGAGCGCGAGGAGATCCAGCACGTCATGGAGGAGGTCTCCGGCGGGCGGCTGCACTACATGTTCAACCGGGTCGGCGGCCTCAAGGAGGACCTGCCCGCCGGATGGACCGCACGCGCGCGCGGAGCCGTCGCCGCCGTCCGCTCCCGCATGGACGTCTACGACGACCTGGTGCTCGGCAACGAGATCTTCCGCGGCCGTACCCGCGGGGTCGGCGTCCTGGCGCCCGAGGCCGTGCACGCCTACGGAGTGAGCGGCCCCATCGCGCGCGCGTCCGGGGTCGACTTCGATCTGCGGCGGGACGAGCCGTACCTGGCGTACGGGGAGCTCCAGGACGTCCTGAAGGTCGTCATTCGGGACGAGGGCGACTGCCTGGCCCGCTTCGAGTGCCTGCTGGAGCAGACCCACAACGCCCTCGACCTCGCCGACGCCTGCCTGGACCGGCTCGCCGAGCTGCCGCCGGGCCCGGTCAACCAGCGCCTGCCCAAGGTGCTCAAGGCCCCCGAGGGCCACACCTACGCCTGGACCGAGAACCCGCTCGGGATCAACGGTTACTACCTGGTCAGCAAGGGCGACAAGACGCCGTACCGGCTCAAGCTGCGCTCGGCCTCGTACAACAACATCCAGGCGCTCACCGAACTGCTGCCGGGGACGCTGGTCGCGGACATGGTGGCCATCCTGGGGTCGATGTTCTTCGTGGTCGGCGACATCGACAAGTAGGGCGGCACGCGGGGCGGCACGCGGAAATCGTGCTCCTTGTAGGGGCGCGTCCGCTTATAGAGGCACGTCCGCGATGCCGACCGGCTGGAGCAGCCACCCGAAGTCGCCGAGACCGCCCGGGGCGGTCAGCTCGGCGGCCTCGCCGGCCGACGCCAGGGCGCGTACGTACGCCGCCGGGTCGGTGGTGGCCAGTGCGAGCGGGGGACGGGCGCCGGTGACGTCCAGGGCGCGCAGAGCCTCCCGCTGGGGCAGCAGCCGGGCGCCGGGGCCCGCGCAGGCGTCCAGGGCGACGTGCGCGGTGAGGTCGCGGGCGCCGTCGGGCACGGGGCGCGTCTCACGGCCCGCCCGGAACCCGGTGAGGGTCCCGAAGGGCGGCCGGGCGTCCCTGGTGTGCGCGTAGTCGACGGCGACGGCCAGCCCCCGGCCGAGTGAGGCGAGGGCCGAGGCCCAGGCGGCGTCCCGGGGCAGCCCGATCTCGGCGCGCAGGCCCTCCCGGGCGCGAGGATTCTCGTCCTCGGGCAGCGGCCACCACCGCTCCAGCCACTCCGCCTCCGGCCCGGTGACGGGCTCCCCGAGGCGTTCGGTGCCGTCCCGCCGCACGAGGACCCGGCGCCGTACCCCGGCCGCGTCCGTCTCCGCCACGTCCACGGGCACGTTGTCGAGCCACTCGTTGGCGAACAGGAGCCCGGTGACGCCCTCGGGGGGCTCGGTCAGCCAGGTGACGCGGGGGTCGAGTCCCTCGGGACGGCCGGCGATTTCGACGGCGTACGCGCGCGTGCGGGACGCGAGCTCTCCGGGGAGCGCGGCGAGGACACCGGCGGCGAGTTCCCCGCGGCCGGTCGCCATGTCGACGAAGGCCAGTTCGGCGGGGCGGTCCAGCGCCGTGTCGATCCGGGCGAGCAGCCGGGCCACGGCGGCCGCGTAGAGCGGCGAGGCGTGTACGGACGTACGGAAGTGTCCGGCGGGTCCCTCGGGTCCCTGGCGCCGGTAGAAGCCCTCCGGCCCGTACAGGGCCTCCTGGGCGGCTTCCCGCCACCCCTGCCACTCGGGCCCGGGCCCCTCGTCCGCCGTTTCCTCGCTCACCCGCACAGGCTATGTGCCGCCGCGTGCGCGGACGCGGACCGGGCGGGTCAGTCGAAGCGGATGTGCCGGAGCCCGATCCGCGCCTGGCGCGCCCGGGTGCGCAGCCGGCCCTCGTGGTTAGGGCGGAGTGTCAGGCCGGCCAGGACGGCGATGCGGTCGGCGGTCTTCGGCACCGTCGAGTGGTCGGTCCACAGGTGCTCGGCGAACTCCGGCTCGCGCAGCCGTTCGAGGCAGTGGTCGAGCCGCTGGACCGCCCAGCTCTCCCGGCGCGGCCCGGTGCGCCGGGAGACGGCGCGCCCGACCAGTTCGCCGGGGCCGCGCTCGCGCAGCCGCCGCAGGACGGTCTCGCGCTCCGCGAGCAGTGAGAAGTGCCGTACGTCGTGGCCGAGTTCGCGCAGCCTGCCGACGGTCTCGGCGAAGTACCCGGGGTCGGTGACCGTCATCGGGGCGATCACCACGCCGTCGTGCCTGCTCAGGGTGAGGTCGAGGACCTCCACGACGCCCTGCCGCCAGGAGACGAGGTCCTGGAAGTCTCCCCGCAGCTCCGGCGGGAGCATGCGGTGCAGCCCGAAACCGGCGTGCTCGGGGTCGCAGACGACGCTGCCGGGCAACCGCCGCCGTATCTCGTACGCGGTCTGTGTCTTGCCGCCCCCGAAGGGCCCGTTGATCCACAGGAGCATGCGCAGACCCTAGTGGTACGGCGCCGGGCGGACGGCCACGTTCGGCCGATCCGGCGCAGCGGCCCTCCCGCAGGCCGCAGGGGCCCCTTCCGCCGGCCGTCGGGGCCCTTCCGCCGGCCGTCGGGGCCGGGCTTCCGTCAGCCGTTGCCGCCCGCGCGGACCAGGCCCGTCTCGTACGCCAGGACCACGACCTGCACCCGGTCCCGCAGCCCCAGCTTGGTGAGTATGCGGCCCACATGGGTCTTCACCGTGGCCTCGGAGAGCACCAGCCGGGCCGCGATCTCACCGTTGGACAGGCCCTGCGCGACCAGCACCATCACCTCGCGTTCGCGTTCGGTGAGCCGCTCCAGACCCTCGTGCCGGGGCCGGGCCGTCGTCTCGGGAAGCATCGGAGCGAAGCGGTCGAGCAGCCGGCGCGTGGTGGACGGGGCGACCACCGCGTCCCCGCTGTGCACGGAGCGGATCGCGGCGAGGAGCTCGCCGGGCGGCACGTCCTTGAGCATGAAGCCGGAGGCCCCCGCCTTGAGCCCGGAGAACGCGTACTCGTCGAGGTCGAACGTGGTCAGGATCAGCACCTTGGGCGGATCGGGCTGGGCGCAGATCCGGCGGGTGGTCTCCACGCCGTCCAGCTTCGGCATGCGGACGTCCATCAGGACGACGTCGACCGCGGTCGCGCGCAGCGCCGCCAGCGCCGCGACGCCGTCGCCCGCCTCCGCGACGACCTCCATGTCCGGCTGGGCGGCGAGCACCATGCGGAAGCCGGTGCGCAGCAGCTCCTGGTCGTCGACGAGCATCACGCGGATCGACATGGCGGTGTCCTCACATCGTCTGGCGGGTTTCCGAAGGTGCGTCTGAAGATCTCAGAGGTGCGTCTGGCGGGTTCTCGAAGGTGCGACTGGCCGAAACGTGCACGTGTCAGTGGACCGGCTTGAGCGGCAGCAGCGCGCTGATGCGGAACCCGCCGCCCGGGCGCGGGCCCGCGTCGAGCGTGCCGCCGACCATACCGACCCGCTCGCGCATGCCGATCAGCCCGTGCCCCTGTCCGTCGAAGCCGCCCTCCTCGTACAGCTCGTGGGGGGCGCCCTTGCCGTCGTCCTCGATGAGCAGCCCGAGGCCGTCGTCGAAGTACACCAGGCGCACGCTGGCGCCCGTGTTGGGGCCGCCGTGCTTGCGCGTGTTGGTGAGCGCCTCCTGCACGATCCGGTACGCCGTCAGTTCCACGCCGCTGGGCAGCGGGCGCGGGGTGCCCTCGACCTTGAAGTCGACGGGCAGCCCGGAGGAGCGGCACTGCTCTATCAGCTCGTCTATCTGTTCGACGTCCGGCTGCGGCACGTACTCGCCGCCCTCCACGTGCTCGCCGGTGCGCAGCACGCCCAGCAGGCGGCGCATCTCGGCGAGGGCCTGGCGGCCGGTGGAGGAGATCGTCTCCAGGGCGTTCTTCGCCTGGTCGGGGGCGGCGTCCAGGACGTAGGCGGCGCCGTCGGCCTGGACGACCATCACGGAGACGTTGTGCGCGACGACGTCGTGCAGCTCGCGGGCGATGCGGGCGCGCTCGGCGGCGACCGCGACCTTGGCCTGCGCCTCGCGCTCCTTCTCCAGGCGGGCGGCGCGCTCCTCCAGCTGCGCGAAGTACGCGCGGCGGGTGCGCAGCGAGTCGCCGAGCACCCAGGCGAGGGCGAACGGCACCGTCATGAAGACGACGAGGGCGACATGTGTCAGCGCCCTCGTGTCCGGCTCCGGCCAGCGGATCTCGCCGACGGCCGCCGCGCACAGGCCGACGGCCAGGGCGAACCGTGAGGCCCAGCGGGCGCCGTTGGCGGCGACCGTGTAGACGATCACCAGCATGGCGAAGTCGGCGGCCGTCGGCTCCACGTCGAGGACGAGTTGCGCCAGCCCGACGGCGGTGGTGAGCAGGAGCATCCGCTCCGGCACCCGGCGGCGCAGGGCCACGACGACGCACAGGACGGCGGACAGGATCAGGGACTCGGCGTAACCGCCGTGGTGCCCCCTGACCCCGTCGGTGCTCTCCACGCTCACACCGGCCAGGCCGAAGAGAACAACGGCCCAGAAGCTGTCGACCCAGGTCGGGTGCCGGCGGAGGAAGTCGTAGAGGCGCTGCACGTAACCCAGCGTAAAGAACCGTGCGGTATGCAGGAGTCAACCGGAGGGTCGATCCGGGGACCCGGCGCGTACTCCCCAAGGTGGATGCTGCGGTGCCCGAGTGGCCGGTGCGGCTGCCCCGGAGGGGCCTCGGCGGGCCGCCCTTCGGGCAACGACGGGGGAGCGGAGCCCCGGCCCGGGGATCGCGTTAGCATGACGAGAAATCGTCCGGTACCCCTCGCGGACTGGAACGGGAAGGCCACCCTCGCGTGAGTACAGTCCAGCAGCCAGACCCCCGGGACCGCCCCGCCCGACTCACCGTCGGCGTCATCGGCACCGGCCGCGTCGGCCCGCCCCTCGCCGCCTCCCTGGAGCTCGCCGGGCACCGCCCGGTGGCCGCCTCCGGCGTCTCCGACGCCTCCCGGCGCCGGGCCGAGGCGCTCCTGCCCGGCGTCCCCCTCGTCGCCCCCGAGGAGGTCCTGCGGCGTGCCGAGCTCGTCCTGCTCACGGTCCCCGACGACGCCCTGCCTCCGCTGGTGGCCGGCCTCGCCGAGACCGGCGCCGTGCGCCCCGGGCAGCTCCTCGTGCACACCTCGGGCCGTTACGGCACCAAGGTGCTCGACCCCGCCCGCCGCGCCGGCGCGCTTCCCCTCGCCCTGCACCCGGCGATGACGTTCACCGGCACCCCCGTGGACGTCCAGCGGCTGGCCGGCTGCTCCTTCGGCGTCACCGCGCCCGAGGAGCTGCGGCTGGCCGCCGAGGCCCTGGTGATCGAGATGGGCGGCGAGCCCGAGTGGATCGCCGAGGAGAGCCGGCCGCTCTACCACGCGGCCCTCGCGCTCGGCGCCAACCACCTGGTCACCCTCGTCGCCCAGTCGATGGAGCTGCTGCGCACGGCCGGCGTCGGGGCACCCGACCGGATGCTCGGTCCGCTGCTCGGCGCCGCCCTCGACAACGCCCTGCGCTCCGGCGACGCGGCCCTGACCGGCCCCGTCGCGCGCGGGGACGCGGGAACGGTGGCCGCGCACGTCGCCGAGTTGCGCCGGCACGCCCCGGCGGTCGTGCCCGGCTACCTCGCGATGGCCCGCGCCACCGCCGACCGGGCGCTCGCCCACGGCCTGCTCAGGCCGGAGCCGGCCGAGGACCTGCTCGGGGTGCTCGCGGGCGCGACGGACCTCCCCGAGGCCCCCGGCGGCCCCGGAGCACCCGGGCCGCTCGGAAACCCCGGCGCAGGACCCCACGACGACTTCGACGACCCCGACAACCCCGAGAACCCCGGAAGTGGGCACACCCGATGAGCTCCCGCCACGGCTTCGCCCTCGCCCCCACCCTCCGCGACCTCGAACAGCTGCGCGCCCAGCGTGCGGGGAGCGGCACCACCGGCGTCGTCATGACGATGGGCGCCCTCCACGAGGGCCACGCGACCCTCATCAGGGCCGCCCGCGCGCACGTCGGCGCGGCGGGCCTCGTCGTCGTCACCGTCTTCGTCAACCCGCTGCAGTTCGGCGCCGGCGAGGACCTCGACCGCTACCCGCGCACCCTGGACGCCGACCTGAAGGTCGCCGAGGCGGCCGGCGCGGACCTCGTGTTCGCGCCCTCCGCCGAGGAGGTCTACCCCGGCGGCGAGCCCCAGGTGCGACTGAGCGCAGGACCCATGGGCGAGCGCCTGGAGGGTGCCGTGCGCCCCGGGCACTTCGACGGCATGCTCACCGTCGTCGCCAAGCTGCTCCACCTCACCCGCCCCGACGTGGCCTTCTACGGGCAGAAGGACGCCCAGCAGCTCGCCCTGATCCGCCGCATGGTGCGCGACCTGAACTTCGGCGTGGAGGTAGTCGGCGTGCCCACCGTGCGCGAGGAGGACGGCCTGGCGCTGTCCAGCCGCAACCGCTACCTGTCCGCCACCGAGCGGCGCACGGCGCTCGTCCTGTCGCGCGCCCTGTTCGCGGGCCGCGACCGGCACGCGGCGCAGGAAGCGCTGCGCGCGCGGGCGCGCGAGGTGCCCGCCACACCGGCGCGCGCGCAGGCGCTCGACGCGCTGGGCGAGTCCCGCGCCGCCGCCGACGCGCACGCCGTCGCCCGCGCGACCCCCTGCGGCCCGGCCGCCGTCCGCGCCGCCGCCCGCGCCGTCCTGGACGACGCGGCCCGCCTGGACCCGCCGCTCGCCCTGGACTACCTCGCCCTGGTCGACCCGTCCGACTTCACCGAGGTGCCGGACGACTTCACCGGCGAGGCCGTCCTCGCCGTCGCCGCCCGGGTCGGCGCCACCCGGCTGATCGACAACCTCCCGCTCACCTTCGCAGTCCTGCCCCCCGAAACCCCCGGAGCCGTCTCGTGACCAGCACAGGCATACGACTGCACGCGCCCGCCCCGGGCTGGTCCCTCACCGCGGACGTCGTGGTCGTCGGCTCCGGAGTGGCAGGCCTGACCGCCGCGCTGCGCTGCGAGGCCGCCGGCCTGGACACCGTCGTCGTCACCAAGGCACGGCTCGACGACGGCTCCACCCGCTGGGCGCAGGGCGGCATCGCCGCGGCCCTCGGCGAGGGCGACACCCCCGAGCAGCACCTGGACGACACCCTGGTCGCCGGCGCCGGACTGTGCGACGAGGAGGCGGTACGGATCCTCGTCACCGAGGGCCCGGACGCCGTACGGCGGCTGATCGGGACCGGGGCGCACTTCGACGAGTCCGAGCGCGGCGGCCTGGCGCTCACCCGCGAGGGCGGCCACCACCGCCGCCGCATCGCGCACGCGGGCGGCGACGCGACCGGCGCCGAGATCTCCCGGGCGCTCGTCGAGGCGGTGCACGCGCGTGGACTGCGTACGGTCGAGAACGCGCTCGTCCTGGACCTGCTGACCGACGCGGAGGGCCGCACCGCCGGCGTCACCCTGCACGTGATGGGGGAGGGCCAGCACGACGGCGTCGGCGCCGTCCACGCGCCCGCCGTGGTCCTCGCCACCGGCGGCATGGGGCAGGTCTTCTCCGCCACCACCAACCCGTCCGTCTCGACGGGCGACGGCGTCGCCCTCGCGCTCCGCGCGGGCGCCGAGGTCTCCGACCTGGAGTTCGTCCAGTTCCACCCCACCGTGCTCTTCCTGGGGCCCGACGCGGAGGGCCAGCAGCCACTGGTCTCCGAGGCGGTGCGCGGCGAAGGCGCCCACCTGGTGGACGCCGACGGCACGCGCTTCATGGTGGGGCAGCACGAGCTGGCGGAGCTGGCGCCCCGGGACATCGTCGCCAAGGGGATCACCCGGCGGATGCAGGAGCAGGGCGCCGCACACATGTTCCTGGACGCCCGGCACTTCGGCGCGGACATGTGGGAGCGCCGCTTCCCCACCATCCTCGCCGCCTGCCGCGCCCACGGCATCGATCCGGTCACCCAGCCGATCCCGGTCTCCCCGGCGGCCCACTACGCCTCCGGCGGCGTCCGCACCGACCGGCACGGCCGGACCACCGTGCCTGGCCTGTACGCGTGCGGGGAGGTCGCGTGCACCGGCGTGCACGGCGCCAACCGCCTCGCCTCGAACTCCCTCCTGGAGGGCCTCGTCTACGCCGAGCGGATCGCGGCCGACATCGCGGCCCTCCGGGACGCGGACGGCCGCCACGCGCGCGTGCCCGCCGCCGTACCGCCGCCGGAGCGGCCCGGGGCGGCCGGGGAGCCCGCGCACCCCCTGCTCGCGCCCGAGGCCCGTCTCGCCATCCAGCGGATCATGACCGAGGGCGCCGGCGTGCTCCGCTCCGCCTCCTCCCTGCGCACGGCCGCCGACCGCCTCGAACAGTTGCGCGCCGACGCCCTGACCGCACGCGACGAACACGGCAAGACGGCCGAGCCCGGCGTCGACACCTGGGAGGCCACCAACCTGCTGTGCGTGGCCCGCGCCCTGGTCGCCGCCGCGCTGCTGCGCGAGGAGACCCGCGGCTGCCACTGGCGCGAGGACCACGCCGAGCGCGACGACACCGCCTGGCGGCGCCATGTCGTCGTCACCCTGGCCCCCGGCCGTACCCTCGCCGTCCGCACCACCGACACCGCGGACTTCCCGCCGACCCTGGGCCCGGCCCGGGCCGCCGGGAGCCCCGTGACCCCCGAGCCCCAGGAGCAGTGACCGACGTGAGCGAGACCCCCGACATCTCCGAGCTTCCCCTCGCCGACGGCGGCTGCGGCGCCGGCTGCGCGTGCGGCGCCGGCGGCGGACACGGCGACCCCGACGAGTACGAGTACGCCGAGTGCGGGCTCGACCCCGCCCTCGCCCAGCTCCTGACCGACGCCGGACTCGACCCCGTCGAGGTCGAGGACCTGGCCAATGTCGCCATCATGGAGGACCTCGACGGCGGCGTCGACGTCACCACGGTGGCGACCATCTCCGAGGACGACCGGGCCACCGGCGACTTCACCGCGCGCGAGGACGGCGTCGTGGCCGGGCTGCGCGTCGCCGAGGCGGTCCTGTCCGTCGTCTGCACCGACGAGTTCGAGGTCGAGCGGCACGTCGAGGACGGCGACCGCGTGACGGCCGGGCAGAAGCTGCTCACCGTCACCACCCGCACCCGCGACCTGCTCACCGCCGAGCGCAGCGCGCTCAACCTGCTCTGCCGGCTGTCGGGCATCGCGAGCGCCACGCGCGCGTGGGCGGACGCGCTGGAGGGTACGAAGACCCGCGTGCGCGACACCCGCAAGACCACGCCGGGGCTGCGGTCCCTGGAGAAGTTCGCCGTCCGCTGCGGCGGCGGCGTCAACCACCGGATGTCCCTCTCCGACGCGGCCCTGGTGAAGGACAACCACGTCGTCGCCGCGGGCGGTGTCGCGCAGGCGTTCCGGGCGGTGCGCGAGACGTTCCCCGAGGTGCCGATCGAGGTCGAGGTCGACACCCTGCACCAGCTGCGCGAGGTGGTGGACGCGGGCGCCGACCTCATCCTGCTGGACAACCTCACCCCCGAGGAGTGCGCCGAGGCGGTCGGTATCGTGCGGGGGCGCGCCCTCCTGGAGGCGTCCGGCCGGCTCACCCTGGGCAACGCCAAGGCGTACGCGGAGACCGGCGTGGACTTCCTGGCGGTGGGCGCGCTGACGCACTCCTCGCCGATCCTCGACATCGGCCTCGACCTGCGCGCGGCTGAGTAGGGAAACCGGGGAGCCGAGGAGACTAGGGAAACAGGTTTTCGACGCCATGCTGCTGACCATCGACGTGGGCAACACGCACACCGTGCTCGGACTGTTCGACGGCGACGAGATCGTCGAACACTGGCGCATCTCCACGGACGCGCGCCGCACCGCCGACGAACTCGCCGTCCTCCTCCAGGGCCTGATGGGCATGCACCCGCTGCTCGGCGACGAACTGGGCGACGGCATCGACGGCATCGCCATCTGCGCCACCGTGCCGTCCGTCCTGCACGAGCTGCGCGAGGTGACCCGCCGCTACTACGGCGACGTCCCCGCCGTCCTCGTCGAACCGGGCGTCAAGACGGGCGTGCCGATCCTCATGGACAGCCCCAAGGAGGTCGGCGCGGACCGCATCATCAACGCGGTCGCGGCGGTCGAGCTGTACGGGGGGCCGGCGATCGTCGTCGACTTCGGGACGGCGACGACGTTCGACGCGGTGTCCGCGCGCGGGGAGTACGTGGGGGGCGTGATCGCCCCGGGCATCGAGATCTCGGTGGAGGCGCTGGGCGTGCGGGGGGCCCAGCTGCGCAAGATCGAGCTGGCGCGGCCGCGGGCGGTGATCGGCAAGAACACCGTGGAGGCCATGCAGGCGGGCATCGTCTTCGGCTTCGCCGGGCAGGTCGACGGGGTCGTGGGCCGCATGGCCCGCGAGCTGGCCGACGACCCCGACGACGTCACGGTCATCGCCACGGGCGGCCTCGCCCCGATGGTCCTCGGCGAGGCCACGGAAATCGACGCACACGAGCCCTGGCTGACCCTGATAGGCCTACGCCTGGTGCACAGCCGCAACACCCCCCGCGTCTGAGCACGCCGGAGCCGGCCGCGGCCGCGCGGCTCGGCTCCGGCGCGGGGAGGGCGCCCCGTCAGGGGCGCGCCCTCGGCGGAGGCGGGGCGGCACGCCGACGGCCCCTTCTGTCGGTTTTGTCTGATTAGCGCGTACCGTCACCCCATGCCCACGCCACACGGTCACCGCGGCATGGCGTTCGGCGCGGAGGAGCTGCGCGTTCTCCGCCGCGCCCTGGCCCTCGCCCTCCACCCCCACCACCCCACCGTCCCCCCGGAGGACGCACGCGACTGCCGTCGCCTCGCCGCGTCCCTCGACGAGGCGGCCCGCGAGGCGGCCCGGCAGCACGCCTTCCTCCTCGCCGACCTCGCCCGCCACCGCGCCGCCCTCCCCGCCACGGCCACCACCTACATGGACCTCCTCCAGGACGCCCTCCGCGCCGGCCACCACCCCTGCCGCGACGACCTCGCCGCACTCGGCGCCCTCCGCGGCAACCCCACCGCCGCGGCCCTCCTGGCCCGCTGCCGGTTCCCCGCGGCCCGTACCCCCGGGGATCCCGCCCCCGAGGAGCGCCCGGCCCCGCGCGAGCCGGCCCCCGACGAGCCCGCTCCCCGCGAACCCGTCCCCGACAAGCCCGGCCCCGTCAAGAAGCCCGCGTCCCCGCCCCCGGGCCCCGGCGGGACGCCCCGCCCGCAGCGCCCCGTCCCCACCCCCGGCGAGGTCTTCCCGCCGAAGCGCAGACCCACCCCGCCCCCCTCGGGTCGGCTCGTGCCCGCGCTCGCCGCCGTGGGCTGACCGCACCCGCCCGGATCCGCCCCGCCCCCGGGGCTACCCTGGATCCATGGACTACCTCTCCGCGCTCGTGCCCCCCATCGTGATGGCGGTCTTCTTCATCGGTGTGATCGTCACGATCGTCAAGAGCCAGGGCGGCGCCAACAAGTACAAGGAGGACGCGGCCGTCGACGCCGCGCTCGCGCGCGCGGAGAACGCCCCGTCCGCGAAGAACACCGACGGCGCCTGACGCACCGGCGCCGCACCACCCGAACAGGGCCCCGCACCCCAGGGCGTACGACTCGGATCTCATCCTTTCGAGTCGTACGCCCTTTTTGTCACGCGGATTCCGGAAAGTCCCACTAGGGTGCGGCGTGTGCCTCGTCCCTTGGGAGAACTCGAAGACGCCGTCATGACACGGGTGTGGAAGTGGAACCGCCCGGTGACCGTCCGGGAAGTTCTGGAAGATCTCCAGCAGGAACGGACCATCGCCTACACCACGGTGATGACCGTCTTGGACAATCTCCATCAGAAGGGCTGGGTGCGCCGCGAGGCGGAAGGCCGGGCCTATCGATATGAGGCGGTCTCCACCCGCGCCGCCTACGCCGCCGCGCTGATGAACGACGCGTGGTCGCAGAGCGACAACCCGGCGGCCGCCCTGGTCGCGTTCTTCGGGATGATGAGCGAGGAACAGCGGCTCGCGCTGCAGGACGCCGTCCGCATCGTCCAGGGACCGCGGACCCGGGAATCCGAATCGCCGCCGCCTTCCGAAACGGCGGATTCACCACCGGCGGATGAGAGACCCGTGAAGAGACCCGCGGAGAGGCCCGCTGGGGAACCCGATGAGAGCCGGGACGAGAACCCCGGCGCGGAGCGTCCGGCCGGCGGGCGATAACGTCCGTTCATGCCAGCGAAGAGCCCAGCAGGAACCCCCGAAGGCGCGCTTAAAGCCGTCACCGTCCGCAGGGCGAGGACCAGTGATGTCCCGGCGGTGCGCCGACTCCTCGACTCCTACGTGCGGCGCGGCATCCTGCTCGACAAAGCGACCGTGACGCTTTACGAGGACATCCAGGAGTTCTGGGTCGCGGAACGCGACGACAACGCCGAGGTCGTCGGCTGCGGCGCACTGCACGTGATGTGGGAAGACCTCGCGGAAGTCCGTACGCTCGCGGTCGGCCCGCAGGCCCGCGGCCTGGGCGTCGGCCATCAACTTCTGGAGAAGCTGCTGCAGACCGCCCGCTGGCTCGGTGTGCGCCGCGTTTTCTGTCTGACCTTCGAGGTCGAGTTCTTCGGCAGGCACGGCTTCGTCGAGATCGGCGAGACACCCGTCGACTCCGATGTCTACGCGGAGCTGTCGCGTTCCTATGACGAGGGCGTCGCGGAGTTCCTCGGTCTCGAACGAGTGAAACCGAACACCTTGGGCAACAGCCGGATGCTTCTGCATCTGTGATCGCTCTCCGGGTTCTTCCGGTCACTCGCTTCCGCGCCCGCACGCCTTCCGGGCGATCCGGGCGCCCTATGTCCGGAAAGCGCACGTTTCCGGTGCTGTTCGGGAGCGTACGTGTTCCCTTGACCCGCACCGGTTCCGCACCGGTTCCTGCCAAGGGTTTGTGTTTTTCCTTCAAAAGCGGTTTGCTTTCCGACGTACTGCAGTACTGCATATAACAGGGGCGCGAAACAGCGGCCGGCGCTGCGGACCCCCGACCCCCGTAGTTTTCGATGAAAGGAAATCCAGTGGCACAGAAGGTTCAGGTCCTTCTTGTCGACGACCTCGACGGCGGCGAGGCGGACGAGACCGTGACGTTCGCGCTGGACGGCAAGACCTACGAGATCGACCTCACGACCGCCAATGCGGACAAGCTCCGCAGCCTTCTCGACGCCTACGTCAAGGGCGGCCGCCGTACCGGAGGCCGTGCCTCGGGCGGTCGCGGAAAGGCGCGCGCCGCGACGTCCGGCGGCAGCCAGGACACCGCGCAGATCCGTGCCTGGGCCAAGGAGAACGGCTACGAGGTCAACGACCGCGGCCGGGTCCCGGCGACGATCCGCGAGGCCTACGAGAAGGCCAACGGCTGAGCGGCCACGCGCCGCAGCCGGATGCGGTGGCACTCCGTGGCCACCGTCTCCACCAGTCGTACGAGGTCGGGGGTGCCCCCACCGCCGCCCAGCGCCGAGAGCGCCGGCAGCGACGACTCCACCTCGCGTCCCGGCACGGGGGGCCGCAGCCAGACGGCGGCCCCCTGCGAACCGGTGACGGCCGGGGCGGTGACCGGGGCGGGACCCAGGGCGGGAACCGGCGCCGGGACCGGCGCCGTGATGCCGTCGCCCGCGCCCAGCGCCCGCAGGTCCAGGGGCAGTGAGCCCCACTCCAGCCAGTCCAGCAGCCCCGGCAGCTCCTCCGCGCTGCCCGCGGCCACCAGCAGCCGCATGCGGTCCCCGTGCAGCGCCACCGGGGTCCCCGGGCCCAGATGCCGCAGGCCGGCCGCGCCCGCCCCGCGGGGGACGTCCAGGACGTCGAACCGCAGCCCCGTGACGAGCCGCACCGGCGGTCCGGGCAGCGTGGCCCAGCCCAGCCCCTCTCCGTACCAGCGGCGCACCGCGTCGTCCGCGCGCGCCCCGGCGCCCTCGGCACCCGCGGCACCCTCGACGGCGAGCGGCCGGCGGGGGAGCGGGAGGGGAAACGGAGGCGGGACGGCGGTGGGGGCCATGTCCGGAGCAACAGCCGACGAGCGCCGCGAGTTACGCTCGGTGTCGTGCCGTGCACCGTACGTGCCGGATCCGGTGGCGTCCCGGGGTGTGGGGCGACGCAAGGTTGTTCGCCCATAGCGGAGGGAACCGGTGCGCGCGGCATGGAGTGTCAGTGCCTGCGGGTAAGACATGCCTAGTGGGAGGGGGCGACGCGCGGAACGGGCCGGCTCACGTTCGCCATCGGCGTACTGGCGACTGGGGTAAGTGCCTGGCCTGCGGGAACATCGTCTCGCACCATCGGGTTGTGGCAGATGTCGGCGTTCGGGGTCAGGAGGCCATCGACGGTGTCGGCAGTTGGAATGAGCGGTCCCTGCTTGCGGGACTAAGCTGCGGAAGGACAGGGAGGGGACAGCCCCCTTACTGCCTGACCGCTCTGAGGAGCGATTAACGATGTTCGAGAGGTTCACCGACCGCGCGCGGCGGGTTGTCGTCCTGGCTCAGGAAGAAGCCCGGATGCTCAACCACAACTACATCGGCACCGAGCACATCCTCCTGGGCCTGATCCACGAGGGTGAGGGTGTCGCCGCTAAGGCCCTGGAGAGCCTCGGGATTTCGCTCGAGGCGGTCCGCCAGCAGGTGGAGGAGATCATCGGCCAGGGCCAGCAGGCCCCGTCCGGCCACATCCCCTTCACCCCCCGTGCCAAGAAGGTCCTGGAGCTGTCGCTCCGCGAGGCCCTTCAGCTGGGCCACAACTACATCGGCACGGAGCACATCCTGCTCGGCCTGATCCGCGAGGGCGAGGGCGTCGCCGCCCAGGTCCTGGTCAAGCTGGGCGCAGACCTCAACCGTGTCCGCCAGCAGGTCATCCAGCTGCTGTCGGGCTACCAGGGCAAGGAGACCGCCACCGCCGGCGGCCCTGCCGAGGGCACCCCCTCGACGTCCCTGGTCCTCGACCAGTTCGGCCGGAACCTCACCCAGGCCGCCCGCGAGTCCAAGCTCGACCCGGTCATCGGGCGCGAGAAGGAGATCGAGCGGGTCATGCAGGTGCTGTCCCGCCGCACCAAGAACAACCCGGTGCTCATCGGCGAGCCCGGCGTCGGCAAGACCGCCGTCGTCGAGGGCCTCGCGCAGGCCATCGTCAAGGGCGAGGTGCCCGAGACCCTCAAGGACAAGCACCTCTACACCCTGGACCTCGGCGCCCTGGTCGCCGGCTCCCGCTACCGCGGTGACTTCGAGGAGCGCCTGAAGAAGGTCCTCAAGGAGATCCGCACCCGCGGCGACATCATCCTGTTCATCGACGAGCTGCACACGCTGGTCGGTGCGGGTGCCGCCGAGGGCGCCATCGACGCGGCGAGCATCCTCAAGCCGATGCTGGCCCGCGGCGAGCTGCAGACCATCGGTGCGACGACGCTGGACGAGTACCGCAAGCACCTGGAGAAGGACGCGGCCCTGGAGCGCCGCTTCCAGCCCATCCAGGTCGCCGAGCCGTCCCTGCCGCACACGATCGAGATCCTCAAGGGCCTGCGCGACCGCTACGAGGCGCACCACCGCGTCTCCATCACGGACGAGGCCCTGGTCCAGGCCGCCACCCTGGCCGACCGCTACATCTCGGACCGCTTCCTGCCCGACAAGGCGATCGACCTGATCGACGAGGCGGGCTCCCGGATGCGCATCCGCCGGATGACCGCGCCGCCGGACCTCCGCGAGTTCGACGAGAAGATCGCCGGCGTCCGCCGCGACAAGGAGTCCGCGATCGACTCGCAGGACTTCGAGAAGGCCGCCTCCCTGCGCGACAAGGAGAAGCAGCTCCTGGCCGCCAAGGCCAAGCGCGAGAAGGAGTGGAAGGCCGGCGACATGGACGTCGTCGCCGAGGTCGACGGCGACCTGATCGCCGAGGTCCTCGCCACGGCGACCGGCATCCCGGTCTTCAAGCTCACGGAGGAGGAGTCCTCGCGTCTGCTGCGCATGGAGGACGAGCTCCACAAGCGGGTCATCGGCCAGAAGGACGCCGTCAAAGCGCTCTCCAAGGCGATCCGCCGTACCCGTGCCGGTCTGAAGGACCCGAAGCGTCCCGGTGGCTCGTTCATCTTCGCCGGTCCGTCCGGTGTCGGTAAGACGGAGCTGTCCAAGGCGCTCGCCGAGTTCCTCTTCGGCGACGAGGACGCGCTGATCTCCCTCGACATGTCGGAGTTCAGCGAGAAGCACACGGTCTCGCGTCTCTTCGGTTCGCCCCCCGGCTACGTGGGCTACGAGGAGGGCGGCCAGCTCACCGAGAAGGTGCGCCGCAAGCCGTTCTCGGTCGTCCTCTTCGACGAGGTCGAGAAGGCCCACCCGGACATCTTCAACTCGCTGCTGCAGATCCTGGAGGACGGCCGCCTGACCGACTCCCAGGGCCGGGTCGTGGACTTCAAGAACACGGTCATCATCATGACGACCAACCTCGGCACGCGGGACATCTCCAAGGGCTTCAACCTCGGCTTCGCGGCCCAGGGCGACACGAAGTCCAACTACGAGCGGATGAAGAACAAGGTCCAGGACGAGCTCAAGCAGCACTTCCGGCCCGAGTTCCTCAACCGTGTCGACGACGTCGTCGTCTTCCCGCAGCTGACCCAGGACGACATCCTCGCGATCGTCGACCTGATGATCAGCAAGGTGGACGAGCGCCTGAAGGACCGGGACATGGGCATCGAACTCTCCCAGTCCGCGAAGGAGCTGCTGTCCAAGAAGGGGTACGACCCCGTGCTGGGCGCCCGGCCGCTGCGCCGGACGATCCAGCGGGAGGTCGAGGACACGCTGTCCGAGAAGATCCTCTTCGGCGAGCTGCGGCCCGGGCACATCGTGGTCGTGGACACGGAGGGGGAGGGCGACGCGGCGACGTTCACCTTCCGCGGCGAGGAGAAGGCGGCGCTGCCGGACGCTCCGCCGATCGAGCAGGCGGCGGGCGGCGCGGGTCCGAACCTGAGCAAGGAGGCGTAGCCCTCCGGGCTCCGGCCCACCTCAGCGGAACCAGGGGCTGCCCCCCGGGACTTCGGTCCCGGGGGGCAGCCCCTTTCGCACGCGCGCTGGGGGGCCGCCCGAGAGCTCGGCTGGTGGGGGTGCGCGGGCGGGTGCGGGCGGTCGTGTCGTCTCGCGCAGTTCCCCGCGCCCCTGAAAGCGTTGGGGGCGCCCCCTGCTTTTAAGGGGCGCGGGGAACTGCGCGAGGAAGCCCCACCCGCCCGCGCTCCCCGACGAGACCTTGCCCACCCGAGCTCTCCGGGGTGCAAGGGGCGGAGCCCCTTGAAGGGATGGGACGGGTAGGGGCGGCGGGGGCGAGGGAAAAGGCGCGTAGCCGGGGTCACATTCGTGGGGGTGGGAGGTGCCCCGGGGCGGTGACGTCTCGCACAGGGGGTTGGGGATTACTAGGCGCTTTAGTGGCCCGCATGCTACGGAGAAACGGGCAATGCGGCAGTAAGTCCGCTCACCGTACTATCCCACCCCAAGAGATCACGATTTTGGGCATTCGCCCGCCTCGGGGTTACCAAGGACGAGCCACCCGGACGACGCCCACCGCGTCGCGCCCCGGGTGGTTGTTTACGGCCTTGTCCCCCACCCCCTGAGGTTTCGATGTCCTTCCGCTCCACGCCCCGTCGCCACCCCCGCACGTCCCCCCTCCGCACCCGCGCCGCCGTCCTCGGCATCGGCCTGGGCGCCTCGGTCGTCCTGGGTGCCGGAGCCGCGGTAGCCGCCGACACCGTCGCCGCCACCCCTACCAGCGCGATGTCCAGCACCCTCGCCACCGCCGTCCGCGCGCAGGCCGACGCGCAGGCCGAGGCCGCGACCCACGCGGAGCACGCCGCCGCGGCCGCGAAGGCCAGGGCGAAGGCAGCGAAGGCGGAGGCCAAGGCCGCCGCGGCTAAGAAGGCCGCCTCCTGGGTCGACCCGGTGAAGAAGTACGAGCTGAGCGCCGGCTACAACCAGGACGGCAGCCACTGGGCGCACAAGCACAGCGGGCAGGACTTCGCGGTGCCGATCGGCACGGACGTCGTCGCCGCGCACGGCGGCACCGTCGTCAAGGCCGGCGGCAACGGCGCCGGCGACGGCCCGGCGTACGGCAACGCCATCGTCGTCAAGCATGCGAACGGTACGTACTCGCAGTACGCGCACCTGTCCCGGATCGACGTCAAGGTCGGCCAGGTCGTCGCCACCGGGCAGCACATCGCCCGCAGCGGCAACACCGGCAACTCGACCGGCCCCCACCTGCACTTCGAGATCCGCACGACCCCGAACTACGGCTCGGCGGTCAACCCGGTCGCGTTCCTGCGCTCGCACGGCACGCACGTCTGACCCAGCCCTGCGCGCCCCGAGTCCCGCCACGGGAAAACGGCGCGTGGCGGAGCCCTGTGCTCCGCCACGCGCCGTTCGCGCGCCGGGGCGCACGCGCCGCGAGGCAACGCGGCCGCGCGACGCCCGACGCCTCGCGTCACTCGCCGTAGTGCGCCTTCGTCACCAGCTCGATCGCGACCTCCAGAACCGCCTTGCGCTTGTCCTCCGGGTCGGCCTCCAGTTCCCGCAGCGCGAACATCCCCGCGTGCAGCGTGAACAGCGCGGTGATGCAGCGGACCTGGTCGGCCAGCGGGGCGTCCGCGTCGCGGATGATGCCGCTCAGCTCCAGCATCCGGCCCTTGAACATCTCGCCGATGCTCAGCTCGCGCACGGTCGCCTGGTTCTCCTGCATGAAGCGGAAGAGCGGCCCGGCGTCGGCGAGGGCCTCGCTGTAGCGGCGGACGACCTCCTGCTTGGTGGCCAGAGTGTGCGGCTGCTCGCGGCCCCAGGCGATGAGGTCGTCGATCGGCCGGGTGAGGTCCCCGAAGATGCCGATGAGGATGTCTTCCTTGGTCTTGAAGTGGTAGTAGAGCGCCGCCTTGGTGACGTCCAGCCGCTCGGCGATCTCCCGCAGCGAGGTCTTCTCGTACCCCTGCTCGGAGAAGAGGGCGAGGGCAACGTCCTGGATGCGCTGGCGGGTGTCGCCCCGCCGCCGGCGCCTGTTGTCGTCCATGGTGCTGCCCATTCCGTCTCTCCTCGCACTCCCTCGGACCTGCCCGCCGTCCGGCTGTCCGGCGGCCCGGGAGAAACTTACTTGACGCCCGGCTAGTTACCAGGCTACCTTCTCGCAATGTAAAGAACTAGCCGGGCGGCAAGTAAGTAACCGGAACCGGTGAGACCGCCCCGCACGCGGCGGCGCGCGAGGGCATCAGTGGCAAGCAGGGGATGTGGGGACGATGGCGGAGACGGCGGACATAGCGGGCAAGGGCCCCGTGGGGGCCGAGAAACCCGGGGCCGAGGACGGCGGCAAGCAGCCGCGCAGCGTACGCGTCGTCCTGCTCGCCCTGATGATCGCGATGCTGCTCGCGATGCTCGACAACATGATCGTCGGCACCGCGATGCCGACGATCGTCGGTGAGCTCGGCGGGCTCGAACACCTGTCGTGGGTGGTCACCGCGTACACGCTCGCGACGGCCGCCTCGACGCCCCTGTGGGGCAAGCTCGGCGACATGTACGGGCGCAAGGGCGTCTTCATGACCTCGATCGTGCTCTTCCTGATCGGGTCGGCGCTCAGCGGCATGGCGCAGGACATGGGGCAGCTCATCGGCTTCCGGGCCGTGCAGGGCCTCGGCGCGGGCGGTCTGATGGTCGGCGTCATGGCGATCATCGGTGATCTGATCCCGCCGCGGGAGCGCGGCAAGTACCAGGGCATGATGGCCGGCGTGATGGCGCTCGCGATGATCGCGGGCCCGCTGGTCGGCGGCACCATCACCGACCACCTCGGCTGGCGCTGGTCCTTCTACATCAACCTGCCGCTCGGCGCGGTCGCGCTCATCGCCATCAGCGCCGTGCTGCACCTGCCGAAGAAGCGCGCGCAGACCCGGATCGACTACCTCGGCGCCGCGCTGCTGACCGTGGGCATCACCTCCATCGTGCTGGTCACCACCTGGGGCGGCACGGAGTACGCCTGGGGCTCGGCGCGGATCATGGAGCTGATCGGCATCGGCGTCGCCGCGCTCGTCGGGTTCCTGTTCTGGCAGACCAGGGCGGCCGCGCCGATCATGCCGCTGCACATCTTCCGCAGCCGCAACTTCTCGCTGATGTCGGTCATCGGCTTCATCACCGGGTTCGTGATGTTCGGCGCGGTGCTCTTCCTGCCGCTGTACCAGCAGGCGGTGCAGGGGGCGTCCGCCACCAACTCCGGACTGCTGCTGCTGCCGATGCTCGGCGCGATGCTCGCCGTGTCGATGGTGGCCGGCCGGGTCACCACCAACAGCGGCCGCTACAAGGTGTTCCCGGTCGCCGGCAGCGTGCTGATGATCGTCGGACTGTTCCTGCTGTCGCGGATGGACACCGAGACCACCCGGCTGACCTCCGGGATCTACATGGCCGTGCTCGGTGCGGGCATGGGCTGCCTGATGCAGATCACCATGCTGGTGGCGCAGAACAGCGTCGAGATGAAGGACATGGGCGTCGCCTCGTCCTCCACCACGCTGTTCCGGACGCTCGGGTCCTCGTTCGGTGTCGCCATCATGGGTGCGCTGTTCAACAACCGGGTGCAGGACGAGATGGTGCAGCGGGCGGGGGCGCTCGGGGGCAAGATGACCGAGCAGTCGGCGCAGCTCGACGCGGCGAGCCTGGCGAAGCTGCCGGCGCAGGCGCGGGAGGCGTACCAGTTCGCGGTGTCCGCGGGGACGCATTCGGCGTTCGTGCTGGGTGCGGTGGTGGCTGTGGTGGCGCTGGTGGCGGCGGTGTTCGTCAAGGAGGTGCCGTTGCGGGGGGCCGGGGGGCCCAAGACGGCGGAGGGGGCGGCTGGGGACGCCGCCGGGGAGCGGCCGACGGTTGCAGAGGCCGTCTGACCTTCCCCACGCTCCGCCTCCCAAGGCCCCCCGGGTTCGCCCGGGGGGCCTTGGCGTGCGTGGGCCCCGTAAGGGGCGCGGGGCTGTTTCTTCGCGCGGCTCGCGCCACGTAGGGGGCCGCGGGTGCGCGACCGGCCCCCGCCGGGGTGCGGCCGGGTACGGCCTTGGATCGGGTGGCGGGGGCGGTTTTCGCCCCCGCCGCCCCTACCCTTCCCGTCCCCCAGGGGCTCTGCCCCTTCGACCCCGCGGGAGGGCGCGTGAGGGGGTGGGTGGGTGGTGGGTGGGGTTGTGGGACGGGTGCGGGAGCGATGTGGTTGCTCGCGCAGTTCCCCGCGCCCCTTACGGGGCGCGATGCTCGCGCCCCTGCGGCGGAGCCGTGCAAGAGGCTCAGCCCTCTGCGGCGGAGCCGCGCAGTGAGTGGGCCGGGCGGTCAGCCCAGTGTTGTCGTCGCCTCGTGCAGGTCCGACAGGGCTGCGAGGGTGTGGGGGGCCAGCGAGGCCGTGTCGGGGGAGTCGGCGTGGGACTCCGACCACTTCGCGTAGCCCCGTTTGAACGCGAGGACGCCCAGTTCGGCCGCGAGGTGGGCGGTCGGCTCGGGGACGCCCCGGGCGACCAGCGCGGCCGTCATAGCGGCGGCCATGCCGACGCTCTTGAGCGCGTCCCGCTCCTGCAGCTCCGTACTGGCCGCCACGGCCGCCCGCAGCCGGGGCCCCAGCTCCCGGTTGGCCGGCCCCATCGCCCCCGACGCACGCTCCAGCCCCGCCGCCACCGCCTGCAGCGGCGTCGCCTCCGGGGGTGCCTCCGCGATGCCCTCGGCGAGCAGCCTGCTGAGCGTCTCCTGTCCCGCGACGAGCAGCTCCCGCTTGTCGGAGAAGTACCGGAAGAACGTGCTCTTGGTGACGCCCGCGCGCTCGGCGATCTGCGTCACCGTCGTGGCGTCGTACCCCTGCTCGGTGAACAGGTCGACGGCCGCGACGACGAGTCGCTGGGCTGCCCCTGGTTCCCATCTGGCCATGACGGACAGGATAGGCGGGCCAGTGATGGGACAACAGTCCCGTCACCGTGTAATGTCGGTGATGGGACAACGGTCCCATCGCTTGTCTCCCCCTCAACCACCGTCCTCAAGGGAGCGCTCATGCATGTCTTCGTCACCGGTGGCACCGGCACCATCGGGTCCGCCGTCGTCGCCGAACTGCTCGACAGCGGCCACACCGTCCTCGCCCTGGCCCGCTCGGACGCCTCCGCACAGACCCTCGAAGCCGCCGGCGCCAAGGTGCTGCGCGGTGAGCTCGCGGACCTGGACGTCCTGCGGTCCGGCGCCGCGCAGACCGACGGCGTGATCAGCCTGGCCTTCGGACGCGACTACGGCAGCCCGGAGTCACTCGCCCGGGGCATCGCCGAGGAGAGCGCCGCCCTCACCGCGCTCGGCGAGGTACTCCTCGGCACCGACCGCCCGCTCGTCACCGTCTCGGGCACTCCCTGGGTGGCGGGCCGCGCCTCCACCGAGGCCGACCCGCTGCCGACCGAGGGCCCGGTGGCCGGCCGGGCCCACTCGGTCACGGCGGTACTGGCACTCGCCTCGCGCGGGGTGCGCAGCTCGGCCGTGCGCATGCCGCGCACCGTCCACAACGAGGGCGACGGCGGCTTCGCCGGCCTGCTGACCCGTGCGGCACGCGACTCCGGGGTGGCCGGCTACCCCGGCGACGGCACCCAGCGCTGGCCGGCCGTGCACGCGCGCGACGCGGCCGTCCTGTTCCGGCTCGCCCTGGAGAAGGCCCCGGCCGGCACTGCCTGGCACGCCGTCGCCGACGAGGGCGACGCGGTGCGGGACATCGCGGCGGTCATCGGCCGGCGGCTCGGCCTGCCGGTCGAGCGGGTCCCGGACGAGACCTTCGGGCCGTTCGCCCCGATCTTCGTCACGGATCAGCCCGCGTCCAGCGCCCACACCCGCGAGACCCTCGGCTGG
Source organism: Streptomyces sp. NBC_00670 (assembly GCF_036226765.1). Classification (NCBI taxonomy): domain Bacteria; kingdom Bacillati; phylum Actinomycetota; class Actinomycetes; order Kitasatosporales; family Streptomycetaceae; genus Streptomyces; species Streptomyces sp. NBC_00670. The sequence goes on from NZ_CP109017.1 coordinate 4,130,833, forward strand.
CAGCCCACGCACCCCAGCCTGCTGGAGGACCTGGAGAACCTCCGGCCCTGACGCACGGCGCGCCTCCTAGGGCGCGCTCCTCGGGAGCGCAGGGAAGCTGCCGGTGTTGGTGGGGGCGTGCTCCGGGAGCCAGAGGACGGCCACCGCCCCCTCGGCGGGGGCCGTCCCGGGCGCTCCCGGGACGGTCACGTTGCGGAAGGTGAGGCGGGCGCCGAGCACCCGCGCCTGGCCCGCGGCGATCGTCAGACCCAGGCCGTGGCCCCGGCCCGCCCGGTCGGAGCTGCCGGTGCGGAACCGGCTCGGCCCCTCCTCCAGCAGCTCCTTGGGGAAACCGGGCCCGTGGTCCCGTACCCGGATCACCCGGCCCTCCACCCACACCCGCACCGGCGGCCGCCCGTGCCGAGCCGCGTTCGCCAGCAGGTTGAACAGCACGCGCTCCAGCCGGCGCGGGTCCGTCGTGACCGCGGACTCGTGCACCACCGTCACCTCGACGGCCGCGTCCTTCACCGCCACCCGCCGGGTCACGAACTGCCCGAGCATGATGTCCTGCAACTCGGCCCGCTCCGACGCCCCGTCCAGGCGGGCCACCTCCAGCACGTCCTCGACCAGCGTCCGCATCGCCTTCGCCCGGTCGAGGACCAGCTCGGTCGGCCGGCCGGGCGGCAGCAGCTCGGCCGCCGTGAGCAGCCCCGTCACCGGGGTGCGCAGCTCGTGCGCGATGTCCGCGGTCACCCGGCGCTCGGCCTCGATGCGCTGCTGCAACGCGTCCGCCATCGCGTCCACCGCCCGCGCCAGGTCGTCCGTCTCGTCCCGTACGACGCCGCCGATCGAGTCCCGCACCCGTACGTCCGTCTCGCCCATGGCGACCCGGTTCGCCGCGGCCGCCGCCTTGCGCAGCCGCCCGGACATCTGACCGCCGATGAGCACACCGAGCGCGCTGCCGCCGAGGACGACCGCGATCGCCCCGATCAGCAGGGCCTCGTCCAGGTCGTTCAGCACACTGGCGCTGCGGTCCGTGAAGGTGGTCTGGAGCGACAGCACCCTGCCGTCCTTGAGCGGTACGGCCGCCCAGATGTCCGGCACGCCGTGCGGCCCCTCCGCCACGTACGTGGCCCGCCGGCCCTGCTTGACCCGCGCCAGCAGGTCACGGGGGATGGTCGGGTCGTCCACCTTGACGCCGAAGGCCTGGGTGCGCCCGGATTCGTACATCCGCTGCGCCACCTGGATCCGCTCGTCGGCCAGGTCGCGCGAGTTGTCCAGCATCGAGACGCGCGCCGCGTTGTGCACCACCAGGCTCAGGGCGACCGCCACGAGCGCGCCGACCAGCGCGATCGCCGCGCTGAGCTTCCACCGCAGCCCCGTGCGCATCCGCTGGCCGCGCGGACCGCCGCCGTGCGCGCCGGGGGCGTGCGCGTCGAGTCCTGACCCGACCGGCTCGTGCGGCCCGACGCCGTCCAGTTCCGGCACGCCGAAGCCCGACAACTCCGAGAACTCCGACTCTCCGGGTTGGGGCTCGCTGAGCCCCGTCACCCGCAGACCGCACACACCGGCACCACGCCCGCCACCGGCACCACGCCCGCCGCCCGCACCACGCCCGTCACCCCGGCCGGCCCGGCGCCCGATGATGCCGGAGCCGCCGTCGTCGCCCGCCGCGCGTGCGTGCGGGACGCCGCCGTCCCCGTCCTCGTTCCCGTCGCCGCCGGACCGGCTTCGGCGCCGCAACATGCTCCGTACCCTCCCGCCCCGCTCAGGCCTTCAGCTTGTAGCCGAAGCCGCGGACCGTCTCGATCCTGTCCTGGCCGATCTTCGTCCGCAGCCGCTGCACATGGACGTCGACGACGCGGGTGTCCCCGCCCCAGCCGTAGTCCCACACGCGCTCCAGCAGCTTGTCACGTGACAGCACCGTGCCCGGCACGGCGGAGAACTCCAGGAGCAGCCGCATCTCGGTCGGGGTGAGCGACACCGGCCGCCCGGAGCGGCGCACCTCCATGCCCCCGGTGTCCACTTCCAGCTCGCCGAAGGTGAGCACCCCGCCCTCGGCCACCGGATCCGGCTCGTTGGCCCGCACGCCCCCGGCGTGCCCGAAGCGGCGCAGCACCGCGCGGATCCGGGCGACCAGGACGGCACCGTCGAACGGTTTCGTCACGTAGTCGTCGGCGCCCGCCTCCAGGCCGAGGACGACATCGATGGAGTCGGCGCGTGCGGAGAGCATGATCACCGGCACGTTCGACTCGTCCCGGATCCGCCGGCACAGGCTGACCCCGTCCAGCCCCGGCACCATCACGTCAAGCAGCGCGATGTCGGGGCGCCGGGCGCGGAACGACTCCAGGCCCGACAGCCCGTCGGGCATGGCGGTGACCGCGAAGCCGTCACGCTCCAGCGCGAGCTGGGTGGCCTCGCGGATGACGTCGTCGTCCTCCACGAACAGGACGTGGGTCTGCTCTGGCATCGGTGCTCTCAGGAGAAGGGAGGGGGAAATGAGAAGGGAGGGGAAAATGCGGACCGCCGCGCGAACGGCCGGGTTCAGCCGGCACTGGGGCCCGTCACCGGGTCCTCGTCCACCGCGTTGCTGTAGTCGTTGTGCACGCGGGACTCCTCGGTGAAATGGTCCGCCGACCAGCGATAGGTGATGACCTCGACGCTGGACGGATAGGAGACCGAGTCGCCCTTGCGGTACAGCTGCTGGGTCACCACCAGATCACCGCGGTCGATCTCCGCGTAGACCGGCGGCTCCTCGGCCCTGAACACATTTTCGTACCCGTGCTTCTCCAGCCGGTACACGTACGAGCCGACGCCCACCGCGTCTCCACACGTCATCACGTTCACCACGACGTCGTCCGAGGATCCCCCGGTCAGCCCGCCGTACGACACGTCCACCGGGTACTCGTCCGCCACGCACGGTTTGAGCTGGCGCTTCACCGACGGGCTCACCTTGGGGTCGCTCTGCACGAGCTTGACCGCGAGCCCCCGCTGCTTCTCCTGCTCGGCCGGGGCGGGCACCGACTCCGAGGGCGGCGCCGGCGTCGGCGTCGACACCCGAGACGAGAGCGACGGCGAGGAGACCGGGGCCAGGGAGTCACTGTCCGCCGGGCCCTCGTCGCGGGCGCCGGTCCCGCCCGTGCCGCACGCGGAGACGAAAAGGCCGAGGGCGGTGATCGCGGACACCGCCGTGATCACCGCCTTCAGGACCTCGCCCGGCAGCCGGGCTTTTCTGCCTACGCCGCGCAACGCTCCCGCTCCTCACGCTCCAGCGCGCGTGCGTCCAGATCGCGGGCCTCCAGCTCCTCGCGGAGCCGGGCGAGCGCCCGGTGCAGCGTGCTCTTGACCGTGCCGGCCGACATGCCGAGGGCGGCGGCGGTCTCCTCCGTGGTCATCTGCTCCCAGTGTCGCAGGACCACGACGCTGCGTTGCTTGGGAGCGAGAACCTTGAGGACATCCATCAGCAGGGCGCGGTCCGCGTGCTGCTCGGCCGAGTCGTCGACCGAGGCGTCCGGGAGCTGCTCGGTGGGCACCTCCTCCAGCTTGCGGGCACGCCACCACTCGGTACGGGTGTTGATCATGACCCGGCGCAGATAGGCGTCGGCCAGCCGCTTGTCGGCTATGCCCTCCCAGCGGCCGTACGTCCGTACGAGCGCGGTCTGCAGCAGATCCTGGGCGTCGATCGGGTCCGGCACCAGCCGGCGCGCACTGCGCAGCAGCGCGTCCTGTCGCGTACGGACGTACTCCTCGAACTCGAGCACCTCGCCCTGGCCCTGTGCCATCTCCATCGCCTCCCGTGCCCCGTGCCCGACCTGTCGTCGTCGGTTCTCCGTTCCGGCCGCCTGTCTTCGCCGGGTACGGAAAGAAAGCTACGGAGGCGTTGTCACGAGGCTGTCCGAGGAAGCCTGCGGACGGCGCTCGGCTGTCCGTCGGTTGTGTAACAGACGTAAGCGCGAGCTAAGGAGAGGGGGTGTCACATACGGCTTTGGGGGATTTGTGGCGGGGGTGGCGGGCTACGGACGGGGACTGTGACTGTGACGTCGCTGTCGACGGGGTGTGGGACGGGTGAGTGTGGGTAAAAGGGGTGGCCGCGCATCGCGGGGCCGGCCGGGCTCAGCTCACCGGGAGGCGGTAGCGGCCGCCGGGCAGGGGTTCGACGAGCCCGTCCGAGACCAGACCGTCCAGCGCCCGGGCGCGCTGCACCGGTTCGTTCCAGACGCGGTCCAGGGCCGCCTGCGGAACGGGGTGGGCGGCCTCCCGGAGCACGGCGAGCAGCCGGCCGCGCACCTGACGGTCCGTCCCCGCGTACGGCTGCACGCGGCGCGGCGGGCCGTCGTGCGCGGGCTTGCCCGCGACGTGCCAGGCGCACCGGTCGGCGATGGGGCAGCGGTGGCAGCTCTCGTTCTTCGCCGTGCACACCAGCGCCCCGAGCTCCATCGACGCGGCGGCCCAGCGGGAGGCCGTGTGCTCGTCCTCCGGAAGCAGGGCGCGGGCCAGCTTGCGCTCGGCGGCCGTGGTCGCGTTCGGCGGGTACTGGACGCCGGTGACCGCGCGGGCCAGCACGCGGCGGACGTTGGTGTCCAGCACGGCGTGCCGCTGGCCGTACGCGAACGACGCCACCGCGGCGGCGGTGTACTCGCCGATGCCGGGCAGGGCGAGCAGCTGGGCGTGGTCGGTGGGGACGTCGCCGCCGTGCCGTTCCGTTATGGCGACGGCCGCGCCGTGCAGCCGCAGCGCGCGGCGGGGGTAGCCGAGACGGCCCCAGGCGCGGACGGCCTCGCCGGGCGCCTCCTTGGCCAGATCGGCGGGGCGCGGCCAGCGGCCGAGCCACTGCTCGTAGACGGGCAGCACGCGGTTGACCGGCGTCTGCTGGAGCATGAACTCGCTGACCATCACGCCCCAGGGCCCGGCGTCGGGGCGACGCCAGGGGAGGTCACGGGCGTGCGACTCGAACCAGGCGATGACGGGGCTGTGGAGGTTCCCGCCGGGAACGGCCGGGGGCGCGGGCTGCGTGGGGTCCGCGGCGGGCGTCGGGATGGGGTTGGTCGTGGGGGAGGCGGCGGCGGGGGTGTCTGCGGTGTGCGCGGTGGGTGCTGTCATGGCGCTTTCGATCCTGCCACGCGCCGGGCCACTGCTGCGGCGTGTCGCGCTCGGCGGGGTTCCGGGTGTCGTGGGGAAGGGGCGCGGGGAACTGCGCGAGAGGCCCCCGCCCACCCGCACCCGCCGACGAACAAGAACCCCCGAGCTCTCCCGCGCCCCAGCGACCCACCCGGAGGCGCACCTGACGATCGTCGGATCAGACGATGATCCAGAAAAGTTGCCGTTGGGCGGCGGGTGACGCCCAGTTGGCGCAGCGATCTCTCGTAAGGTTTGCGCCGTGGGATCTCTGCGCAATCCGGTCGGGCCGCTTCCCTCCTCCATCTACTGGCGTCGGAGGGCCGTTCTCGCTGCCGTAGTCGGCGTGTTGGCACTCCTCGTCGTGTGGATCGTCGGCTTCGGCGGGGGCGGCGGGAAGAAGGACGAGGGCGGTGGCGACGGCAAGAATCCCGCGCCCTCGATCACCCCGGGCCCCTCCAGTTCGGGCCCCGCGATCAGCCAACACCCCGGCGGCCGGGACGAGTCGGGCGGCGGCGGTGACGGCGACACCAGCGGCTCCGACGACGGATCCGGCGACGGCACCGGGGACAGCTCCGGGGACAGCGACGGCACCGGCAACGGCGGCGGCTCCACCGGCGGTACGGAGGGCGGCTCCGCCGCGACCGGCGGTGGCGGCGTCACCGGCGAACAGGTGCCCGCCGGCTCCTCGTTGCCCAACTGCACGGCGAGCGCGGTGAAGTTGACCCTGAGCAGCGTCCACAACACCTACGACCCCGAGCAGACCCCCACCCTTGAGGTGACCGCCCGCAACACCTCCGCCGGTGACTGCAAGGTCGATCTCGGCCCGAAGCACGTCGTGTTGACGATCACACAGACGGGTGAGGACGACGACTTCTGGGCCTCCGACGACTGCCCCAAGGGCGCCGGCAGCGTCCTCTTCCGGGTGCCGGCCGAGGGCAGCGCGACGTACACGGTGAAGTGGGACCGCGAGCCGAGCGCCCCCCACTGCGCGACGCCGAAGGCGGGCAGGGCGTCCGCGGGCACGTACCTGGTGGAGGCGAAGGCCGCCGGATTCGCCAAGGCGCAGACGTCGTTCGTCCTGGCGAAGGACTGAAGGGACCGAGGGGTCGCCGAAAAAGCGGCCGTAGCCTCAGACGTACCGCTCGAGGATCGAGGACTCCGCGAGCCGTGACAGCCCCTCGCGGACACTCCGCGCACGCGCCTCGCCGACGCCGTCGACCGTCTGGAGGTCGTCGACGCTCGCGGCGAGCAGCTTCTGCAGTCCGCCGAAGTGCTCCACCAGGCGGTCGATGATCGCGCCGGGCAGCCGGGGCACCTTCGCGAGGAGCCGGAAGCCGCGCGGGGAGACGGCGGAGTCCAGCGCCTCGGGGGAGCCGGTGTAACCGAGCGCGCGGGCGACCGTGGACAGCTCCAGGAGCTCCGCGTGGCTCAGCGCGTCGAGTTCGGCGAGGGCCTCGTCGACCGTGCGGGAGCGCTTGGCGGTGGGCTCGGGGACGTAGTCCCGTACGACCAGTTCGCGCTCGGGCTCCACGCCCGCGATCAACTCGTCGAGCTGGAGGGCGAGGAGACGGCCGTCGGTGCCGAGCTCGACCACGTACTCGGCGATCTCGGTGGCGATGCGGCGGACCATCTCCAGGCGCTGCGCGACCGCCGAGACGTCCCGGACCGTCACCAGGTCCTCGATCTCCAGCGCCGACAGCGTGCCCGCCACCTCGTCCAGGCGGAGCTTGTAGCGCTCCAGCGTGGCCAGCGCCTGGTTGGCGCGGGACAGGATCGCCGCCGAGTCCTCCAGGACCCGGCGCTGTCCGTCGACGTACAGCGCGATCAGGCGCATCGACTGCGAGACCGACACCACGGGGTACTTGACCTGCTTGCTGACCCGGTCCGCGGTGCGGTGCCGGGTGCCCGTCTCCTCCGTGGGGATCGTCGGGTCGGGCAGCAACTGCACGCCCGCGCGGAGGATCTTGGAGAGGTCGGAGGAGAGCACGATGCCGCCGTCGAGCTTGCACAGCTCGCGCAGGCGCGTCGCGGTGAACTCGACGTCCAGGACGAAGCCGCCCGTGCACATCGACTCGACGGTCTTGTCGGAGCCGAGCACGATGAGTCCGCCGGTGTTGCCGCGCAGCACCCGCTCCAGTCCGTCGCGCAGGCCCGTGCCGGGCGCCACGGCGCTCAGGGAGGCGCGCATCAGGCCGTCGGCACCGGAACTCCCACCGGATTTTCCGGGAGCTGCCGCCCGGTCGTTGGCTGCCACTGCACTCCTCCGGTCGCGGGTTCTGGGGCGCTCCGTGTCGCACTCTCGGTTCGTACGGACGGGCGAGACCAGGGCAAAGTCTACCGGCGGTCCTCCCGCTCCTGCGGGGCCTCTCGGCGACGGGAGCGCGGCAGGACCCGCAGCGCGTCCCCCATGTCCGCCACTTCCAGCACCTTCATGCCCGGCGGGATCTTCCCCGGATCGGCCGGGACCAGGGCATGCGTGAAGCCCAGCCGGTGCGCCTCGGCGAGCCTGCGCTGCACGCCCGTGACCCGTCTCACCTCGCCCGCCAGGCCCACCTCGCCGATCGCGACGAGGTTCTTCGGCAGCGGGGTGTCGCTCGCTGCGGAGGCCAGCGCGAGGGCGATGGCGAGGTCGGCGGCGGGCTCGGAGAGCTTCACCCCGCCGACCGTCGCCGAGTAGATGTCCCGCTTGCCCAGCGCGCTGATCCGGCCGCGCTGTTCGAGCACGGCGAGCACCATCTGGACGCGGGACGTCTCCAGCCCCGAGGTGGTGCGGCGGGGCGAGGGCAGCTGGGAGTCGACCGTGAGCGACTGCACCTCGGCGACCAGCGGACGGCGGCCCTCCAGAGTGACGGTCAGGCAGGTGCCCGGCACCGGTTCGTCCCGCCGGGTGAGGAACAGGCCGCTGGGGTCGGCCAGGCCCACGATGCCCTCGTCGTGCAGTTCGAAGCAGCCGACCTCGTCCGTGGCGCCGTACCGGTTCTTGACGCCGCGTACGAGGCGGAGGCGGGCGTGGCGGTCGCCCTCGAAGTGCAGCACGACGTCCACGAGGTGTTCCAGGAGGCGGGGGCCCGCGATGGCGCCGTCCTTCGTGACGTGGCCCACCAGGAGCGTGGCCATGCCGCGTTCCTTGGAGGCGCGGATGAGGGCGCCGGCCACCTCGCGGACCTGTGCCATGCCGCCGGGGGCGCCGTCGATCTCGGGGGAGGCGACCGTCTGCACCGAGTCGACGATCAGCAGGGACGGCTTCACCTCGTCCAAGTGGCCGAGGACGGCGGCGAGATCGGTCTCGGCGGCGAGGTAGAGGTCGTCGTCGAGCGCCTTGATGCGGTCGGCGCGCATCCGGACCTGGCTCGCGGACTCCTCGCCGGTGACGTAGAGGGTGCGGTGGTCGGGTCCCGCGGCCTTGGCCGCGACGTCCAGCAGGAGCGTGGACTTGCCGACGCCGGGTTCGCCCGCGAGGAGGACGACCGCGCCGGGGACCAGACCGCCGCCGAGCACGCGGTCCAGCTCGGGGACGCCGGTGGAGCGGGCGGTGGCCCGGCGGCCGTCGACCTCGGCGATGGGGAGGGCGGCCGTGGTGACGCGGCCGGGGGTCGTCGTGCGGACGGCGGGCGCGCCGTACTCCTCGACGGTGCCCCAGGCCTGGCATTCGGGGCAGCGGCCGAGCCACTTGGCCGTCTGCCAGCCGCACTCCGTGCAGCGGTAGGAGGGACGGTCCTTGGTGGTCTTGGTACGGGCAGCCATGCGAAAACGGTAACGGGGGGCACTGACAGTGGGTGCGGGGAGGCGCGACAGAGCTCGGGTGGCTGGGGTTCGCCGGCGGGGTGCGGGTGGTTTGTGGTTGCTCGCGCAGTTCCCCGCGCCCCTGAAGGCAGTGGGGTGCCCCCTGCTTTTAAGAAGCGCGGGGAACTGCGCGACAAGCCACGACGCGACCCGCAGCCGCACTACGAACCGAATCCCCCCACCCCGGAGCGCACACTGAACCCGCCGGGAGGGCGCCGCGCACTCGGATGAGGGATCGTTTCACCCGTACGGAGTAAAAGTGCGGAAGGGGTGAGAACGGACAGCGCATCCGCGCCTACGGTCGCACGGGTGATGAGCAGCAGTCCGGAAACCCCCACGTACCCCACCGGCGCGCGCCCGGCGCAAGGGAGCGCGCGCACAACCGAGCGCACATCCACGCGCCCGCCCGCAGCGTGCGAGCCCCCTCTGGACGGCCTGTTCACCTACTGTCTGTCCGTCCTGTGCGACCACGACGCCGCGACCGCCGCCCTCGGCGACGTCCTCGCCGTGGCCGAGCGGCGCGGCCGGCACGGCCCGTCGGCCGCCGCCGACCACCGCGCCTGGCTCTACGCGCTGGCCCGCTGGGCCTGCCGGCGCCGCCTCGCCGAGTCCGGCCGCCGCCGCACCGCGACCCACGCGGCCGGCCGCTCCTCCGACCGCGGCGACACGGCCGGAAGCACGACCAAGAACGCGACCAAGAACGCGGCCAAGGACGCCGCCGACCGCCGTGCCGCCGCCGCGATCGCCGCCACCCCCGGCGCCACGGACCTCACCCCGGACACCCGCGAGCGCCGCCGCCGCGAGCTCGCCCTGCTGGCCTGGCCGGAGGCGGCCGGCACCACCCCCGAGCAGCGCGAGGCGCTGGAGCTGGCCGTACGCCACCGGCTCGCCGCCCACGAGGTGGCCGCCGTCCTCGGCCAGGACCTCGCCACCGCCCGCGAACTCCTCGCCTCCGCCGCCTGCGAGGTGGAGCGCACCCGCACCGCCCTCACCGTCGTGGAGACGGGCGCCTGCCCCGGCGTCGCCCACCTCACCAGTGACCGCCGGCTCGTCCTCGGCCCCGCCCTGCGCACCGAACTCGTCCGGCACGTCGACGACTGCCCCCGCTGCCGCCGCACCGCCGAACGCGCCGTCCCCGGCAGCTGGCCCGGCGCCACCGTCACCCCCGACGAACTGCCCGTCCTGCCCGCGCCCCGCGCCGCCCTGCGCGCGGCGAGCGCGCACCACGCGCGCGTGCGCGGCAAGGGCCCCCGTTTCGACCGGCGCGGCTTCCCCATGGACCCCGGCGACCACGCCGCCCGCCGCGAGCGCATGCGCGCCCGGGCGCTCACCACGACGGTCGTCGCCACCGTCGTCGCCGCCCCCGTCCTCGCCCTGTGGGCCGCCTACCGGGGTGCCCCGCTCATCGGCGAGGGCTCCGACGGCCGCCCCGCCACCGCAGGCGAGGCCCAGGACCCGGGAGCGCTCGACGGCGGGGCGGGGGACACGTACGAGAACGCGGGCAACGCGCGCGTGAGCCCCGACTCCCGCCGCCCCGGCCGTCGCGGCGCCTCCGACGGCACCGACGTCGACGTGGCCGTCGTGGACGGCGACACGGACGCCCCCAGCGCCGGCGGCGTCACCGTGAGCGCGTGGAGCAGCGGCACGACGACCCTCGTCACCCTCCGGGCGACCGGCGGCTCACCGGTCCACTGGTCGGCGCGCACCACCGCGCCCTGGCTCTACCTGAGCCGCACCTCCGGCACCCTCGCCCCCGGCGAGTCGGTCACCGTGAAGGTGTACGTCGACCACCTGAGCGAACCCTCCGGCGCCTGGCACGCGCGCGTGACGCTCGCCCCCGGCGGCGCCACGGTCACCATCGACGGCTACGGCACCGCGGGCACCGACGCCCCCGACACCGACCCCCCGGCGCCGCCCCGCGGCCACCACCACCATCACCACCACCCGCGCCCGACCGGCACCCCGGACACACCGGACCCCGACCCCACGCCGGACGACCCGACCCCGACCCCGAGCGCCACCGACCCCACCCCACCGGCCGGCGGCGACGGCTCCACACCCCCGCCGGACACCCCGGACGAGGCGAGCCCCGCGCAGTAGGGCTTCGGGGGACCGCTCAGCGCACCGGATCCGCCGGATGCGGGGCCACCAGCGGCAGCCCCCGGGCCAGCCGCTCCTCGCACAGCTCGACCAGCCGGTCGTACCCGGCCTTGCCCATCAGCTCGGTCAGCTCCGCCCGGTAGGACACGTACACCGGGTCGCCCGCGCCGTGCGCCGAGGTCGCCGACGTGCACCACCAGTGCAGGTCGTGCCCGCCCGGGCCCCAGCCCCGGCGGTCGTACTCGCCGATCGACACCTGGAGCACGCGGGTGTCGTCGGGCCGGTCGATCCAGTCGTACGTCCGCCGCACCGGGAGCTGCCAGCACACGTCCGGCTTGGTCTCCAGCGGCTCGCGGCCCTCGCGCAGCGCCAGGATGTGCAGCGAGCAGCCGGAGCCGCCCGCGAAACCGGGACGGTTCTGGAAGATGCACGAGCCCTGGAACGGACGGGTCTGGCGCGATCCCTCGTCGTCCTCGGAGACCCAGCCGCCCCGATGCCCCTCGTCGTGGTGCTGCCAGATGTCCGGCGTGAGCCTCGCCACATGACCGGCGACGCGCTCCTCGTCCTCCTCGTCGGAGAAGTGCGCCCCCAGCGTGCAGCAGCCGTCGTCGGCGCGGCCCGCCTCGATGCCCTGGCAGCCGGCGCCGAAGACGCAGTTCCAGCGCGAGGTCAGCCAGGTCAGGTCGCAGCGGAAGACCTGCTCGTCGTCGGCCGGGTCGGGGAACTCCACCCACGCGCGCGCGAAGTCGAGCCCCTTCTCGTCGGCCGTGTCACGCACCGGCGAAGGGGCCTTCGAACCTGCCGCGGGCCCGGCGTTTTCGCCCCGCTTGCCGCTCTTCGCGTTTTTCGTCTTTGGCACGCCTCCAGGGTAAGTGCCCGTCGGCAGTAGCGTTTGCGTCCATGAGACTCGGTGTCCTCGACGTGGGATCGAACACGGTCCACCTGCTGGTGGTGGACGCGCACCCCGGCGCCCGCCCGCTGCCCGCCCACTCGCACAAGGCGGAGCTGCGGCTCGCCCAACTCCTCGACGAGGGCGGCGCGATCGGCACGGAGGGCGTCGACCGCCTGGTCGCCGTCGTCCGCGACGCCCTCCAGGCCGCCGAGGACAAGGGCGTGGAGGACCTGCTGCCCTTCGCCACCTCCGCGGTGCGCGAGGCCCGCAACGCCGACGAGGTCCTGGCCCGGGTACGCGAGGAGACCGGCGTCGAGCTCCAGGTGCTCAGCGGCGAGGAGGAGGCCCGGCTCACCTTCCTCGCCGCCCGCCGCTGGTTCGGCTGGTCGGCCGGGAAACTGCTGGTCGTCGACATCGGCGGCGGCTCGCTGGAGATCGCGTACGGCATCGACGAGCAGCCCGACGCCGCGGTGTCGCTGCCGCTGGGCGCGGGCCGGCTGACCGCCGGACGGCTGCCGGGGGACCCGCCCGCCCCGGACGACGTCCGCGCGCTGCGCCGGCACGTGCGCACCGAGATCGCCCGCAAGGTCGGCGAGTTCAGCCGGTTCGGACCGCCCGACCACGTCGTGGCCACGTCCAAGACCTTCCGCCAGCTGGCCCGCATCGGCGGCGCGGCCCGCTCCGCGGACGGTCTCTACGTGCAGCGCGAGCTGAAACGGGAGTCCCTGGAGGCCTGGGTCCCCAGGCTCGCCTCGATGACCACCGAGGAGCGCGCCGAACTCCCCGGCGTCTCCGCCGACCGCGCCCACCAACTCGTCGCCGGCGCGCTGGTGGCAGAGGCCGCGATGGACCTCCTGGGCGTCGAATCCCTGGAGATATGCCCATGGGCCCTGAGGGAGGGCGTCATCCTGCGGAACCTGGATCAGCTGGGGATGTAGGGAGGGGGCGCCCTTCGGAGATACGCCGGGGGCGCGTCCCTGAAGGAGCGCGGGGAACTGCGCGAGCAACCCGATCCGAGCCCGCAGCCGCCAACGCCCCCCAAACCACCCCACCCAATAGGCGCCCCGCACGTCACCCAACCGCACCCCGTAACCTGTCCCCATGGCGGAGCCCCCCGTACAGATCCCGGAAACGGAGCCGAAGGTCGCCCTGTCCACCGCCTCCGTCTACCCGGAGTCCACGGCGACGGCCTTCGAGATCGCCGCGCGCCTCGGCTACGACGGCGTCGAGGTCATGGTCTGGACCGACCCCGTCAGCCAGGACATCGAGGCACTGCGCAGACTCAGCGACTACCACCGCATACCGATCCTCGCCGTGCACGCCCCCTGCCTGCTCATCACGCAGCGCGTGTGGTCCACCGACCCCTGGACCAAGCTCCAGCGGGCCCGCGCCGCCGCCGAGAAGCTCGGCGCGAGCACGGTCGTCGTCCACCCCCCGTTCCGCTGGCAGCGCCAGTACGCACGCGACTTCGTCGACGGCGTCTGGCGCATGGCGAACGAGACCGACGTGCGGTTCGCCGTCGAGAACATGTACCCCTGGCGCTACCGCGACCGCGAGATGCTCGCCTACGCCCCCGACTGGGACGTCACCAAGGACGACTACCGTCACTTCACGATCGACCTCAGCCACGCCGCGACCGCCCGCACCGACGCCCTCGGCATGCTCGACCGCATGGGCGACCGGCTCGGCCACGTCCACCTCGCCGACGGCAAGGGCTCGGCCAAGGACGAGCACCTGGTGCCCGGCCGCGGCGGACAGCCCTGCGCGGCGGTCCTCGAACATCTCTCGCGCACCGGGTTCGACGGCCATGTCGTGATCGAGGTCAACACCCGGCGCGCCATGTCCAGCGCCGAACGTGAGGCCGACCTGGCGGAGGCCCTGGCCTTCACCCGCCTCCACCTGGCCCCGACCGCGGACCTCCCGCGCGGCTGAGCCCCCTGTACGAGCTGTCCCCGTACGACCGGCGGAGCCGAGACGAACATCCCGCATTCCGGACAGCCCGTCCCGAACCCTGGATGACCGGCGTACGCTCGACGGCAGTCATAACTCTCCGAAGGAGCGAGCGACGATGCCCGAGCTGAGGTCCCGCACAGTCACCCACGGCCGCAACATGGCGGGCGCCCGCGCCCTTATGCGCGCCTCCGGTGTACCCGGCGCGGACATCGGCCGCAAGCCGATCATCGCGGTCGCCAACTCCTTCACCGAGTTCGTGCCCGGCCACACGCACCTGCAGCCGGTCGGCCGGATCGTCTCCGAGGCGATCAGCGCGGCCGGCGGCATCCCGCGCGAGTTCAACACGATCGCCGTCGACGACGGCATCGCGATGGGCCACGGCGGCATGCTCTACAGCCTGCCCTCGCGCGACCTGATCGCGGACAGCGTGGAGTACATGGTCGAGGCCCACTGCGCCGACGCCCTGGTCTGCATCTCCAACTGCGACAAGATCACCCCGGGCATGCTGATGGCCGCGCTGCGCCTGAACATCCCGACGGTCTTCGTCTCCGGCGGGCCGATGGAGTCCGGCCGCGCCACCCTCGTCGACGGCACGGTCCGCACGCTCGACCTGGTCGACGCGATCTCCGACGCCGTCAACGACAAGATCTCCGACGAGGACATCCTCCGCATCGAGGAGAACGCCTGTCCGACCTGCGGCTCGTGTTCCGGCATGTTCACCGCCAACTCGATGAACTGCCTGACCGAGGCCATCGGCCTCTCCCTCCCCGGCAACGGCTCGGTCCTCGCGACCCACACGGCCCGCAAGGCGCTCTACGAGGACGCCGCGCGCACGGTGATGGACATCACCCGCCGCTACTACGAGCAGGACGACGACACGGTCCTGCCGCGCAACGTCGCCACGTTCGCCGCGTTCGAGAACGCCATGGCGCTCGACATCGCGATGGGCGGCTCCACCAACACGATCCTGCACCTGCTCGCCGCCGCCCAGGAGGCGGGCGTCGAGTTCGGCCTGGAGCACATCGACGCCGTCTCGCGCCGTGTGCCGTGCCTGGCCAAGGTCGCCCCGAACGTCGCCAAGGACCGCACGTACTACATGGAGGACGTGCACCGCGCCGGCGGCATCCCCGCCCTCCTCGGCGAACTGCACAGGGCCGGCCTGCTCAACGAGGACGTCCACTCGGTGCACAGCCCCTCGCTGGCCGACTGGCTCAAGACCTGGGACGTGCGCGGCGGCTCCCCGTCCCCCGAGGCGGTCGAACTGTGGCACGCGGCCCCCGGCTGCGTCCGCTCCGCCGAGGCCTTCTCCCAGTCCGAGCGCTGGGAGGCGCTGGACACCGACGCCGAGGGCGGCTGCATCCGCTCCGCCGACCACGCCTACTCCAAGGACGGCGGCCTCGCCGTCCTCAAGGGCAACCTGGCGGTCGACGGCTGTGTCGTGAAGACGGCCGGTGTCGACGAGTCCATCTGGACGTTCGAGGGTCCCGCGGTCGTCTGCGACTCGCAGGAGGAGGCCGTCGAGAAGATCCTCACCAAGGGGATCAAGGACGGCGACGTCGTCGTCATCCGCTACGAGGGTCCCAAGGGCGGGCCCGGCATGCAGGAGATGCTCTACCCGACCTCGTACCTGAAGGGGCGCGGCCTGGGGAAGAGCTGCGCGCTCGTCACCGACGGCCGCTTCTCCGGCGGCACGTCCGGCCTGTCCATCGGCCACGCCTCGCCCGAGGCGGCGTCCGGCGGCACGATCGCGCTCGTCGAGGACGGCGACCGGATCCGCATCGACATCCCCGGCCGCACGATCGAACTCCTCGTCGACGACGCGGAACTCACCCGGCGTGCCGAGGCCCTCGACGGCGCCTACGCCCCCCGCAACCGCGACCGCAAGGTCTCCACGGCCCTGCGCGCCTACGCCGCCATGGCGACGAGCGCCGACAAGGGCGCGGTGCGGGACGTGACGAAGCTCGGCTGAGCCACCAGAGGCTTCCTCGCCCCCATCGTCTCCAGGGGCTCCGCCCCCGGACCCCCAAAAGATCGCGCAGTTCCCCGCGCCCCTGAAACAGGGACGCGGGGCTGTGTCTTCCGCGCGGCTGCGCCGCGGGGTCGCGAGTCACCCACCGTGCCCCGTAAGGGGCGCGGGGAACTGCGCGATCAACCCCCACCCACCCGCACGTGACACACAACCCCACCCACCCGAGCTCTCCCGGGGTCCAAGGGGCGGAGCCCCTTGTCAAGGATGGGACGGGTAGGGGCGGCGGGGGCGAAAAAAATTCACGCGAACCCCACCCTCACCACCCGGAGGGATCCCGCACCCCCACCCCGAACACCACCCCGTCCGGCGCCGCCCCCACCACACGCTCCCCCACCACCACCGGAACCCCCAAGGCCCCCGGCAGGGACCCCCGCACGCCCCCCATCCGCACGTCCGTCTGCCCCACCACAGTCCCCCGCCCCACATCCACCGCCACCAACCGCCCGTCCGCCGCCATGAAGTACAACCGCCCCCCGGCCACCACCGGCGCGGACGCCAGACTCACAGCCGTCTCCAACCGCCAAAGCTGCCGGCCCCCGGCCTCACCCCCGGCCTCACCCCCGGCCCCACCACCGTCACCCCCCGCATCCATCCCGACGGCCACCACCGCACCCCCACTGGCCAGCAGATACACCACCTCCCCCCGCACCACCACCTGCGCCCCCGGCAACGGGTACCGCAAGGCAACCCGCCGCACCGCCCCGCTCACCACCTCGTACCGCACCACCGCATCCGTGTACGACGAGGAGTCCGTGGAGGTGAACCACACCGCCCCACCCCGCGCCCCCACGACGGTCAACGCCCCGTCCATCCGCCACCGCGCCCGCACACCCCCGGTCTCCGGGTCCACGGCGGTCACCGTGGTCCCACCCCGGCCGGCGCCACTCGTGACATACGCGAGCCCGTCCCCGTAGACCCGGAACGTCGGCAACGACAGCCCCCGCACCGCCCGCCGCCACTTCACCGCCCCGGTCGCGGAGTCCAGCGCGGTCACCCTCGAGTCGGCACCGGTGAGCAGCACGACACCGCCCGCGTGCGCGACCCGCCCCGCGTACGCGGTGATGTCCCGGCTCCACCGCGTCCTCCCCGTCGCGGGATCGAGCGCGGTCAGCCGCTTCCCGCCCTGCCCGACGACATGCAGCAACCCCCCGGACAGCACCGGCGTCCCGGCCCCCGCGCCGGCCTCGCCCGCACGTACCCACAGCGTGTGCCCGTCGTGGGGATCGACGGCCGCCGCCAGCACCCCGTCCCGCGTGCAGTACAGCCGCCCGCCCCCGGCCACGCAGTGCGCCATACCGCTCGCCGCGACACCGGACGACGCGTGCAACGTCACGGCCCACGGCCGGACGTCACTCCCCGCCGAAGTCCCACTCCGCGGCTCGCCACCCCCCGCCCCGGACCCGACGAGCACGCCGACACCACCACCCACAACAGCGAGCACCAGGGCGACCACACCCCCCACCACCCACAACCGCCGCCGACGCGACGGCCTCCTGACCCCCTCCGCACGCTCGTCCGACGGCTCCTGAACCTCGCTCTCGAAGGGAGACGCCTCCCGCTGCGCCGGTATGAACGCCTGCGTGTCGTACGAGGCGGACACCGACCGCAGGGCCGTCATCAACTCGTCCGGCGTCGGCCGGTCCTCCGGCTCCTTGGCCAGACAGCGTGCGACGAGCCCGGCGAGCTCCTCCGGCACACCTGTCAAGTCCGGCTCGTCGTGGACGACTTGATATGCCACCAGATACGGACTGTCGGAGTGGAACGGCCCTCGCCCCGTCGCCGCGTGCACGAGTACGGACCCCAGCGCGAAGACGTCCGCGGCCGGCCCCACCTCCCGCGGCCTGCGGAACTGCTCCGGCGCCATGAACGGCGGCGTGCCGATCAACTTGCCCGTCTCCGTGTGCAGTTCGCTGTCGGAGGGCCGGGAAATGCCGAAGTCGATGACTTTGGGGCCGTCCTCGGCGAGCAGGACGTTGCTGGGCTTCAGATCCCGGTGCACGACGCCGACACGGTGGATGTCCCGCAGCGCCTCGGCGAGCCCCGCCATCAGCCGGCGCAGCCGCGCCGCGGGCAGTGTGCCGTTCCGCTTCACATGCTCGGCGAGGGTCGGCCCGGGGATGTAGAGCGTCGCCATCCACGGCCGCCCGGCCTCCGGATCGGCGTCGACGACGGACGCCGTGAACGCCCCGCTGACCCGCCGCGCGGCCGCGATCTCCTGCCGGAACCGCCCCCTGAACTCCGGATCCTGGGCGTACCGCGCGTGCACCACCTTCACCGCGAGGCGCAGCCCCGAGGTGGACCGGGCGAGATGGACGACACCCATGCCACCGGAGCCGAGCTCGCCCTCCAGCCGGTACTGGCCGGCGTAGCTCGGACGTTCCGCTTCCGGTTCGGTACCGGCGTTGCGCCGTGGCGGCATCAGTCACTCCTGTGCTCGCGTCCGCATACGCGACGCGCCGAGCCTAGTCGATGCTGCGTACGAATCCCGTGGGGCTTGCTAGCCTCGGCGGCGCCAGAGTGATTGGCGTGAATTTTTCTCAACTCGCATACGGGGGAGGCCATATGGCCACGGAAGAGATCACACCGGAGTCCGTGCCGACGGCACCGGCCGCACTCGCGGTGGAGCCGGTGGGGGAGTCCGCGGGGGACGCGGTGGTGGCGAGCGCGGCGGCGACGAAGCTGTACCCGATCGCCCCGGGCGTCGAGCTGCACGTCCGCAGCGGACCGGGCGTGAACTACACCATCGTCCGCACGCTGCCCGCCGGCACGAGCGTCCCGATCATCTGCCAGCGCTCGGGCGACTCGGTCAGCGGCTACTACGGCACGTCGAAGATCTGGGACTGCATCGGCAACGCGCAGTTCGTCTCCGACGCGTACGTCAAGACGGGCAGCGACGGCTACGTCGCCCCGCGCTGCTCCTGATCACCCCTGCCGCCCGCCCCTCCCCGGAGGGGCGGGCGACGGCGGAGCGATAATCAAACGGTGAGCGAACGAACCGGACGAACCGAACGCGGGACCACGGGGTACGGCCGGCCGGAGCCCCGGACCGGCACCGGCCCCCGCCCCGAACCCCTCCGCTTCTTCGGCACCACCTGGGTCGACCACGACCCCGGCCTCCGCGGCTACACCGCCCGCCGCGCCGCCGTGTCCGCCGGCTCGCTCGTCGCGGCCGCCCTGGGCTGCCTCGTCCTGCGCTTCGCCTACGAGGGGCTGCGCATCGCCGATGTCGGCAACCTGGTGAGCGTGCTGATCGTCGTGATGTTCGCGGTGTGCAGCGCACTGGCGTTCAGCCACACCTGGGGCTCCTTCACCCGCCGCCCCGACCCCGAACGCCAGGCCTCCCTCCGCGGCCTGCTGGCCATCGGCTTCATCGGCTCGCTCCTGGCCTACTTCGCCCGCTCCTTGAAGGAAGCCCCCGGCGAGTCCCTCCACCGCCAGGAATACGAGACAGCCCGCACCCGCCACACCCAACGCACCACCCGCCGCACAGGCAACCCGTCCAAGAAACGCAAGGGCAAGGGGTGAAACCCATCGGGGGTTCAGGGGGCGGAGCCCCCTAGGGGCCGCCTTGTATGGGGCCTGGGGGCGGAGCCCCTCACGTCTGTCGGGGTGCAGGGGCGGAGCCCCGCGGGGGTGCAGGGGGCGAAGCCCCCGCCGGGGCACGGGGCGGAGCCCCGCACCCACCCCACCCCACCCCTCGGGGTCGAAGGGGCGGAGCCCCTGGAGGACGGGAAGGGTAGGGGCGGCGGGGGCGAAAACCCTCCCCAGCCACACCGCCCCACCCCCCCCCGTCCGCCCACCGGACACAACCCCCCACCCGCACCCCCCGGTGCAAAGATGACCAAAGACGACGACACGCCGCACCCCCGGAGGGCACCCCACGCCATGACCCAGAAAGTCGCAGTCCTCGGCACCGGCAAAATCGGCGAAGCCCTGCTCAGCGGAATGATCCGCGCCGGCTGGCCCCCCGCCGACCTCCTCGTCACCACCCGCCGCCCCGACCGCGCAGAAACCCTCCGCACCCGCCACGGCGTCACCCCCGTCACCAACGCCGAGGCCGCCAAGTCCGCGGACACCCTCATCCTCACGGTCAAACCGCAGGACATGGGCACCCTCCTCACCGAACTCGCCCCCCACACCCCCGCCGACCGCCTGGTCATCAGCGGCGCCGCCGGCATCACCACCGCCTCCATCGAGGACCGCCTCACCCCCGGCACCCCCGTCGTCCGCGTCATGACGAACACCCCCGCCCTGGTCGACGAGGCCATGTCCGTCATCTCTCCCGGCACCCACGCCACCCCCGCCCACGTCGCCCACGCCGAGGAGATCTTCGGCGCCGTCGGCAAGACCCTCCAGGTCCCCGAGTCGCAGCAGGACGCCTGCACCGCCCTCTCCGGCTCCGGCCCGGCGTACTTCTTCTACCTGGTCGAGGCCATGACGGACGCCGGCATCCTGCTCGGCCTGCCCCGCGACAAGGCCCACGACCTCATCGTCCAGTCCGCGATCGGCGCCGCGACGATGCTCCGGGACAGCGGCGAACACCCCGTGAAGCTCCGCGAGAACGTCACGTCCCCCGCCGGCACCACGATCAGCGCGATCCGCGAACTCGAGAACCACGGCGTCCGCGCCGCACTGATCGCGGCCCTGGAGGCCGCCCGCGACCGCAGCCGCGAACTGGCCTCCGGCAGCAACACCTGACGCCCCCGCTCCCGGGGGCGCCGCACCCGCGCGGCACCCCCGGGACGGACGGGGCGGACGGCGCGCTCACCCCGCCGGCAACAACCCGATCGCCCGGTACGCCGCGTCGACCCGGGGCCGGGCCACCTCCCGGGCCCGCTCGGCCCCCACTCGCAGTACCCCCTCCACATACGCCGGATCCGCGCACAACTCCCGATGCCGCTCCCGCACCGGCCGCAACACCTCGACCACCGCCTCCGCGACATCGCGCTTCAACGCCCCGTACGAGTCGTACGCCGCCGCCAACTCCGCCGGCTCCTCACCCGTGCACGCCGCGAGGATCTCCAGCAGATTGGCCACCCCCGGCCGCTCCACCCGGTCGTAGACCACGTCCCGCCCACTGTCGGTGACCGCCCGCGCCACCTTCTTCCGCACGGCCTCCGGCTCGTCGAGCAGATAGACGACCCCCGGCCCGACGTCGTCGCTCTTGCCCATCTTGGACAGCGGGTCCTGCAGACTCATCACCCGCGCCGCCACCTGCGGCCGGACGGCTCTCGGCACCACGAACGTGTGCCCGTACCGCTGGTTGAACCGCACCGCGAGATCCCGCGCCAGCTCGACGTGCTGCGCCTGGTCGTCGCCGACCGGCACGTCGTCCGTCCCGTACGCCAGGATGTCCGCCGCCATCAGCACGGGATACGTCAGCAAGGACAACCGCACACTGCCGCCCCGCTCCCGCTCCCGCACGGACTTCTCCTTGTACTGGATCATCCGCCGCATCTCCCCGTCCGTCGCCACGCACTCGAGCAGGTACGACAGCCGGGCGTGTTCGTCCACATGACTCTGGACGAACACGGTGCACAGCGCGGGATCGAGCCCCGCCGCCAGCAGCAGCGTCGCCGCCTGCCGGCTGAGCCGTCGCACCCGCGCCGGATCGTGGTCGACGGTCAGCGCGTGCAGATCGACGACGCAGAAGAACGCGTTCGCCGCATGCTGGTCCACCTCGGCCCACCGCCGTACGGCGCCCAGGTAGTTCCCCAGCGTCAGATGCCCCGTCGGCTTGATCCCGCTGAAGATCCTCGTCATCTCTCCTACCTCCCGGTCGAGGCCGCCGCACCGGTCGGCCGGCCCCCGGGA